>JAHEKC010000128.1 GCA_024638565.1 Bacteroidota bacterium
CCCTGGCATATTTCGGACTGGAAGCTTTCCATATCACCCGATTCCCCGATAATCTTATTGGCAGATCAGCTACTCAATACCTGAGGCATCATTGGATCCATACCAAGTACATTAGCTACGAAGAGGAACGGAAGAAAGCGGTGGAAGAACTGACCGGTGAAAAAGGAAAGGAAGCAAATGTGGCCATACAACGGTACAAGGGACTTGGCGAAATGAACGCCGAACAGCTCTGGGCCACCACCATGAATCCCGAAAACCGGACGTTGCGCCAGGTGACCATCGAAAGTGCTGCCGAGTCTGACAGGATATTTTCGATGCTGATGGGCGATGACGTACCGCCCCGGCGTGATTTTATCGAGCGCAATGCCAGGTACGCGAATATTGACGTGTAATACCTGAGGATTTGCATGTGGACCTGGGATAGCTTTGTAGTGGGTTGATTGTTTAAATGAATGGGCACGACGCTATCCTCGGAATTTGAGTAATAAACGTTTTACAGAAATTATAAAACCGATTTACCAATGAAAGTAACTGTTGTCGGCGCAGGGAATGTAGGCGCTACATGTGCCAACGTAATCGCGCAAAAGGAACTATGCAGCGAAGTAGTGCTGCTGGATATCAAGGAAGGGATCTCCGAGGGGAAATCGCTGGATATCTGGCAGGCGGCTCCCATTAACCTTTATGACACCAGGATCAAGGGTTCCACCAACGATTATGCAGCCACTGCAGGCTCATCCGTGGTGGTGATCACCTCCGGCTTGCCGCGCAAACCCGGCATGAGCCGTGACGACCTGATTGCCACCAATGCCGGAATCGTGCGATCGGTTACAGAAAATGTGATGAAGCATTCGCCTGATGCCATCCTGATCGTTGTGAGCAACCCGCTCGACGTCATGACCTATTGCGCCTACCTCACTGCCGGTGTGGATTCCAGGCGGGTGTTCGGCATGGCAGGCATCCTCGATACGGCGCGCTACCGGGCCTTCCTGGCCGATGCGCTGGATGTTTCACCCAAGGATATCCAGGCCGTACTCATGGGGGGGCACGGCGACACCATGGTGCCACTGCCCAGGTACACGACGGTAGCCGGTATCCAGGTGACCGAGCTGATCGCTGCCGAAAAGCTCGAAGCCATCATCCAGCGGACCAAGGCAGGTGGTGGTGAGCTGGTCAACCTCATGGGAACCTCCGCATGGTACGCGCCCGGCGCCGCCGCGGCGCAGATGGTCGAATCCGTTGTCCGTAACCAGAACAGGATCTTTCCCTGCTGCGCATGGCTGCAGGGCCAGTATGGACTCAGCGACCTTTACCTTGGTGTGCCGGTCAAACTGGGAAAGAATGGCATCGAGGAAATCATCGAGCTGAAGCTTGACGACTCCGAAGCGGAGCTGGTCAGCAATTCCGCAGGGCACGTCCGGGAAGTTATGGGCGTCCTGGATAAAATGAATGCAGCAGGCGTCCAGTAGGACTTGACTTTCATAACGAAATTCCAGTTCGTATATATAAAGGCATCCGCGTGATGCCTTTTTTTATGAAAGCGCGCAAACGCATACAAACTGCCCTCATCCCGCTGGTACGGGTTTCCCTTCCGGAATCAGGGATACACCTGCTGGTCAAATCACAGATCAACAGGCGTGTGGCCTGGCTGGTAGTCGACACCGGTGCAAGCCGCACCGTGCTTGATATCCACCGTGTCCATAAATATCTGAAGGAAGAACCGTCTGTCCACGAATCTCTTTCAACGGGGCTTGGGACCAGTGAAATGAAAAGCTATTCCGCGCGCTTGAAAAAGATGTATTTAGGAGAGGTTATCGCCAGTGATTACGAGGTGATTTTACTGGATCTCGGGCATATCAACAAAACACTTAAAGCGGCGGGAATGAGGGAGATAGACGGTGTGCTGGGCGGCGACCTTTTAGCACAATTTGGAGCGGAAATCAATTATGCGAAAGGCCAGTTAAAATTGCATCAACCTAGATAAAATGAAGCTGCATATTCCGTTATAAGTAAATGATAATTAAGGGCTAAAGCTCCACAACCCGCAGGCCATGCGGGTTGTGGCCGGGCAGGGGCGGTGCCATTGGCGTTCCATCAAAAATGATGATTTGGCCCATGAAGCCGGGTTGTTTGCCAAAATTTAATAGAAAAAGCTTTGACCGTATGCAATTGACCCGTAAGTTTGCTTTCGATTTGGATACCCTGTTGTGCCCGGACCATCGGATTTATCCGGAAAAAGAAAGATAAAAGCTACATTATAAACGAAAAGAGATTAACCCAAAACCCAAACGACCAACCATTACCCACTAACCCGCCACCGATTAACCCAATGTAAATGATTACGGCCTGTTTTTAATGGCCGGTAATCCAACCCCAGGCGGTTCTGTATTCTGATTAGTGTGCCCTGGCCAAATTAATGGCAAGGGAGCGGAGTGGATTGGTATGTAATCGATCGCTAACAATCGAAATTCCAATAAGCTACATTTAAAAACCCATCTCAGATGAAAAACAGTACCCCTTTCCAATGGATGACAGCAACGGTTAACCGGTGTTGTCAGGCCTGTAGTGCACTTTCCGAGAAGGCAGCATCACTGCCCGGACGAAACGGAAAAGAGATGAAATCATGGAGCAAGTTCATGGTTTCATTTTTGTTTCTGACACTTTTTGCATTGCTTGTGCCTTTCAAATCACAGGCCCAGTTGCTCACATGCGACAATGACTCTACATTGGGATTGTTCAAGGAAGATGCCTACCTGTATGTAGGCACGCCTCTGACCTCCTTCGGTGACGACTGGTTCGGGCCTGCATACCCGGCAGATAGCCTGCCTCCTAACGTAGGCCCATTTGGGTGTCTAGGTTGCGGGTTTATCGGCGTGATCGATACGACCGGGGGACTCGGTTACGGCGGCGCACTTCAGCCGACCACGCCTCCCGGCCTGACGGCGGTCGATTTCGGCGCGCTCGTACAGGCATCAGGCCACAGGAACCTGACCTATACAACCCGTATGTCGGTTCCCTTTTTCACGGTGAACAACGGGGTATTGTACCTGGACGCCGTGGCCGCACGGGATAACCACACGGCCGGTAGTGCCAAGGATAGTTCCTGTTTCACGAGCGGACAAGACAAGAACGGCGCCAACCCTAAAACCTGGTCTTTTGGAACGGGTGGGGTGCAACAGAAAAATGATATTATCGATGCCGGTGGTCATCTTCGCAGGATTGTGGACCCATTCAGCCCGCATGCCAATGAACTGTGGGGTTATGCTTTTGCCACGACAAGAAATACCTCCGGAGACGCACATATTGACTTCGAAATTTTCAGGACCAATCCCTCATTCGTCAACGGACAAATAATCAATTCCGGCCTTGACAGCGGACACACAGCCGGATTGTTCAAGGCGGATGGTTCGACCTTGTCACCCGGGGACGTACTGGTTTCCATTGACTATTCAAACGGTGGAACCAATCCCCAGGCCTCCGTACGGATCTGGGTAAACCCAAACGACCTGGACGGCAATGGCATGGATACGGCCGCTTTCAGGGCACTCCCTGACGGACCCAAGCCCTTTTTCCTGACCAATGTTTTTAACGGGGGAACGGATTCCGGTCCCTACGGTTATATAGAGATTGCGCCAAAGCAGAATTCCAGTTGCCTGATCTGGTCGCGGACCAATACCACTTCCAGGACTGCTGCACCATGGGGAAGCCTGTCATCGCAAAATGCGGCCTTTCAGACGACTATGGATCCGCTTCAGCTGGTGGAAGTAGCCATTAACTTTTCTGCCTTCGGCCTGGACATCCAGCCCGCAGGTGGTCCCTGCTTCAACCTGTTCGGATCGTTGTTTGTCAAGACCCGTTCTTCGACTTCCTTTACCTCCGAAATGAAGGATGGTGCCGGACCCTGGGTATTCGGAAACTTCGCCGAAATCCAGGCCGATGCCGGTCCGGATGCCAACATCAGCTGCACGACGACCAATGCGATGCTTTGCGGATCGTCCTCTACACCTGGTGCCGCCTGTTTCTGGACGGTGGATTCGACATACAGCCCTTTGGGTGTGATTGATTCGGTGTCATCCGTCGATCCTTCCTGTATCTGGGTTTCAACAGCCGGGGCGTATGTGTTTCAATGTACGAACCCCATACTTCAGACCTGTATCGCTTCAGATACCGCCTTCGTGATCGGCGAGTCGGATACCATCCCGCCGAGTATCGGCTGCCCGGATGATTTTTCCGTTCAGTGTATAGAGGATGTTCCGGATTGCCCCTCCACCTTACAGGCCTTTTTCAATTATGTGCAGGCCAATGGCGGTTCAATTGATCCAAGTGATGTGGACTCCTTTACCTGTGTAACAGGTCCGCTTATCGGCGGTGAGTGTGGCGGTACCATCACCCGCACCTTCACCGTATTCGATGTTTGCGGAAACTCGGCCAACTGCAATGTGATCATCACAGTCAATGATCAGATCCCGCCCCTGGTGACCAACTGTCCCTCCGGCGGTGACCTTGGCTGCAATCCTTCAGTTATCCCGCCTGCCGATACATCGGCATTCCAGGCCACGGACAACTGTATGTATGTGGGTAAGTCCTGGGTTGACTCCGTATTCACTACGGGTTGCTACAAGCGCCTCGAGCGGACCTATATCGCGACGGACAGCTGTGGTAACGAGAATAAGTCCTGTGTGCAGGTCTATACCTGGAAGGAAGACAATACACCTCCGGTAATCACCTGTAACGGAAACGGCGGCAACCTGGGTTGCAACCCGACCCAGCAGCAGAAAGACGCTGCATTAGGCACCTGCTCCGCCAATGACAACTGCGACGGCGCCATTACGCCCGGCGTAAACCTCGGTCCACCCATAAACACCAGCGGATGCTGGTGGAGCCAGACCAGGACATGTACGGCAGTGGACAGCTGTGGCAACCAGTCGCAGTGTTCTGTCACGATTACATGGAAAGAAGACAATACGCCCCCGGTACTTACGTGTAACGGCAATGGCGGTTACCTTGGCTGCAACCCGTCTGCACAGCAGATAGACGCTGCCCTGGGCACCTGTACGGCCAATGACGCCTGCGATGGTGCCATCACGCCAGGCGTGGTTACAAACCCTGCTGTCAATACCGGAGGTTGCTTCTGGGCACAGACACGTACCTGCACTGCAATAGACAGCTGCGGCAACCAGTCACAGTGCTCAGTCACTGTTACCTGGAAGGAAGACAATACACCTCCTGTGATCACCTGCACTGGTAACGGTGGCAACCTGGGCTGCAACCCGACTGCACAGCAGATCGAAGCTGCCCTGGGTACCTGCACGGCCAACGACG
>JAHEKC010000129.1 GCA_024638565.1 Bacteroidota bacterium
CGAAGTGGTGGTACTGTTGGCATTCTGGGTGACGGCGCACATGATGCCGGGCGATGCGGTATGATCGTCACCGGTCTGCACCATGCCCTCCGGCGGAGGACCCGGATCGAGGTATGACGGAATCGGGTCGGCGATCTCCCACATACCGGTGGTCGCCTGGTCGCCCGGCAGTCCCACTGTCCAGTTCGGGGACCCGGATTCGAAATCATGAAATTGCAGCTGGTTGAAATTAACCAGCGTGTAGAAAGGGATGTTGGGGTTTACCGGATCGTCGGCCCGTGCCGGGGTGGTACCCACGTGCGTACCGCATGTATCCACGATGTCCATATAATAATGCACGATGCTCCCACTCGGCTGCGCCGGGATGGCGCCCTCGTAGATCAGGCTGCCCTGGTAAGTGAAGCTGAACGGATTCCAGGCACCCACACCGTCTACCTTGTAATAACCCTGTACCGACGAACCGGGCAGCAGGCTGGTCATCGCCGCATTGATGGTAATGGGCTGCTGAGCGGGTGTGACTAAAAGGTCATTGTGGTTGATGGTTACCACATCACCGGACACGAAGATGCCATGCTGGGCAAAGGCGCCGGTAATATCGCAGTAGTTTGGCGTCCCGTTATTGATGTTGCCATCGTTATCGTCATCCGTCAATGCTTCGATAAGAATCTCCCAGTACAACAGGCCTTCATCACCATTCGGCTCGTACAATACGGCATTATAGGTCATAAAGAACAGGTCCTGCCGATGCTGGTGGTCATTGAAGTTCTCACCCACATCCCACCAGGCGCCCGCGATGATCTCGCCGTCGGCATGCGACTCGCCCACCAGGTCTTTGGGGTATACTTTTTTATTGATGTCGTACCGCCGTACATAGCCGGTGGGGTTGTTGGCGAAGAAGCCGATTCCGAGAATGGGATCTACCGTAATGCCATTGGCCCAGACATCAGCATAACCCTCACCCAGGGCACTGTTTCCGAAAAAGCCGCCATAGGCCGTATAGGCTTCATAGTTGATGCCGTGACCATATTCGTGGTATACCACATCTGCCACCAGCGAGGTGGCATTGCATCCGCCACCTGCATCGAAGAAGTTGATCTCGCCATCATAAAATGCGTTGCAGGAGCCGGCCACGTCGATGTTGGTACCCATGACAAAGTCCATGGCAAATTCGGCAGCTGTTCCGGCAGCCTGGGATTTATAATGATCATGAACTTCCTGCACGGCATGGTAGGCGGAAAGCTCCTTGATATTGGCGTGGTTATCGTAGGACAGGTTGTTGGCGCCGGGATTGAGCGTGGTCGTCCATGACGGCGTCGAGTTATTGGTCTTGATATTGGCCCAGCGCCCGCGAAGCTGGATGGTGGCCGTGACCGATGAGGTATTGTTAAGCCCCAGGTAGCCCGTATCGTCCGTGTAAAACGGCTGCCCGTTCACGGTGATACGCTGGTGCTTGAGTGGCCGTACGGCCTGCGGATCGTATGGATGTGTGGGATACAGGGTGGCAGACATATCAACATCTATGGGCGCGGTGGGCGCCATGTGATCGATCAGGCTGTGCCGGTACCATACCTGGCCGCTGTGCGCGTCCACGAGGGTGTAGTATTTCTTGGGAAACGATTGCGCGTCGGTGGCCTCCACGGTAACCTCGTAAACAAGCCTGTAATCGTACTCCCTGTAATCAGGTACGGGAAGGATCTTCAGATCTCCGCCCGTGGTCACCTGGTCGATCACCAGCGACATTCCCTTCACCGCAGCAGCTTCCGCCGCTGCCTTGCTGATCGCAGGCTGCAGGTTCAGGTTTACGTTACGGTGCGCGTCGATCCCGAACAGCATCACTTCCCCGGATTTCGTCATCTTCACCTGGAAGTCGGCGAACAGGATATCAAGTCCCTGGTGGACCTGCTTGTAGTTGACATAATGGTACTTCGCGTTTTCCGATCCGCTCTTGTATATGATCTCATGATACGGAAGGTTAAACGCCGACAGTTCATTGGCCAGGAAGGCATCAGCGATCTCTTTCGGACTTCCGGAAAGCAGCACCTGTACCGGCTGCCCGAAGGCACGTACGGGCAACCCGCATTCCTCGTTGAACCGGACATGCCAGGTGCCGTTCCGCTGGGTGAATTCCTGCCAGGCGGTGGAACTGCGCAGCTGTTGCTGGTAGGCCTTGTCAGGCGTCCGGCGGATGTTCTTGATAAAGGTCTTTACATACGGATCCCGTTCGTGCCCGTCATCGAGCGCAAGCGCAAAAAACGGGCAGATCAGCGCCGCAAGCAGCACCCCGGTAATTTTCGTTTTCATAGTATTTCTGGTAGTTGAGTTGTTGGATTTTTCAGCTTTCAAACTTATGAAAAACAGGGTTTATCCCGACGTCATCAGGGATAACGCAAATAATTATTACAATTTGATTTTCAGGTTGTTATGATTGCAAGTCATGGAATGCCAAGGCGTTCAGCTGGCGGATCACGTATTCGGTCATTTCCCGGCTTACGCCGATGTGTGTCACGAACCTGATTCCGCTTCCGAATGCCACGGCTTCAATGTCCTTTTCCCGTAAAACAACCAGAACCCGATCCGGTTTAATGCCGGGGGCCGGATCGAACATTACGATATTGGTTTCCACCGGCTGAACCGCTGCCACCCAGGAAAGTCCGGACAGCGCGGAGCCAAGCATACGGGCATGCGCATGGTCCTCTCCCAGCCTGCTGATATGATGTTCCAGCGCGTACAGGCCTGCGGCCGCCAGTAACCCCGCCTGCCGCATCCCGCCGCCAAACCGGTTTCGCAGGATGCGCGCCTCACGGATGAGGATCCCCGGGCCCGCCAGGACAGAGCCTGCCGGGGCACCCAGGCCCTTTGAAAGGCAAAACGAGACCATATCGAACAGGGCGCCCGTCTGCATGGGGCTGCCCCCGGTTTCTGCGAGGGCATTGAATATCCGTGCACCGTCGAGGTGTGTTTTCACATTTGCATCCCGCGCCGCCATTGCCACGGCGGCCATCGCTTCGGGTGTATAGCAGCAGCCTCCACCCTTGTTCACCGTATTTTCCACGACGACGACCTTCACCGCGGGATCCTGCGCGATGCCTGCCGACACCTGCTCCGGTTTCAGCCTGCCACGGTCATGTGCCACCAGCAGCGGTGTGGCACCGCCCAGGTATGCCGGGCCGCCCGCTTCCTGGTAGTACACATGTGAAAGCTCATTGCAAAGGAACTTCCCGTCCCTTCCTGCCAGGAGTGTCAGGGCTACCTGGTTGCTCATGACGCCCGACGGGCAGAACAGGGCCGCCTCCTTTCCAAACAAACGCGCCGCTTGCGTTTCCAGTTCGCGTACCGACGGATCGTCGCCAAATACGTCATCCCCCACCGCGGCATGCATCATGGCATCCAGCATGGCGGGTACCGGCCGGCTGACGGCATCGCTGCGCAGGTCGGCTTTCATAAACGGAATTTTACCGCACCCCGCGTCGACATTTTGAAAAAGGTTTTACTTTTAAGGCCATACCATTGTCAAAACACGCAGGATGAACAAGAGACTCGTTAAAGGTGATAAAAAAATATTTGGTGTTTGCAGCGGTCTGGCGAACTATTTCGATACCGACCCGACCGTGGTGCGGCTCGTCTTCCTGATCGCCCTGCTCATTTTCGGAACCGGGCTTTTGCTCTACCTCGTGCTGGCCATCGTGATGCCGGATAAGTAAATCAATAGCTGATCCCCCACTTCCGGTATACGCCTGCCAGGATCCATGCCGGGCCGATGAGCAGGAATGAAAGGTCCTTCAGGAAGGAAGGCTTTTTCCCTTCTATCCTGTGACCGAAAAACTGTCCGACCCACGCCGCCGCGAAGATTCCCAGCGACCATTGCCAGGACCGCCATCCCAGCAGTCCGTCGATCCATCCGATGATGCCCAGGCATACCACGGAGAATATGGCCATGCCCACGGTAATCGGAATTGAAAAGCGGAGATAGTAAAGGAGAACAAAAGGAAGCAACAGGGTTCCGAAATGGGCATGGATCTCCAGCGGACCTGGCAGTATCCGGCACAGGGAATAACTGGGTATGCCGGACAGCAGACCAAGCACGCTGAAATAAATCAGCGGCACGCATGCATAGTGTATGGCCTTGTTGCGCTCGTTGCGGTGGCTTTCACCGTAATCCTCGAACCATTCAGTCAATGTTTTCATGTCCCTCGGGTTTAGGTGCCGTTCCCAGTTTTCGTATAGCCCTGAGTATGATGCGCAGGTCGTGGTAAACGGTATAGTCTTTCGCGTACAACACATTCAGCCTGCCCGTGGTTTTTTTATCGCGCAGCGACCCGGGAATGGCATCGGCGGGCGTCAGCACACTTGGCTTGCCATGCTTAGCGGCGGTGTCACCACTGGAAAGGCCTACCCACGAACGGCGTCCTGAAACCACGCTGAGCCAGTTGCGCAGCAATCCACCGGGCTTGTAAACATATACAATCAGAAACGGTAAAGCGGGAATGCAGCATAGGCAGGTCAGCAGGTCGAACATCCGTTTGTTCCTCCTGTTGGAGGGACTACCGATGGTTTGCAGGTCCACCAGGTACAGGCTTCCTACCTCGTTGATCGAGTTGCTGCCAATGAGGTAGGCGCTTTCCGGTGGCGCCATCTTGTATTCGATGTCACGGCCATCCATCGACAGCATGAGGTCCATCACCTGCTGTGCGGACAGGTCGCGGGTGGAGAATACGATCTCGTCCACATCATACACCTCGGCAATTTCTTTCAGCCTGTCCGTGTCACCCAGGGCGTAGTTCGCCGGCACCTCCCTGCCTGGCGGGCTTACGAATCCCGTGAGCGTGAAGTCAGCGCCGGACTGCTGCATCACCGAAAGGATGCGGTTGCCTTCCCGTTCGCCTCCAACAATCAACAGCCTTTTACGCGTATTCGTCTTGAGCGCGAATGCACCGCCCGCGAACAGGTGCATGGCCGCCCGGAATGCAGGCAACGACAACGCACTCCAGGTCATGCCAATCAGGATCAGCGCACGTGAAAACCGGTAATGTTCCGGCAACAAGGCGTATACCACCAGGATGAACACCGTGCCGGTTAAAAGCCCCCTGATGACTTTCGTTATGCGGACCGGCCGGTCGTAGCCGCCGCTCAGGTAAACGGAGAACAGCCATACGAGGATGTAAAGCGGTACGACCATGTTCATGAACAGCGGGGGATAATGCAGATCCCTCACCGACGTCTCCCACCAGCCCTTGAGGAACCAGGCGAAACGCTGACTTCTTCTCTTACTTCGGTCGACCGGCTGCTCAGCGCCAATGGAGGTGGTGA
>JAHEKC010000005.1 GCA_024638565.1 Bacteroidota bacterium
ACGACAGCGAGGAGCCTTATAACTTCAAGGTGATCGATGTGGCGGGTCGTGTGGTGGCATCCGGTGACAACATGAAGGCTTCGGCCGGGATCAACAACCTGGACATCGCCTCCGACCTGGCATCCGGCATCTATACCGTCATCCTGCAGAACAGCGTGAAGGTGACCTCGAAGAAATTTATTAATTAATTGCACCTAACCCTTTAGCGCTTTTATTCCGCGACCCTGCCTGTCCAGCCCCCGTGAGCCCGGGGTGCCGGAAACGGCGGGGTCGCCGCTTTTTATAATAAGCCGGCCCGGCCAGCGTTTTTTCATGGATGGCGGCATTTAAAATTTCTACTTTTACATCGCTCAGCTCCGAAAAATATTTTTCATAATCAGGCATGTCCCGGAAAAAATCCAGGAAAACAAGGGTCTATTTCATTCTGTGGGTGGTGGTACTGGCACCGGTAGCCCTTTTCTTCACGGTTATCGGCGGTACCGCGGCAGGATGGTTCGGGGAGCTGCCCACATTCGAGGAGCTGGAAAACCCCAAGAGCAGCCTGGCATCCGAAGTCTACTCTTCCGATGGCGTCGTCCTGGGCAAGTATTACCGCCAGAACAGGTCCAATGTCCAGTTTGCCCAACTGGCACCCAACCTGGTGGAGGCCCTGAAAGCCACGGAGGATATTCGTTTCGATTCGCACTCGGGGGTGGATATCAAGGGTCTCCTGCGGGTGCTGATCAAAACGGTGATTGCCAGGCAGGATGCAGGTGGCGGCAGTACGCTCACCCAACAGCTGGCCAAGAACCTGTTCCCTCGAGAGAACATGACCACGTTCAAGCTGGTCATGCGCAAATTCAAAGAGTGGATCATCGCCGCAAGGCTCGAGAAGAGCTATACCAAGGAGGAGATCATGGCCATGTACCTGAATACGGTGGAATTCGGACACAATGCCTTCGGTATCAAGTCGGCAGCCCGTACTTTCTTCAACCGTGAACCTGGCGAGCTGAGAGTGGAGGAGTCCGCCGTGCTGGTGGGCCTGCTGAAAGCCCCCACGCGGTACAGCCCCATATTGAACCCGGAAAACTCCCTGCCCCGCAGGAATACCGTCCTGGCCCAGATGGAGAAATACGGATTTCTGGAAAATGATATGTATGATTCGCTCCGTGCGATGCCCCTGTCCCTTAATTACCGGCCCGACGATCACAACACCGGAATGGCGACCTATTTCCGGGAATCGCTGCGGCTGGAGCTGGCCCGCTGGTGCAAGGACCACCGGAAGGCGGACGGCACCGCTTACAACCTTTACAGGGACGGCCTTAAGATTTACACCACCATCGATTCAAGGATGCAGCGACATGCCGAAGCGGCCGTTGCGGAGCACCTGCGTGATTTGCAAAAGACCTTTTACCAGCACTGGAAGGACAGGGATCCCTTCTGGGAGGTGCCACAGGTCATCATACAGGGCATGAAGCAGTCCTATCGCTACGCCGGGCTAAAGTCCGAAGGGCTGTCAGAGGATTCCATCAAGCAGAATTTCAACAAGAAGATCCCCATGAAAGTATTTTCATGGGATGGGGATATCGATACGCTGATGAGTCCCCTGGACTCGATCCGATACTACAAGCTGATCCTGCGAACAGGCTTCATGTCTATGGAGCCTCAAAGCGGTTACATCCGCGCATGGGTGGGCGGAAACAACTACTGGCATTTCAAGTATGACCACGTGAAGGAAAGTCGCCGGCAGGTGGGATCCACGTTTAAGCCGTTCCTGTACACCCTTGCAGTCCAGGAAGGATATTCACCCTGTTACAAGGTACCCAATGCCCCGGTGACGATCATTACCGAGGCCGGGCAATCCTGGACACCCAAGAATTCGGACAACAAGTACGGTGGCATGTATTCACTCAAGCGGGCCCTTGCGGAATCTATAAACTGCATCTCTGCTTACCTGATGAAACAGTTCGGTCCGTATGCCGTGGTGGATATGGCCCACAAGCTGGGCATTCAAACCAAACTGGAACCGGTGCCTGCCATCAGCCTGGGCTCGGCGGACCTTTCGGTTTATGAAATGGTAGGCGCGTATAGTACCTTTGCCAACAAGGGCGTATGGACCGAACCCATCTACCTGACGCGTATCGAGGATAATAACGGAATTGTATTGCAGGAGTTCATCCCCAAGAAGGTGGAGGCGATCAGCGAGGAGACGGCTTATGTGATGCTTAACCTTATGCAGGGTGTGGTCCGGTACGGGACCGGCGTCCGGCTGAGGTACAAGTACAAATTCGAAAACCCCATAGCGGGGAAGACGGGAACCACGCAAAACCAGAGTGACGGCTGGTTCGTGGGCATCACCCCCGACCTGGTTTCAGGCTGTTGGGTGGGCTGCGAGGACCGGTCCGTGCATTTCAGGACTGTCAACCTGGGCCAGGGCGCCAACATGGCATTGCCTATATGGGCGTATTACATGAAGAGGGTCTATGATGATGCGTCGCTCAATGTCTCCACTGATGAATTCGAGGAGCCTGATGGACGGCTTTCCATCGAGCTGGACTGCTCCAAATATGAAAAACAATCCAAATCCGTAACCAATGAATCCTTTTTCGGATTCTAACCGAAGCTGATATGAATAAAGTCGTAAAGAATGCCGAGGAGGCCATCCGCGATATCGCGGATAACATGACTATTGCCCTGGGCGGCTTTGGCCTGTGCGGGATCCCGGAAAAGTGCATCGAGGCGCTGGTGAAGAAGGACGTAAAGGGGTTGACCTGCATCAGCAACAATGCCGGGGTGGATGATTTCGGGCTGGGAATGCTGCTGCAGAAGAAGCAGATCAGAAAAATGGTCTCCTCCTACGTGGGGGAGAATGCGGAGTTCGAACGGCAAATGCTCAGCGGAGAGCTGGAAGTGGACCTCATCCCGCAGGGCACGCTGGCCACGCGCCTGCTGGCAGGTGGCTACGGCATGCCGGCCATCTATACACCCGCAGGCGTGGGTACCGAGATCGCGGAGGGTAAGGAAGTACGTAAATTCAAATTCAATGGCATGGAAAAGGAATACCTGCTCGAGCATGCATTTGAGCCGGCATTCTCCATCGTTAAAGCCTGGAAAGGGGATTCGGCCGGCAACCTGGTGTACCGTTTGACAGCACGAAACTTCAGTCCGCTGATCGCCATGGCGGGCAAGGTCACCATTGCGGAAGTGGAGGAACTGGTACCCGACGGGGAGCTCGATCCGGACCAGATTCACACACCGGGTATATTCGTTCACCGCATCTTTGAGGGCAAGGACTATGAAAAGAGAATCGAACAAAGAACCGTATCACCAAAGAACGCATAAGCTATGCTGGATAAACACGGAATCGCACGACGTATTGCCAGGGAGATAAAGGACGGCATGTACGTAAACCTGGGCATCGGAATACCCACGCTGGTGGCCAACTACATACCCGATGGCATTGACGTGGTACTGCAGTCGGAAAACGGGATCCTGGGCATGGGCCCGTTTCCGGTGGAAGGCACGGAAGACGCTGACCTGATCAATGCGGGCAAGCAAACCGTAACGCTGTTGCCGGGCTCTTCCATCTTCGATTCGGCGATGAGTTTTGGAATGATACGGGCGCAAAAGGTGGACCTGACGATCCTGGGCGCCATGGAGGTGAGTGAAAACGGCGACATCGCCAACTGGAAGATTCCCGGCAAGATGGTAAAGGGCATGGGAGGAGCCATGGACCTGGTGGCATGTGCCAGAAATATCATCGTGGCCATGCAGCATGTAAACAAGCGCGGTGAATCGAAGCTGCTCACTGAATGCACCCTTCCGCTCACCGGTGTCCGGTGCATAAAGAAGATCGTTACGGAGATGGCCGTACTGGAGGTCCTTCCGGAAGGATCCTTTTTCCTGGCGGAACGCGCCCCTGGTGTTTCGGTTGACCAGATCAGGGAGGCGACTGCCGGAAAGCTGAAGGTGCCGGATGAAGTACCTGAAATGACGGTCTGACGGGCGGCGGCCGCCCGGAGCTTATGAAATCATACGTATTTAAATTCGGTGGCGCCTCGGTGCGCGACGCTTCCGCGGTTAGAAACGTGGCGGAAATCCTGCGTGATCCGCCCGGTCCGCGGGGAGTGGTGGTCTTTTCCGCCATGGATAAGACTACAAACGCGCTTGAAAAGGTGGTGGAAGGGGTGTTTTATCAAGACAAGAACCCGGAAGGCCTGCTGAGCAATATCCACCAGTTTCACCGGCATGTGGTCAGTGAACTTTTCCCTGATGGCAGGGAGGCGTTGTTGAAGAAGCTGCACGGATATTTTGATGCGGCAGCCGCGATCCTGCGGGAAGAAAGGAGCAAGGGCTTCGACTTTTTTTACGACCAGGTGGTTTCCATTGGCGAAGTGCTCTCGACACTTATCATCAGTGAATTCCTGCGGGAAGCGGGAATTCCCAACCAGTGGATGGATGCACGTGAGCTGATCGTTACGGATACGACGTTCCGCGAGGCAAAGGTAGACTGGGATCGAACCGGTGAAAGGGTGAAAGCCGCCATGACGTTCGACCGGGCACCCATGGTGGTCACCCAGGGTTTTATCGGCGGAACGGAAGATGGACTGACCACCACGCTGGGAAGGGAAGGGTCCGATTACTCCGCCGCCATCTTTGCCTACTGCCTTGATGCGGAAAAGGTGTGGATCTGGAAGGATGTCCAGGGAGTGCTGAATGCAGATCCTAAATACTTCAGCGATGTACAGAAGCTGGAGGTGATCAGCTACCTGGATGCTGTCGAGCTCGCGTATTTCGGGGCTTCCGTCATCCACCCGAAGACCATCAAGCCACTGGAGAATAAGAATATCACCCTGCATGTAAAATCGTTCGTGAATCCCGGCGGCGCCGGAACCACCATAGAGAAGGATACCCTTACCAAGCCCCTGGTGCCCTCGTTCATCTTCAAGAGCAACCAGGTGCTGATCAGCATATCAGCGGCTGACTTCTCATTTATCGCCGAGGATAACCTCAGTACCATCTTCGGTGTTTTTGCCAGGCATAAGACCAAGATCAACCTCATGCAGAATTCGGCGGTGAGCTTTTCTGTTTGTGTCGACCACGTACCCGAAAAGCTGCCCGTGCTGATCAGCGAGCTGGGAAAGGATTTCCGTGTCCTTTATAATGCCGGCCTGCAATTGTATACCATCAGGCATTATTATCCCTCGACCATCGAAACCCTTTCCCGCGGAAAGGAGATCCTTCTTGAACAGCGAAGCCGCTCCACGGCGCAGCTTGTGATGCGTGATTTGGAGAATCCCCATGATGCATGAGCAGGCTTCCCGGTCGATAAACCCGCCATTTCACCGTGCGGTATTTGCCTGGCTGCTTACCGGGTGCGCGCTGATCCTCCTTATGGTCGTGGTGGGTGGCATCACCCGGCTGACGGGCAGCGGGCTCTCCATCACCGAGTGGAAGCTCATTCACGGGACCTTGCCACCCATGTCTCCCGGGGAATGGAATGAAGAATTTGAGAATTACAAACAGATCCCGCAATTCAGGCACCTGAATTATCACTTTTCGCTGGACGCATTCAAGCAGATCTACTGGTGGGAATACATTCACAGGCTGCTGGGACGGGTTATCGGCATGGTGTTCCTGGTGCCGTTTACCTGGTTTTGGCTGAAGGGCATGCTGGACAGGTCCATGATCAGAAAGCTACTGGTGCTTTTCGCACTGGGAGGATTCCAGGGATTCCTGGGATGGTACATGGTCAAGAGCGGGCTGACGGCGAACCTGTACGTAAGCCATTACCGCCTTGCGATCCACCTGGTAACGGCTTTCATCACCTTCGGGTATGCATGGTTGCTGGCCATGCGTATGCTGGCACCCCGCCGCCTGGCTTCATCACCAGGTGGCTGGCGAACCTACGGGTATGTATTCCTGCTGCTGGTGATGGGGCAGCTGGTCTACGGTGCGTTCGTGGCGGGACTGAAGGCTGGTTACGTGTACAACACCTTCCCCCTGATGGGAGATGCCATGGTGCCTGATGCCCTGGGCGCTGCATTTGATCGAACAGGGATACGGGCGATGGCAGACGACATTGCCGTGGTGCAGTTTATCCACCGGTCACTTGCATGGATCCTGCTTTTCACCGCAGTTGCATTCTTCCTGAAGGTTCGCGGGTCACTGCAGGCCGTCACCCCGTTCCTCAGGTGGGGTGCCATTGGGCTGCTGGCTTCGGTAGCACTCCAGTTCACACTGGGCGTGCTGACCATTTTATACCGGGTACCGCTCGTGCTCGGGGTGGCGCACCAGGTGGGCGCATTCCTGCTGTTCGGTTTCGTTTTGTTGCTGATTTTCGGAACGTACCGGCATTCAGCCACTGGAGATGGGTGAGCATGCGTGATGCGTCATTGCAGGAGGTCCCGACGGACATTTGGCGGTTTGGGCGTCGAAGAAATTTCACCCGGCGTAACTAAAAGTCTTTGGAGGGTTTTCATAGCAAGAGATTGACGCGCTCGTTCCTCCCCGACACATGTCGGAGAGGAACGAGCGCGCAATGATGCCAATCGACTGCCTGCTTCTGCTGTCTGCTGCCGTTTGTAAATGATATTCGAAATGATGCCGCGCCTACCCTGACACTGAAAGGTCAGTCTATCAAACTCAGCTTAATCGTATTCGCAGTGCCTCTTTCATTAAGCGGCATGCTGGCCACGTTGATCACGAAATCTCCTTTTTTGATCAGCCGGCGTTCAGATAGAAAAGTCTTGATGTCGTGGATGGACCGGTCCGTGCTCTGGTACTTGTTGTAGTAGAAGCACCGTACCCCCCAGACCAGGCTGAGCATATTCTGCAACGGTTTGTAGTCGGTAAAAATGAAAATATCTGCTTTGGGTCGCTGGCTGGAGATCCGGAATGCCGTGTAGCCCGAATGCGTCATGGCGATGATGGCCCGCGATCCGGACTGCTCTGCCATCAGGCAGGCGTTGTAGCATATGGAGTCCGACATGAATGACGGGGAGTCAGTTATCGGCGGAAAGTAGCGGTTGTAAATGGAGGACTCTTCCTCACAGATCCGGATGATCTTCTTCATTTCCTCCACCACCTGGACAGGAAACTGCCCCACGGAGGTTTCCCCGCTAAGCATCAGCGCATCGGCCCCGTCAAAGACGGCATTAGCCACGTCATTGCTTTCCGCCCTGGTGGGGCGATAGTGGTGGGTCATGCTCTCCATCATCTGTGTGGCGATGATAATGGGCTTGCAGGCCTGGTTGCATTTCTTCACCAGCATCTTTTGGATTACCGGGACCTTCTCCATCTCTATTTCAACACCCAGGTCACCACGCGCCACCATAATTCCATCCGCTGCCGCGATGATGTTGTCGATATCCCGCAATGCCTCCGGCTTCTCGATTTTCCCGATCACACGGGCAATGCCTTTCTTTTTTTCGATCCGTCTTCTGAGGGTCACGAGATCGGAAGCCTTCCGGACAAAGGAAAGGCCTATCCATTCGACCTGGTGCCTGATGGCAAAATCCAGGTCGGCCCGGTCCTTGGCCGTAAGCGAGGGCATGGATATCTTGGTGAATGGCAGGTTTACGCCCTTGTTGGAAACCAGCAGACCGCCATGGACGACACGAGCCGTGACTTCACGTGATGCCTTGCGCAGCACCACCAGTTCGATCTTTCCGTCATCGATCAGCAGGGTGTCACCGGCATCCACATCCTTGTACAGCGAGGGGTAGTTGATATAGATTCGCCCGGGATCCGATAGGCATTTGCGGTGGGTCAGCGTCACCTCCTGTCCGTCATCAAGCTCGAAGCCCCCGTCACGTGCCTCGCCAATCCTGATCTTCGGGCCCTGCAGGTCGTACAGGATCGCCACGCGGGAATCCAGTTCCCGGTTGATGCGGCGGATGGCCTGGATGATGCGCTTCTGCGTTTGATGGTCGCCGTGCGAAGCGTTTATGCGGCAGACATTCATGCCCGCATGCACCATCTCCCGGAGCACGGGGTATGACGCGGTGGAGGGTCCTGCGGTGGCGATGATCTTCGTCCTGACGATTTTCATGAGGTGGTTATTCGAATAACAGGAAGTTCTCCGCAGATTTCAGGCGGGAAGGTTCCAACTCGTACGCCCCTTCAAGCCACGGCTGGGACCGGAGTTTTTTAAAAAGTGCTTTTGCCTGCCGGTGATTCGCATTGCGGATCACCAGGAAGTAGTTGATGTTTTTCTTTTCAGGCACGAAATGTCCTTTCGTTCCCTTGTTGGCGACCACGTCGATTTCCTCACCGCCAGGCCCGATGGTCGTATAATGTACATGCAATGACCTGTTGCGGTCGCGATCGGCAATCTCCAGGTCGGGCCGCCGCTTGAGATCCAGTCCCATGTTGTGATTCAGCTCAAAGCACATCTTGTAGTTCCGCAGGCTGCACACCACCGCCACGAGGTGGAAGTCGAAGTCGAGATCCAGGGTGAGGCGGGTGACTTTACGCGGCATGGGCTACAGAGAAGGACAATGGCAAATATGATAAATTAAAAAAGGGGAGTCATTGCTGAATCCCCCTTTATGCAAGCAGTGATTAATTTATCTTTCTCCAAAGACATAAGCTAACCGTGTACCGATGTAAGCCGTCGTGGAGCCTTCCGTGGCAACCATCTGGTAGCGTACGGAGATATCGATGTTGGCCAGGTGGTAGCCAATGCTGGGCGCATAGCTCAGCTCAGTGCTGGAAACCGTTTCACCCTCGACCACCACACCCAAAATTTCGAAATCAGGTGTCTTGACACTGATGTTGTGCACCCCCACCTCGAGATCGAAATAAAATCCTTCCTGGACTTCGTTGAGGTAATACTTAATACCGACCTGTACAGGAATCATATTCTGGCTTGAACCTTCAATCGTGCCGCCCAGCCCGGTGTCGAAGTCCTTGCCGCTGAAGGTCAGGTATCCGGCAGTGCCGTAAAGGGCAATGTTATCCGTGAGGGGATACTCAAAGCGTACCGAACCACCTATCCCGATCCCGTTTACATCAGAGAAATCACCCATCGGGAGACCAACCTCTGCACCAACCGAGAACCTGGGACTTTGTGCGTAGGAACTCATCGACAAAAGCATGGCTGTCGCCGAGAGCATGAGAATTCTTGAAAATGTGTTTTTCATTTTTTTTAAAGTTTAAGTTTTGTTTTCCGGTTTTATTTGGATGCAAATATAAACGAATCCTCCAGTTCCAACTTTGCCATAGTGGCTATAAGCGCCTGATTTTTAACATAAAAATGTTGATTTATTAATCGGGGAGCCGCCCTGGATCAGCTGCCGGCAGGATGCCAGATGGTTTTGATCTCCTGCAACTGCATCACCAGTCGTGGGTGCTCGCCATGGATTATATCGTCCTCACCGAGCCTGTGCAGCCGCTTAACATTGCCGGCCGAAGCCCTGCCCAGGGCCTGCCATTCCTTCATGCCACCGGAAGCGGTTACCATGGCATTGATGTCCATATGACTGGCCATATAGGATGCCAGCTCATCGTAATTGCCTGTTAATAAGTTAATTGCACCTGAGGGCACGTCGGAGGTCAGAACCACATCCGCCAACTCGATAGCCAGGGCACCCCATGATTCACCGGCAAGCAGCACGCAGCAATTCCCGCCGGCCAGCGCCGGTGCCAGCATCGAAACCGGTCCCAGCAACCCGTGGGTGGACGGGGCGGTCATGGCCACTACACCGGTCGGCTCAGGGTAGGAAAAGTTGAAATAGTTGCCGCTGACAGGGTTGACGGAACTGAATACCTGTATGTATTTGTCACACCACCCCGCGAAATAGACCAACCGGTCGACAGCTTTGGTAAACTCCGTTTTAGCTGTGGCGGATGAATGCCCGTATTGCCTGAGCAGGCCCGTGAACAGTTCACCGCGCGATTCCAGGTTTTCAGCCATGCGGTACAGGATTTGTGCCCTGTTATATGATGTGAGTCCCTGCCAGGCAGGCCATGCTTTGCGCGCTGCCTGTACCGCATTGCGCAGGTCCTTTCTCGAGGCCCGGCAGATGTTTCCTGCATGACGTCCCCGGGGATCAATTAACCGGAGGTACCGACCCGATTCGCTGCGTACAAGCGCACCGCCGATCAGCAGTTTGTAGGTCTTGGCGACCCGTACCCGCAGATCGTTTTTTCCTTTTGTTTTTGATTCCCGCATTGTACCGGCCTGGTCAGTTTTCAAAATCCAGGTAAGGCTCGAGGCCGTGCAAGCCGCCTTCACGGCCCATACCGCTTTCCTTGTATCCACCGAACGGTGATGCCGGGTCGAACTTGTTGTATGTATTGACCCATACGACACCGGACCGCAGTGCCGATGAAACTTTGAAGTGCCGTGCGCCCTTGTCGGTCCAGACGCCGGCGGACAAACCGTATGGCGTGTTGTTGGCCATGGCGATGGCTTCATCCACGGTCCGGAAGGTCTGGATGGTCAGCACGGGCCCGAATATCTCCTCGTTGACGATCCGGCTCGACTGCGAAACGTTGCTGAACAGGGTGGGGGCAAACCAGTACCCTTTGGACGGCAGTTTGCAGGCGGGCTGGTAACAGGTGCCGCCTTCCTTTTTACCGATGGTGACGTAGCGCCTGATCTTTTCCAGTTGTGCACGGGAGTTGATGGCGCCGATGTCTGTGTTCTTATCGAGCGGATCGCCCACCACCAGTGTTTCCATCCGGTCTTTGAGTTTGCGGATGACGGCGGCGGCGACAGGCTCCTGTACCAGGAGCCTGGAACCGGCACAGCATACGTGTCCCTGGTTGAAGAAGATGCCATTAACAATGCCTTCCACAGCCTGGTCGATCGCCGCATCTGCAAAGATGATGTTGGCTGCTTTTCCCCCCAGTTCGAGTGTATACCGCTTGCCGGTTCCGGCCAGCGCGCGCTGGATCTTCTTGCCCACCTCCGTGGATCCGGTAAACGCCACCTTGTGGATGCCGGGGTGGTTTACCAGCGCGGCGCCGGCCGCGCCGCCGCCCGTCACGATGTTGACCACGCCGGGCGGAAGGCCGGCATCGCTGATGATCTCCGCGAGCTTCAGTGCCGTCAGCGGAGTCGTTTCTGCCGGCTTGAGCACCACGGTATTGCCGCATGCCAGTGCCGGGGCCAGTTTCCATGCAGCCATCAGCAACGGGAAGTTCCACGGGATGATCTGGCCCGCCACTCCAAGGGGTTGCGGTTTCCTGCCGGGGAATGCCCAGGGAAGCTTGTCCGCCCATCCCGCATGGTAGAAGAAATGTGCGGCGGCCAGCGGGATATCCAGGTCGCGCGATTCGCGGATGGGCTTGCCGCCGTCCATGCTTTCGATCACCGCCAGCTCCCGTGACTGCTCCTGCATAAGCCGTGCAATCCGGAACAGGTACTTGCCACGCTCCCGGGCCGGCAGCGATGTCCAGCCAGGTGCGGCGCGACGGGCCGCCCTGACCGCACGGTCGATGTCTCTGGAAGTGGCCTGCGCCACGGAAGCGATCGGCTTTCCGCTGGACGGGTTGAGGGTCCTGAAGTACCTGCCACCGGCAGGCTCCGTAAAGCGGCCGCTGATAAAATGTCCGTACCTGCCCTGAAGGGTGACGTGATCTGCCGATTCGGGCGCCGGGGCGTAATCCCATCCCGATCTGAAATCAAGCTTGCGTTTTCCTTTTGCTTTCACCGGCATGTGTCGGAATCAAAAGTAATCAATCCCCAATGGCCTGTTCATGATCCGAACGCTTCCCTGAGGATGTGATGCGACTTCATTTTCATCTGCTGGTGCAGCTGCAGTTCGCAATAGAGCACAAGTGCATCCAGCATCGCCACCCGGTCCCCGTGGGAAAGTTCCAGCCCGTCCAGGTCCGAGAAAGAGGTGTTTTGCAGCCGGTGAAATAAACGGGTTTGTGACGCATCCAGCTGGATGTCGTGCTCCGGGGCCGTATGCACATAGGTGCCATGCGCCAGGCTGAAGCGACACCCCTCATGGAAGGAGTCGTCGTTCGGATAAATACCCAGGAAACGTGTCAGGCGGATGATAAACAGCAAATGGAACGACTCGAAGCCCGTCTCCTTTCCGTCCAGGATATGGAAGGCCTGTTCCAGGAAGCCGAACAGGTCCGGGTCGCTCTCACCTTCCTTCACCGTGATTGACAGCAGCTCCGCCATGAAGATGGCAATAGAGATCTTCTCTACACGGTACGGGATGGTGCGGTAGTGGTAACGCCAGGAAAGTTCCTTCAGTCGCCTTAACCCCCGCTGTCGATTATTGTAGTAAACCAGGTCAACAAGCGTCAGGGGTTGGAAAAGCGCTGCCTGGCCCGACTTCCCCCTGGCGCCTCCCATGATGAATGACTGCAGGCCGTCTTGCCGGGTATACACCCTTGCAATGACACTGCTTTCCGCATATGGCACGGTCCGCAGCATGATGCCTTCGCTCTTTTCGATCATGGGGGTGTTAAGGTAGTGAGTATTTCAGGTTGTTTTTTTGTGAATTGGTTGAAAAGTTAGGGAATGGAACTCGAAAAAGCGATCGGTGACTGAGGATAGGAGATTCAATGCAACCAGGATATTGCCAATCCCTGCTTGTCCTTAAGCGCCGGTCGTTTCCGGAATTACAATTGTGGCTGCTACAGGATTTCTGCTTTATGGCCACGGCCACAATTATTACCCGCACAGCAGCATGCAAGCCCGCGCTAATTAATGAACAGCAATTTCGTAATACACGTATTCTCGCCGTCTGCATCGGAACAGAATACCAGGTATACGCCCGTATGCGCTTTTTCGCCGTTGAAGTTGCGCCCGTTCCAGAATCCCTGGCCACCCTGGGCCGTGGTTTCAAATACGAGTGTACCGCTGACATCTGTGATCTTGATGTTCCCGTTGCGCATGACGCCGGTGATGGCGATTGGACCGCTATAGTCGGGACGGACCGGATTCGGAAAGACATAAGTGTTCTCGCAAAAATCCTTTCCCTCCGTGGCATAGCCGCGGAAGGAGATCATACCGTTTTCCGTCCCGAAAAACACCTCACCGGATTGCTGGTCGACCCCGATGGTGGAGATGTTGTTTGAAAGCAGCGGACTGTTGTCCTCGGTAAAGTGAAAGATCTGTTCGTTGTCATCGGCGGAAAGCAGGAATACTCCCGAATTTTCAGTGCCATACCATTTGTTGTTCGCACCATCCACGGCAATGGATGTTACGGTTTCGGATTCAAGCAGGTACTGGAACGTGCCGTCTTCCACCTGGATGAGGATCTGCTGCGCGTCCGGGCTCAGGTTTTCATCGAGCACACTGAATGGGGAGAAGAACACGGCCACACCTTTGGTGGTCCCGATCCAAACCTGCCCGTCCAGGTCTTCCACGATGGCGCGCACGTCGTTGGACGGAAGTCCGCCCTGCCCCGTTCCGGATTTCAGGAACCGGTATGGCTGGGTCCCGATGGTGCCCGTTTCATCGAACACCAGGATACCTGATTCATTGAAGTCAACCCATTTCTGGTTAAAAGCATCGATCATCAGCTCGCCGGCGAAGGCGCCGCTTCCCACGGCACCGGGAAAGGAGAAGGCCTCCCAGCTTCCGTCCGTACGCCGGACGGAAAGTGGTTTCGCCACGGTAGAATTGACCACCCAGAGGTTAAGGTTGCTGTCGAAGCCTACGCCGCCGGTTTGGCAGCTTCCCGGATTCCCGATGGCAGTTTGCAGTGTGCTATTGGATTCATTGTAGTAATTCACAGGCTTCCCGTTCTCGAATTCCAGCAGCCCCGCACCGCGAGAGCCCAGTAAGACACGTGCGCTGTTTTGGGGATGGATGGCCACAGCCATGAAATCCCAAAGGGTATCCAGGTCCACGATATTGCTGGTGACATTGGTGCGGTCGTATGTGGTCCACCGCCCATCGAAGAAGGTGGAAAAGCCGTCCCGGGTGAACAGGTTGTCCCATTTCCGTCCCTGCACCGCATGGCCCACCCACAGCTGCCCGTTCAGCACACGGATGTCCGACGAAAAGCCTGACCTTGGACCGTTGGGTGCAATGAGTGTGTATTGCATGGAGGAAACGGCCCTGACAAGGCCTTTCTGCCTGTCGGCGATCCAGATGATCCCCTGGTTGCCGGGAATCGCATCCTGCATATCAGAGAATTCGTTATTGCCGGCAACCTGCTGTTGTTCGGACATGGCGGAATTGAATTCCTTCACGCCAAATCCGCCGGTCAGGCAAAGCCGGCCGTTGGCAGACCGCAGGGACCGGATGTCATTAAAGACCGCTGGTAAGGCGTTCCAGGTTCCATCATGGTACAGCAGGCTGTCGTCGTTGCTCGATTGTTCCAGGCTTCCCAGCACCAGCTTTCCATCGAACCAATCAAGTTCCGCGTAGGTGAAGCCGGCTACAGGTGCCCGCAACTGGCTCCAGCTCCCGAAGAAATTTATGGACGGGTTGTTGATGGCACTTGTGTAGATTCCTGAATCCGTGGCAGCATAAATGACAGAGCCGTTGGTGGTGATGTCATGCACCGGGTTGTTGTCGCCGGTGGAGCTGAGAAAATAGGTGTCCTTGATCTCGTTTTTTGTCAGGTCAAGCAGCAATATGCCGATGTCTGTTGCCAGGTAGGCGAAGCCGGCATTGAAGAAGATATCATTGATGCGTTTCGATCCGATGATGTTCTTCCGTTTCAGGTCGGAGATGTTTAAGATGGTCGTCCCCCGAAGGATATCGATGTTGCCATTCTCGTATCCGGCGATAAGCGTGGAGCCGGAGGCATTATGACGCAGGATGCTGATGTTGACATCCGACAGGCCCTCGACCTTGGATACCGTGCGGACACTCTGGTCCGCTTTATGATAGATGAAAATTCCGGCATCGGCGGCGCAAAATATCTCGTTTCCTGCTTCCGACACGTGATTGGCCCTGTTGAACGGAAGGTGTACACGCCAGTCGCCAATCGCCAGGTCCTGGGCGGTGGTGGTCAGCGGAAGCAGTGTAATAAAGGGGAGAATCCTGAGCAGGCGCATGAAGGGTCGGTGCTAAGTAACGGTAAATATCAGATAAAAATTATCCGGAATGGCTGCGCCTGCCCGCAAGGGCAAGGACGGCCAGGCAAAGGAGAATGCTTGCAAAACTGATTATAAATGAAGCCTTTATAAACGGTGCCGTAAATGAATACGTGATGCGGTGGCTGCCCTCGGGTACCTGGATGGTCATGAACAGGTAGTTGGTCTTCCATACCCGTGCTTCCGTACCGTCAATGAGCACCTGCCAGCCGGGGTGAAAATGCTGTTTCAGCGTTAGAAACACCTGACCCGTGGTTTTGGTTTCGAGGGTGATGTCTCCCGGCCTGAAAACTGCCACTTCAACCTGACCCCTGCCGCCGCCGGGGTCCGGTACGGACAGGCTGTCTTCGGCCATGAAGTACAGGTGCGATGAGTCCCGTGCTATATGGCCATGATCGTAAATGGTGTCGGAATAAAAGGAATGGCTCGTGGACAGGTAGGCCAGCGGGGCGGATAGATATTTTTCCATCAGCAGTGGTTCCTCTATCAGCTGTCCGTACCCCGACATGCGAAAAGAGTTGAAGCCATCATGGCCCGGCTCGCGCCTCAGCAGGCTCAGGTTTCTCCAGAAGGGTGACGCCAGCGAACGGCTGTCACCCCATTCCGCGGACGGACGGTTTCCGGGATTGGGAAAGTTGTCTGGCAACCCGTCCATAATCCCGTCGATGTGTGCGGTCCGGTAACGGTCATATACAGTAAGCGGACCGTTAAGCTGCGCCGCTATCACGAGATCGAGCATGACAAATACCAGCAGGGGCCGGTATACCTGCTTGATTCTCCCCCGCAGGGCCAGCCACGCAAATGCCAGCACCACGGTAACCAGGGCCTGGACCTGGATGGCCTGCAGGGGCGCCAGGTTGTTGACATAGGCAAACAGTCCGCCGGTGCCTTCCAGCCCGATACCCTGCGCGCGGGTATAAGCAATGGCGCATACCCCCGACAATCCGATCAAGCCGACAGCCAGGTCGAACCAACGCCGTGCCTGCCGGTTACCGTTCAGCAGACGGGACAGGAAGACTGAAGCCACCAGCAGGAAGGGGATCAGCGCGAAAAGGCGAAAAATGCTCGGGAACCGGAACAGGTCCATGAAGGGCACATATGCATACAGCCATCCCCGCACAGGAGTGTAACCACCAAAGGATACCAGCAGGAAAAACAGTCCTGCCAGCAGCATGAACACTTGCCGACGGTCAGGCTTTGTAAGTATGGAGGAAATAAAAAGGGCCAGGCCAAAGATCCCGAAATAGAGGTTTGACATGGAGATATCCGTGTCGAAGTATGCGGGTTCGCGTGCTGACCACAGCGGGTACAGCCACGACCACATGCACCGGGGTGAAAACGGGTTGAACACCGCGTCTTCCAGTGGGATAGCGGTGCCCCGCATGACATATCCCAGGCTGGTGAGCACCGAAGTAATCACGAAGGCGCCCAGGAGGCATACGGCCAGGGCGGCAAACGCATGTCCGCGCAGATAGGCCGAAATGCCGTTGCGGGCGTGACGTCTCGACCAGAGGCCGGACAGGAACATGAATGCAAGGCAGTAGGCGACAATGATGGTGAATGCCGGGTATCCGCCGGAAAGCAGCATGAAAAAAGCTAGCGCGAACCTGATGGCATGCGGCCAGCCGGGTCTGCGCCACAGCAGGAGGTACTGGTGAAATACGATCGGCACCCAGGCGCCGCTGATCACATAGGTGAGGTGCTGCGCATTGCCGGTAAAAAACCCCGATAGCATATAGGTGATGGCGATAATCAGCGCAGCCCTGGCGTCACCTGACAGGTGGCGCGCAAGCCGGAACATGCCAAGCCCACCCAGGATCACGTGCAGGGTGAAGTCGAACTGGTTAAAATAAACCGTATATCCTCCTGCGAGGGCGTACAGCCAGTTTAGCGGATACCAGGCGCCGCTTTGCGGGTCGGCACTGAAATAATATCCCCAGTGCTGGTACGGATTCCAGAAGGGCCATGTCCATCCGCGCAGGCAGTCGGCTACAAAGCTGCGCCATGGCAGGTACTGATCGATCATATCGTACCTGAGACCGTACTGCATGAATGCCACCTGGGCGTATGCGGCTAGCGCGGCAATAAGAAGCACCCATAGGGCCCGGAAGGTCACTGGCTGGCGGAATGGCGGCACGGGTTTCAAATATAGCAACCGCGCCAATGGATGCGCTTAGCCGCTAAAACCATATTTTTGCTTCCCTATGAAGTCATCGGGTGAAAAGATCCTTGTGCTTGGTGCCGGAGGGCAAATCGGTATTGAGCTGACCGGGCTTTTGCGGAACAGATACGGACATGATAACGTGCTTGCTTCCGATGTTAAAAAGGGAAATGCGCCCGAGGGTCCGTTCGAGCAACTGGACGTCCTGAATTTTAACAAGCTTTCCAGGATCATCAGGGAACATGGGATCACACAGGTATACCTGCTGGCGGCATTGTTGTCGGCGACCGCCGAGCAGAAGCCAAAGCTCGGATGGAAGCTCAACATGGAAGGGCTGTTCAATGTGCTGGACCTCGCTATCGAGAACAAGCTGAAGGTATTCTGGCCTAGTTCCATCGCGGTGTTTGGTCCCACAACCCCAAAGAAGATGACGCCCCAGCGTACCGTGATGGAGCCTTCCACGGTTTACGGCATCAGCAAGCAGGCGGGAGAGCGGTGGTGCGAATATTATCACCTCAAATACGGGGTCGATGTACGTAGTCTCCGGTACCCGGGATTGATAAGCTACAAGGCGCTTCCGGGGGGCGGTACCACGGACTATGCAGTGAATATATTTCATGCGGCCGTGGCATCAGGACATTATGAATGTTTCCTGGGTGAAGATTCCGTATTGCCCATGATGTATATGGAAGATGCCATCAGGGCCACACTCGAACTGATGGAGGCACCCCTGTCGAATGTGAAGATCAGGAACAGCTATAATGTCGCGGCCATGAGTTTCTCCCCGGTTGAGTTGGCCCGCGCCATCAGGAAGCATATTCCAGACTTTTCGCTGACCTGCAAGCCCGATTACCGGCAGGAAATTGCCTCCGGCTGGCCCGAAAGCATTGACGATTCAGAGGCGCGCAACGACTGGGGATGGAAGCCCGGCTATACGCTCGAGGAAATGGCGGAGGATATGTTTGCGCACATCAAGCCGCAGAAAGGTAAAATGACCGCTCCCGCAAAATAATGGAACATCCGCTTTTTATTACCAATTCGCTTACCAGAAACAAGGAACAGTTCGTTCCTGCAAACGCGCCTTTCGTGGGTATGTACGTTTGCGGCCCCACCGTTTACGGCCCGCCCCACCTGGGGCATGCCAGGCCATATATCACTTTCGATGTGCTGTTCCGGTACCTGCACCACCTGGGCTACAAGACCCGCTATGTACGCAACATCACCGATGTAGGTCACCTGGTGGATGATTCGGACGACGGGGAGGACAAGATCGCAAAGAAGGCGCGTATCGAGAAACTCGAACCCATGGAAGTGGCCAAGATGTACACCGACAGCTTTCATGAGGCCATGCGGGTGCTGAATAACCTGCCCCCTTCGATAGAGCCCAGTGCTTCCGGACATATCATCGAGCAGATCGAGATGATCCGTAAGATCATGGACAAAGGCCTTGCGTACGAATCAGGCGGTTCGGTTTATTTCGACGTGATTAAGTATGGGGAAGACAATGACTATGGTAAGCTCAGCGGCCGCATACCGGATGAGCTGATTGCAGGTGCGGGTAATGAGCGCCGTGAACTGGAGGGCCAGGATGAAAAGCGTCATGCAGCCGATTTCGCCTTATGGAAAAAGGCAGATCCTGCCCATATCATGAAGTGGCCCTCGCCCTGGAGCATGGGATTCCCGGGATGGCATATCGAATGTTCGGCGATGAGCGTCAAGTACCTCGGGGATACCTTCGATATCCATGGCGGCGGTATGGACTTGCTTTTTCCGCACCATGAAAGCGAGATTGCCCAGTCCAAGGGCAGCTGCGGAAAAGCCCCGGTGCGTTACTGGATGCATAACAATATGATCACGATTAATGGCCGGAAGATGGGCAAGAGCCTGGGCAACTTTATTAACCTGGAGGAATTTTTTACAGGGAAACATAAGTTGCTCACGAAAGCATATTCACCCATGACCGTCCGGTTCTATATGCTGCAGGCACATTACAGGAGTACCCTGGACTTTTCGAACGAAGCGCTGCAGTCAGCGGAAAAAGCATTTGCCAAGCTGGTCAACAGCTACCAGGAACTGGACAGGCTCAAACCGGGTGATGGAAAGGAAAGTGTGGCCGCGAAAATCAGTAGGGCGTGTTACGATGCAATGAACGATGACCTCAACACGGCCATCGCGCTCTCACACCTTTTCGATGCGTCCCGGCATGTGAACGCCGCGGCGTCAGGTGAACGGCCGCTGGCGGCCGCTGATATAGAAGGTTTCAGGAAGCTGTTTGACGAATTGCTTTTCGGAGTGCTGGGAATGCGGACTGACGAAAAGACGGGTGACGGTGATGTGGAAGGGCTGATGGACCTGGTGCTGTCGATCAGGGCGGAAGCAAAGGCCCGGAAGGATTTTTCCGTTTCGGACAAGATCCGCGACGAACTCACCAGGCTCAATTTCGTGGTCAAGGACGGCAAGGACGGTGCCACCTGGTCAAAAGGATAGCCGCGGCATGACATTCTTCAGGATTTTAAAACGCCCCGGGTTTATCGCGGCGCTCTTGCTGGTTGCTGCATGTGGCGGAGAACGCGAATCTCCGCCGGTTTCCCCGCTGACGGCCCCGGCACACAAGGCCATACCGGCACCTTCCTTCAACGAGGATTCTGCGCTGGCGTATGTGGCTGCACAGGTGAACTTCGGTCCGCGCGTACCCGGCACACCCGCGCATGCGGCCTGTGCCAACTACCTGGCCCGGAAACTGGAGTCGTTCGGGCTTGAAGTCATCATGCAGAGGGGCGTGGTGACGACATACAACAATCGTAAGTTCGAGCTGTCGAACGTCATCGGCAGCTACCGCCCGGAACGCGGCAATCGCATCCTGCTTTGCAGCCACTGGGATACACGTCCGTTCGCCGATCGCGATTCCATTAACCCCGATCAGCCGTTTGACGGCGCCAATGACGGGGGCAGCAGTACGGCGGTGCTTTTGGAGGTGGCCCGCCAGCTATCGCTGGAACAGCCCGATTTGGGTATCGACATTATCCTTTTCGACCTGGAGGACTACGGTGAATACATGAAGAACAATGACGAGAGCTGGGGGTTGGGTTCGCAGTACTGGTCCCGCAACCTGCACAAGCCCGGATATTTTGCACGCTACGGCATCCTGGTTGATATGGTGGGTGCGCCCGGTGCAGTGTTCCCCAGGGAAGGCTACTCGATGCAATATGCTTCGGAGGTGGTGGACAAGGTTTGGCGGATTGCCCGGAAGTCCGGTTATGGGAAGTACTTTATTGATGACAGGTTCCAGGGTATTGTCGACGACCATTATTTTGTGAATAAGATAGCCGGAATACCCTGTATCAATATCATCCACTACGACCTTTCCAACCGGGATTTCATGTCCTGTCATCACCGGCATTGTGACAACATGGACCAGATCGATTCTTTCTCACTTAAAGTGGCAGGGCAGGTGCTTTTGGAGACGCTGTACCACGAGCTGAATGCGGCGCAGTAGGTACGGGGTTCAGCCCGCCCGGCGTCCGGCGTTGGGGCCTTGCGACTGCCCACGCCCGTTGTGTGCGGTGCACCACAGAGGGAAAAATAAGTTCGGTTCGCAGGTTAAGGTAAGCGGCAGCCCAATTCTTCAAAGATCAGCCATGATTCCATGTGATGGGGACCACGATTGCCCTGACGGCATACGCATTATGAGGCACAAACTATCCGGCTGGTCCCTGATTGGTATTTACACCTTCAAGTTCCGTAACGCCGCCTGAAATAATAAACTTCATCATTACGGTGCCGGAAACGTCTATGGCGGTGACATGCTGCTTTGGTACGATGAACAACTGGCCGTTGAACCCGTATGAAAAGGGAAAGTAAACGGCGATCTTGCCTTTCGGCAGCCCAATGGAGGTAAGGTCATCCTCGGTTACGAATCCGATCCGGTGCATTTCCGGTTCATTGGTAGTCTTCACCAGCACCGGCTTGTTGAACCGTTTCTTCTCACCCACGAATGCTTCCACGAGGTCTTTCACCGCCGTGTAAACAATTTTGATGAACGGCGCACGCAGCATACCCTTTTCGAATATGCGAAAGACCGGGTTCGCCACCAGGTGCGTGGCAAAATATCCGAATGCCGTGATGACTACCACGATGATCAGCAGGCCCAGGCCGGGGATGTCGTAGGTGCCGTACCCCGGAATGTCCACGGGAAGCTGGAACGGCAGCAGGTTGTCCACCCACCGGACCACGACAATAAGCACATAGAAGGTGACGATTACGGGTACGGCGACCAGCAGCCCCTGCAGGAAATAGTTGATAAGCTTGCGCATCGGGATAGAAGATTAACGGTTAGAACGCGGCGTACCGTCAGCGAAGTTTTCCTTCGAACGGCTCGCAGTTGTCGTTGTACTTTCTGGACAGCGTGAAGTTGAGCTGTACCATGGCGAACATATACCAGTCCTTGTGCGCCGCATCCCCGCGCTGGCGATCTGTATTGAGGTCGGTGTTCATGTCAGGCGTACGGTCCGAGAATAATACGGCCATGGGGCCGTTCTCCGCCAGCAGGACAGCCTTGTCGGGGTATGTGGTGCTGATATCGTCCAGGTAGTCGGTATAGGTGCGACGGGCACCCACTTCGATGTTAAGCCCGAATCGTTCACCCAGCCGGAATTTGAAGCCGCCCCCGAATGGTATGGCGATCTGAAGCCGCCGGTACCTGGTGCGGTCTGGGTAGGCAGCGGTGCCCTGGCCTTCCGTGCCGAGTGGCTGCAATTCGAACCAGTCATCGCCAAGCTGGCCTTTCGGATTGAATCTGAATACGGAGACCCCTCCCATAAGATATGGCGTCCAGGTGCTACGGCGGTTGGCTGTCTGGAATTCGAAAAAGTTGAACTCGAATACCATATGGCCTTCCAGCAGGCTTGACTTGAAATTCAGGTTCCGGAATTGATTAAACGGATCCGAAGTTCGCGAGTCATCGCCGGAAACGGTGCCATAGTACCCGCCAAGCCGGTATGACCACCGGTTGTTGAAGCTGCGCCGGAAGTGCACCCCGGCGGCGAAATGCCAAAACCGGGTCTGGAACAGGCTGTGGCTGATATCCCCTTTATACGAGGAGATGCCGAGTGCAATACCCAGTTCGGAGCTTTGCGCCCGGGAGACCTGGAGGGTGCACGCCAGCACAGCCGCCAGCAGGAATAATTTCTTCATGCATGCGCTCTTTCAGCAAAGAAACGAAGCAAAGATAAAATTGGTATAAAGGTCAGAAAAGGGGATACACCTGGCGTCCTGTCCGGAGCTTGTAATTTATGGTGACCATGCCGAACATATAGGAATCCGTGTAGCGGGGGTCTCCCCGCTGGGCGCCAGGAGCAGTGATGTAATAAAATTGCTTAGAGGAACGGTCGGCGAGTTCGACGGCAAGTGCACCTACTTCAGGCTGCTTTGCCAGGATATTCGGGCTCACGTATGTCCGGCTTGCATCGTCGATATAATCCGTAAAGGTTTTGCGGATGCCGTATTCGATGCCGATGCCCCAGCGTCTGCTGATGGTGTATTTGAAGCCGATCCCCACGGGGATGCAGAACTGCAGCCGGCGGTACTTGCCGCGTGTTTCCAGCAGCGTCTGCCCTTCGGTATGAAGCGGATGCAGGGAAACCCAGTCACCCCCTTCAGAAAGCTGGGCTTTCGGGTTGAAATGAAACAGGCCCACGCCCACGAAGACATAAGACATCATTTCGTACCCGCGTTGTCCACGCACGCCACGCAGCCGATACCGGTGTCCCACCTGATCCTTGATAAAGGCGAACTCACCGTTGACATTCCATTCCAGGATATGCGACTTGAAGCTCAGGTTCCGGTAGCTGCGGAAGAACTCCTTTGTCGTCTTGTCATCACCGGACACATGCCCGTAGGTCAGGTGCGTGTTCAGGGAAAAAGAACGCGATATCTTATACCGGTACCCGATCTGGATGGCCGGTTGCGTTTCAGACCACTCGTAATCTTTGAAAAAGTGAGTGCCGATCTGGTCCGCACCACCAAGTTCCCCGAGGAAGTTGGAGGCACCGATGCCGATGTTGATTTCACCACGCATGCCTCTCCACCTGTTCTTAAGCCGCTGGGATTCACTCTCCAGTGGATAAAGAAACAGGAAGACCAGCAGGGCCGGAATAAACTTTCTCATAGGGTTTGAATAGGTATCCACAAAAATAAATGTTTCAGTTCAAAGATAATAAACGAACAGGCTCTATTAATTCCTTGAATCCAGGCCCCAGTTCAGCTTGTTTCTTAGGGTTTTAAGAAAATTCCCCTCATGCAATCGGATGATATTGAAGGTAAATTCTTCCTTTCTTACAGCAAACTGGATGCTTGAATCGATCGTAACGGACCTTGAATCCAGTGAAGCCAGGAAGTACTGGCTTCGCCCTTCTACCTCGAGGGAAATCACATTCTTATCAGATACTACGACAGGACGCACGTTCAGGTTATGGGGTGCGATGGGGGTAATGACGAAATTGCCCGACCTGGGTGCCACGATAGGGCCTCCGCAGCTGAGCGAATATCCCGTCGATCCGGTGGGCGTGCTTACGATCAGGCCGTCAGCCCAGTAGGTTGTCAGGTACTCGCCGTTGAGAAAGGCGTGGATCTTGATCATGGAACTGCTGTCCTTTTTGTGAATGGTAAGTTCATTGAGTGCGAAGTTGGTCTTGCCGAAGACGGATTTATTGGTTTCGAGCCTCAGCAATACCCGCTCATCCACGCTGAAATTGTTACGCAGCAATTCGTTGAGGGCGGATTCCGTTTTGTCCGAACTCGTGCTGGTCAGGTAACCCAGCCTTCCGGTGTTGATTCCGAGCACCGGAATCCCGGACTTGCGCACCATGGTAACCGTGTCCAGCATGGTACCGTCTCCGCCGATGCTGATAAAATAATCGACATTTCCTTTCAGCTCATCAGCAGATCCGAACACCTTAACCTCGGGTGGGAGCTCCATCAGCTGCTTTAACATGGTATAGCAGGAGTCGAACAGGTACAGTCCCATGCCCGATTCCCGGGCATGACTGATCAGCGTTTGGAAACAGGGTACCGCATTATCCACCTCGCGGCCGTAAACAGCGATGTTCATGCAAACAAAAGTAAGATTCTCTGGGTTAGGTCCCGGTCACGACCGTTCAGAAGATGGGTGCGGTAAAGTGAAGGAACAGGCCATGTTCGTGGAGCCGGTTCCAAGTATACTCCAGCCGGAACACCAGGTCATAATAGGTTACGTAATCCATGCCCACGCCGAACCCGTGCTGGTACTCGTTCGACAGCGGGCTCGTATCCCCGAACTGGTTGTCGCGTGCGTATCCGGCGTCATAAAACAGGTTGGCGTAAATCGCGAACGGAATGCGATTGAATTTCTCATGCGGGATGAAACGTGTTTGCACCACGCGTTCAGGGACGAGCGTATACTTGATATTCGACTTGAACAGCAGGTAATGCTGGCCATTGATAACATAGAATTCATAACCCCGGATGAAATTGCTGCCGTATCCCAGCCCCCGCTGATTGTAATAAGGGGCATGTGAGCGGCCCGAAACCTTTCCCTTTATCCCCGCGGCGGCATGCAGGCGTCGTCCCAGCGCCCAGTACTTCCGGTAATTGCTGGTTATGGCGATCAGGCTGGGTTCATTTTGCAGCGCGCCGATGCCGATCTTGAATACCTCGAAGTCCAGGTAATGTCCCTGCAGCGGGTACTGCTTGATGTCGCGGTGATCATTCTTGTACCGGTAGGATATAATGAACAGTTGCTGCGTGGATTCGCCCGGCAGGAAATAGTCTTCGTTGTAATACAGGATGCTGTCTGATATCGTGTTATCCTGGAACTGCAGGGATACGGTATGGTAATCGTGAATGCCCTGGCGATGCGTGAAGCTGACCCCGGCCCCGATCTGCCGGCGCACATACTCATCGTCGTTCCGGTAATATTTAAGCTTGCTGTCGCCAAGGCCGTAGGCGATCTCGTGATTGCGGGTATAGGTCAGGCCGAAGGCCAGTCCGTTTACCTGCCTGCGGTTGACATAAGGGACTGTATAAAACAGGCCCAGGCGCTGGGAGTACCCAAGCCTGACCAGCAGGCTCAGCTTTTCCTTGCGTCCGCGAAAGTTATCTTTTGTGATATATGCGCCGTAATTGGTGCGTGAAAAATCCTTTGTAAGCCACCATTCGTTAAAATTCCGGTCCACCAATTCAAAAATCGGCAGCGGCCACAGGTACCACCGTTCAGATACGTGAACGATTACATGCGTTCGCGAAGGATCGTTGGCATCAGGCTGGTCGTAAATGTCTACAAAATTGAACAGCGAGGTGTTCAGCAGGTTTTCACGGCTGCGCTGCATGGTCCTGGCCAGCACGTACCGCGGAAGCCTGTCTCCCTGGTGGAAAATAAGTTCCCGTGTGATGATAAAAGGCTTGGTGGTACGGTTCCCCGTGATGAGGATTTCAGCAACCTCCACCATACGGGATTCAGCAGGGACCGAGTCCGCAGCCGTTGTCAGTGTGTCCTGGGCCGTCGCCGTCAGGGCAGCGCAAAGCAGGCTCACCGGTAAAAGCCGGATGACGAACCTTGAGGCCGGACGCATTTATATGTTCAGGTATTTCATGAACGCATCATAGCGTTCCTGCAAGTCCTCGGAAAATTCGCTTTGATGGTAATGACCGGTAATCTTGTAATTATATCGGGTAAGCGCGGCGAGGATCCGCGTCAGGTCCACCCGGTTCACCTTGATAGTCACTTCTGTTTTCAGGTGATCGGCAGCCGGCACGGCGCTGACGCTGATGATACTTGCATCGTGCGCCTCCACCAGCTGGGCGATTTCGGAAAGCATGTAATCGCGCCTTTCAATTTCCAGCTGGATAATACCCCCTTCGGCATTGACGGCATTCACGTCGGCAATGCATTCCAGGAGGTCCCAGATGGTGATCAGCCCGGCGTACTGGTCTTCCTCGTCCAGGACGGGAACGACCGGGTACCGGTGACCGGTGGCGAACTTAAGCGCATCATAAATGTGCTGGTGGCTGTAAATACAGGCGCGGTCAAGGGGCAGGTCGAGCGTGGAGATGGCGCCAGAGCGATCCTTGAGTACCAGCAGGCTTGACTCCGAAATGATGCCAAGAAAGCGGCCGTTTTCGATTACGGGCAGGTAACGCAGCCCGAACTGCTCCATCCAGGCCAGCGCGCGGTCGCCTGAATCACTGCTGAGCAACGGGGGGACCGTATCTTTGATGAGAATTTGCGCGATCATGCCGAAACCCGGACGTGTAAAGGCCCGGCCGTGAAGCAAACATAGTATTTTTGGGTGTCTGTTGACATGACAAGGCTTAGTGTAAACATAAACAAGGTAGCTACCCTGCGAAATGCGCGTGGTGGTGATATACCCGATGTGGCCCGGGCCGCGGTGGATTGTGAACGCTTCGGGGCCGAAGGCGTGACCGTGCATCCGCGTCCGGACGGCAGGCATATAAGGTATGATGATGTGCGTGCTATCGCACCACTGATCCGGACCGAATTCAATATCGAGGGCTACCCTTCGGCAAGCTTTCTTGAACTGGTGGAAGCGGTGCGGCCGCACCAGGTGACACTGGTCCCCGATCCACCGGATGTACTCACGTCAAATTCCGGCTGGCAGGTCGGGGAACACAAAGCGTTTCTGCGTGAAACCGTGGACAGGCTCAGGGGGAACGGCATGCGCGTATCGTTGTTCATGGAGCCTGATCCGGATGCCATGGAGGAAGCGGCCAAAACCGGCACGGACAGGGTGGAACTGTATACAGAATCCTATGCCGCGGGATTTGCATATGACCGGGATGAAGCGGTGCGTCCGTTCGCCGCGGCGGCAGCTGCCGCCCGCGCGGCAGGGATGCAGGTCAACGCGGGCCATGATCTAAACCTCGACAACCTGGCTTTCCTGGTTTCGAAGATTCCTTTTTTGTCGGAAGTCTCCATTGGCCATGCCCTCATCAGCGATGCGCTGTATATGGGGCTTGAAAATGCCATCGGGATGTACAAACAGCAACTGGCCATCCATGCATGATGGCTTCAGCCGTGCCTGGCGTTACCGATGGCTATTTGGAATCGCTCTTGCCGGACTTGTTCCGCAGGCGAGAGTCGAAATTCTGCTTTCTTGACGGACGTGACTTGCCACGCGTGCCAATCTGCAGTTTCCCCTTTTTTGTCCTTTTGTCTCCTTTACCCATTGTGGTGCTTTGATCGTAAAGTTAATCGATTTCATTAACCGTGCGGCAGTCGTTTCAATAGAGGTTTCTCAACCTGATCGTATGCTTCAGTTTTTTAAGCTTGTCCATCAGCCCCGGCGGTGACTTCCGGTCAATATCGAACACCACGTACCCGATTTCATCCCTGGTCTTCAGGTACTGACCCAGGATATTGACCTTCATGCGGGAAAGGACGCCATTGATATCCCCCAGGACACCTGGAACATTCCGGTGGATGTGCAGCAGCCTGTGCGCATGGCGCTGGACCGGCAGGCTCAATTCAGGGATGGAGCGTGCGCCGGTGCTGTCACCGGTTTCGAGGTAGCTGACCATTTGGGTGGCTACGTCGATGCCAATCTGGCGCTGGGCTTCCATGGTCGATCCGCCGATATGTGGAGTGAGGATGACATTGGGCAGGCCGTGTACGGGTGTGGAGAATGCATCACCGGTGACGGCCGGCTCTTCCGGAAATACATCAAGCGCTGCCCCGCCGGTATGCCCTTTTTCAACCGAACGCCTCAGGGCCTCCAGGTCGACCACGTCGCCCCGGCTGAGGTTGATAACCGAGCTTCCTTTCTTCATCCGTGCCAGGAATTTTGCATTGACCATATTTTTGGTCGTCCGGGTCGCGGGTACGTGCAGGGTCACGAGATCGGATTTGCGGCATAACTCGTCTACCGTGCGGGCCGCGGTGGCGTTCCCCAGCGGCAGCCGGGGAATGACGTCATGGTAAATCACGCGCATACCCATGGACTCCGCGAGAATGGAAACCTGCGAGCCGATATGGCCATAGCCCACGATACCCAGCACCTTGCCGCGTACCTCGTGACAGCCGGCGCTGTCCTTGAGCCATCGGCCGTCCCGGGCCGCCACGCTCTTCTCAAAGGTCCGGCGGAGCAGGTAAATACAGTGCGCGATGACAAGTTCGGCCACCGACCTGGTATTCGAATACGGTGCGTTGAAGACAGCCACCCCCCGGCCGGAAGCGGCCTTCATGTCCACCTGGTTGGTGCCGATACAGAAACAGCCTGCTGCAATAAGTTTTTGAGAGGCCTCCAGGTATCCGGTCGTAAGCCTTGTCCGGGAACGGATGCCGATGAGGTGTGCGCCGGACGCTTTTCGCAGCAGCTCATCGCCGGTAAGGCTCTTTCGAATGGTCTCCACGCCCGTGTACCCGTGCGCGCGGAACAGGGCCGCGGCGGAGCCATGAATGCCTTCCAGGAGAAGGATGCGCACTTTGTCGCGCGGGTAGGAGGTGGTCACCTGGCGGGGCATGATGCAAGGATAACAAATAGGCACGGACAGCGTTCCCGCGGAGCGGGCTGCGGAAGGGCTGCGGTGCTGCCGGGAAACAGCGCCGGTTCCGGGAAAATGTCATAGGTTTGCTTTCCCCGATTTGTAAATTAAGACCCCTATGAAAAAGTACCTGATTTTCATCCTAGTTTTTATGACCACCACTGCTTTTACCCAGAACAGAACCATCCCTTTACGGGATTTCTTCCGCAACCCGGATAAGACCGCCTACCGCATATCCCCGGACGGAAATATGTTTTCCTACCTGGCACCTTATGAGTCGAGGCTGAATGTGTTTGTTAAGGAAATTGGAAGTGATGAGGCCAGGAGGGTCACCTCGGAAACTGAACGCGATATTGGCGGCTATTTCTGGAAAGGCAACAGCCATATTCTTTATGTAAGGGATTTCGGCGGTGACGAAAATTTTCACCTGTTCCGCGCCGGTGTCGACGGTTCGGATGCCGTGGACCTGACACCGTTTAAGGATGTACGTGTTTCCATTGTCGATGACCTGGAAGACTTTGATGATGAGATCATCATCAGCATGAACAAACGCGACCCCAAGGTGTTCGATGTGTACCATATGAAAATCTCCACCGGGGAAATGAAGATGATCGCTGAAAACCCCGGTAATATTTCCCGGTGGCTTACCGACCATGACGGCAAGCTCCGCGTGGCGTCAACCACGGATGGCGTGAGCACCAGCCTGCTTTACCGGGAAACCGAGGAGGATTCGTTCAGGATCGTGCTGACGACGAGTTACAAGGAGAGCGCTGACCCGCTGTTCTTCACTTTCGACAACAAGAACGTTTATGCGGCGAGCAACCTGGGCCGGGACAAATCCGCGATCGTGCGTTTCGATCTTGCCACGGGAAAAGAGATTGACATCATCTTCGAACACCCGGAGGTGGATGTGTATTCCCTGCGGTACAGCCGTGACCGGAAGGTGATTACCTATGCGAACTACGACAGGGCGAAGCCGGACCGGATTTTTTTCGACGACATCATGAAAGGAATCTATGCACGTGTGCAAGCGGAGTTCGGTGAACGGTATCATGCCGTGATCACATCCTCCAGCAGGAAAGAGGATAAGTTCCTGATCCGAACCTATAGTGATCGCTCCCTGGGGGCCTATTATTTCTATGACATCAATACGGATAAGCTCCGCAAGTTGACGGACGTGAGCCCCTGGCTTAACGAAGAGGAGCTTTGCGAGATGCAGTCCATCACCTATGTATCCCGCGACGGGGAGACCATCCATGGCTACCTGACATTGCCGCGGGGCAAGGAAGCCAAAGGCCTGCCCGTGGTCGTGCACCCGCATGGCGGGCCCTGGGCGCGTGACCGCTGGGGCTTCGACCCCGGTGTGCAGTTCCTGGCCAACCGGGGCTATGCCGTACTGCAGATGAATTTCCGAGGATCCACGGGGTACGGGCGCCGCTGGTGGGAGATCAGTTTCAAGCAGTGGGGCAGGACCATGCAGGATGATATTACGGACGGGGTCAAATGGCTGATCGGGGATGGCATTGCTGATCCGAAACGCATCGGCATCTACGGCGGCTCGTACGGGGGATATGCCACCCTTGCCGGTATCACCTTCACTCCCGACCAGTATGCCTGTGCAATAGATTACGTGGGTGTGTCCAACCTGTTTACATTCATGGAATCGATTCCACCCTACTGGAAGCCGTACCTTGAAATGCTGTATGACATGGTTGGCCATCCGCAGAAGGACTCTCTTGACCTGAGAGCCGCCTCCCCGGTTTTCCATGTGGATCGCATCAAATCGCCGCTGCTGGTTGCCCAGGGAGCAAAGGACCCCAGGGTCAAGAAAAGCGAAAGCGACCAGATAGTGGAAGCGTTGCGCGGCAGGGGAGTGGAAGTGGAATACCTGGTTAAGGAAAACGAAGGTCACGGTTTCCGCAACGAAGAGAACAGGTTCGAATTTTACGAAGCCATGGAAAAATTCCTGGCGCGCCATTTGAAAAAGTGAATAGAATCAAATGGACACTAATGATATTAATATATGAGCAAGGTGACTACGCTGGGACAGTTTATCATCGAAAGGCAGGGCGACTTTCCCTTCGCGAAAGGGGAATTGTCCAGGCTGCTGCGTGACCTGGGGATTGCCGCTAAAATCGTAAACCGGGAGGTGAACAAGGCCGGGCTGGTCGACATCCTGGGCGAGGCGGGTACCGTGAATGTGCAGGGCGAGCAGGTGAAGAAGCTGGATGTGTTCGCCAACGAGCAGTTCATCACCGCGCTGAGCTCGGGTGGCGAATGCTGTGCCGTGGCGTCTGAGGAGAACGAGGATATGGTACCCATTGATACCATCGTCTCCAAGAATGCCAAGTATGTGGTATGCATAGATCCGCTCGATGGCTCTTCGAACATAGACGTCAACGTCTCAATAGGCACGATCTTTTCCATATACAGGAGAACTTCCCTTTCCGGATCAGGTGTGCTGTCGGATTTCCTGCAAAAAGGAACCGAGCAGGTGGCGTCCGGATATATCACCTACGGTTCGTCCACCATGCTGGTGTATACGACAGGGCGGGGTGTCAACGGCTTTACGCTGGATCCCTCGATCGGGGAATTCTGCCTTTCGCATCCGAACATCAGCATCCCAGAGGACGGGTTTCTGTATTCCATAAACGAGGGCAATTACCTGCACTTTCCTGACGGCGTCAAGCAGTTTATCAAGTATTGCCAGGAAGAGGACGAGGCCACGCGCAGGCCATTTTCAACACGCTATATCGGGTCGCTGGTGGCGGACTTTCACCGGAACCTGCTGAAAGGCGGGATCTTCATTTATCCTTCCACCGCGCGTTCACCCAAAGGCAAACTCAGGTTGATTTATGAATGCAACCCGTTGGGCTGGATCGTCGAGCAGGCGGGCGGAAAGGCAAGCAACGGATACAAGCGCATCATGGAAGTAGAACCGGAATCGCTGCATCAGCGCACGCCTCTTTTTATCGGCTCGAAGAATTTGGTCGAGAAAGCGGAGGCCTATATGACGAAGTATTCGCCCCAGCCGGTCGCTTCCTGAATTTCCCTTTTTTAATGTAATTATTCGGGCAGGATATTACCTGTTTCGATCGGTTGTTTGTTGCGAGCCAATAGCCATCAGGGGTTGATGAGGTAGTGAATTGAGGGAGTTGTGATGCCAGAAACCAGGATTTTGGAGTCAGGAAATAGCGGTTCAATTGTTGAGGAGTGCAGAGGCTGAGGTTCTACCTTGCGGTCACTTTGACTACCCTTCGACTCCGCTCGGCGACCTGCATGTCGCTTCTTAAACAAATCTGACTTGCGCGGCGAAGTCCTGGCGAAGGATGGACAAAAGCGGACCGCTTGTTGATGGCAAGTATTAATTTCCGGTTTCCAAACCGGCCTCAACACGAACAAACCCTTATGCTCACCTCTTCTTCTTCGTTTTCTCTTCCTCCGGGCACTGCGATTCGCTGATGACATCCTTGAACTGCCAAATGTCAGCGTTCGAGCAAAACATCCGGATAAAGCGTTTATCGAGCTGGTACAATACCTCGGTCTGCCTGTTGAGATTGCAGTAACCCCCGATCCATTTCATGGACTTATCCTTGTCCACGCTTTCCACCTGCCAGAAGCCGATATTCTTTGTATAAAAGTCCAGGTAGGAGTTTTCATCGCAAAAAGCCTTGAATTTTACGATCTGCTGGACGGCCTCGGCCTTCGTGTCACAGAGGGAAGTAATCCTGATAATGATGTAATTACCGAACAGGTCCTTGTCGGGAACAACATAAGATTGCTGTGCCTGGACGGAAAACACAGGGAAAAGGCAAAAAGCAGCCAACAGGAGCTTTTTCATGGGATGGCAGATTAGGGTTAACAGCCCCCAAGGTAGGAAAATCCCTAATTATAAGGACGAAAGAGCCCATTTGCGTGCATTTTTATTATCTTTGCAACCCTGCAAAAAGGAGGTATTAAAACATGATTATCGTACCACTCAAGGAAAACGAGACCATCGAAAAGGCCCTCAAGAAGTTCAAGAAGAAATTCGAGAAGACGGGGGTGATCCGGGAGCTGCGTTCCCGCCAGGCTTACGAGAAAAAGTCCGTAACCAAGCGCACCACCCTGAAAAAGGCCATCTACCGGAATATGATGCAGAAAAAGGAAAGCGGCATTTAATTTACCGCTGTTGCATCAACTTATGGCGCTGTATTCAGCGCTTTTTTTTTGCCTTTTACTCATTTCTTGCTAAGTTTGAAATTCAGCCATGCACGAGGCCGACAGGTTTATCAGGTACCTGAAGTTTGAAAAGAGGTACTCGGAACATACGCTTACGGCCTACCGTAAGGACCTCGCGCAATTCTTCGATTTTGCGGTAAAGACTTACGAAGCAGAGCGCCCGGGTGACATCACCTATATGTTTGTGCGGTCCTGGGTGGTGCACCTGATGGACCGTGGGCTGAAGCCTCGCACGGTAAACAGGAAAATATCCACTTTGAAATCGTTTTTCGGATTCCTGCTGCGCGAAAAACGCATCACCACTGACCCCATGGTCCGGGTGGTGGGTCCGAAGGCGGGTAAGAATCTTCCCGTTGTGGTCCGGGCCACCCAGATGGAAACCCTGCTCAATCATGATGCTTTTCCTGATGACTTTTCAGGGATGCGTGACCGCTGCATAATCGAAACGCTGTACGGTACAGGCATGCGCAGGGCGGAGCTTTGTGGCCTGAAGCTGGATGACCTGGATACCCGGCAGCGAACGGTCCGGGTGCTGGGCAAGCGCAACAAGGAACGGATCGTGCCCCTGGGCCCTTCCCTGGCCAAACTATTGGGCAGGTACCTGAAGGAGCGTAAAAGCTTCATGCAGGACGCGGGGATAAATGCCGAATACCTGTTCCTGGAAAAAAGCGGTCCGGTAAGACCTGAAAAAGTATATGGCATCGTAAAGAAATACCTGTCTCTCGTTTCCACCGACAAGAAAAGGAGCCCGCACCTGCTTCGGCATACCTTTGCCACACATATGCTGGACAACGGCGCGGATATAAATGCCATCAAGGAATTACTGGGCCATGCCAGTCTCGCGGCTACCCAGGTATACACGCATAATTCAGCGGAAAAACTAAAGAAAGCGTATAAGCAGGCGCATCCCCACTCCTGAATCATCGCATCACCCAAAAGCAAACACGGAATATGTTCGTTAAGATACAGACAATCCATTTCGACGCCGACAGCAAGCTGACTGATTATGTCGAACAGAAGGTTAACAAGCTGGCCCATTACTACCACGATATCGTGGAATGCGAGGTATTCCTCAAGCTGGACCATTCCGATGAACGGCAAAACAAGGTCGCGGAAATCAAGGTGCATTCACCAGGCAAAACCATGTTCGCGAAGGAGCGGTCGGCGACATTCGAAGAAGCCACGAACCAGGCCGTGGATGCCCTGCGCCGCCAGGTCAAGAAGCACAAGGAGAAGATCAGGAGGGGAATGTGAGTCGTTGGCGACAAACTGTGATCGGTAACGCGGGGTCGCTGATTGTCCAAGTGGCAGTGGCAGCGGCAGCGGCAGTCGAATAGTGATCAGTGATCAGTATTCTGTTGGCACGTCGCTGGAACATCCGTACTCATGTTGAGCGTTTTGCAGCGAGAAACAGTAGTTCCGGGCGGGCCAGGGTAATTTTAGGGGTGTCTTCAACCCTTTCCATGCCGCGTCCTTCAGGGCGCGGGCCACGAGTAATCAGTCCGGCAGTACTTACCCGGGAAGCATTGCTTCGTCCGTACTTTTTTCTAAGCAAAAGCATTGCATTTCGTTGAAGGTTGATAGTTGAGGTTTGCAGTTGCCTCAACCTTCAACTTTAAACATAACCTAAACTGCGAATCGCAAACTCCTGCCCGAACGCCGTAAAGCGGGCGGGGCGAACCACCAACTTCACCGCATCTGCTTCAGGTTAAGTGCATACAGGACGATAAAAAGCACACCGAAAAAGCCGGCCCCGCCGGCGCTCATCATGCCTGTCAGCCCGCTGCCCATGACGGCCAGCGGTGAAATGACCAGCACCGCAATACCCGCGACATAAAAACTGAACCCGAGTTTTCGCAGGTTCCACATCAAAATGGCACCGGAAAGGGTCAGGATATTGGCAATTAATCCCAGGATACTGAGCTTGCGGATATTGCCCGGGGTAAGGTCCTCCGTTACGGAGCTGAAGATGGATTCCACGAAGCCGGGCACTTCTTCATCATCTTCCAGCTGCATTTGTGCTTCATCAATTGCTTCGCGCGCCAGGCTGCTCGCTATATCGGCGGATCCGTATTCAATGATGGAATCCACGACTCCCCAGCCACTTCCAATGAATGTAAGCACACAAATGACGGTGAGAAAGGTGGTGCGGGCCTTCGCGGGCGTAGGTTCGATCACTTCCATGCCGGTACGTTTCGTTGGTTCGGATCCGCTAATTTAAGAGATTTATGATTGGTGCTGATGGCTGCCCATGTGAGGGAAACCGAGTAGCTTTGGATGGTGAACACTAATTGGTGATCCGTAATCCGTGATCTGAATTCCGTTCAATCAGACAAGTACCAAATTTCAAATCGCTAATCTCAAATCACTTTTTTTATAATTTAAAATTTGAATTCATATCCATGTCCTACGCATTAGTCACCGGAGCCAGTCGCGGCATTGGCCGCGCCATCGCCCATGAGCTGGCGAGCCGCATGTACAATGTCCTTTTGGTATCGCGTTCCGCCGACGAGCTCAAAACGATCGCGGCCGAACTGGAATCCAAATACGGTGCCGCATGCCATACCATGGCGGCCGACCTGTCCCGGCCGGAAGCCCCGGCAGGGGTGGCGGCCTGGATCCGCAAGGAGGAATACCCGCTGTCCGTGCTGGTCAACAATGCCGGCTATACGATCTGGAGCGAATTCGAGCATTCCTCACTCGAAGAGCAGTTTGCGATGCTGAACCTGAATATCCGTGCCAAGCTGAGCCTGACGCATGAGTTGCTGCCGGAACTCCGGAAACAACCAAGGGCATATATCCTGAACGTGGCCAGTACATCGGCCTACCAGGCGGTACCCACCATGAGCACCTATGCCGCATCCAAGGCTTTTGTCATCATGTTCAGCCGGGCCCTGCGCATGGAGCTCGCCGGTTCCGGGATCTCCGTGTCATGCGTTTCGCCAGGCACTACGGATACCGACTTTATGAACCGTGCACAAATGGATGCACTCAGGGAAACGGCGGCTAAATTCAATATGAAGGCTGATCAGGTGGCCGCCATTGCGGTAAAGGGCATGCTGGCGGGGAAGGCGGAGATCATCCCGGGCGCCGTCAACTGGGTATCGGCGAAAATGACCTCGTTTCTGCCCAAGAAGCTTACTGAGAGCGTAGCGGCCGGTATCTACCTCGCGAAAAAGCGAAATCAGGGGTGACTGTTGTGGTCACTCCTTCTTTGTTCGGTCACTGCGACTTCGTGGAATGACCCGCACTTTGCTTCTTAGTCGGATCCAACTGCCGATCCCGACATGCGTCGCGACTGCCACTGCCTCCTGCCGCTTGTTTCCATAATACCTGATCTTGCATTCAACCCGACTGCTACTGCTACTGCTACTGCCACTGCTACTGCCACTTTTTAAATGCACCTCCACCGCTGCCTTAAGCACCTAATCTGCCGCAGGCTAATTGAACACCCTCAACACCGTCCCGTCAAAATAGGTGCGGTAGCGGATCAGCGGCAATGTGGCGGGGCTGGCGATCACGCTGCCATCAGTGATCTGGAACCTGGAACCGCAACAACTATCCACGGCCGAGATACCGGTATCTTCCATTTCCACGAGGGCGCATGAAGCATCCGGGTCGTACGTGCATGCCCTGTCGAAGGCCAGGAAATCGTCCTGGGTGAGCCTGAATATGATCAGGCCCTTGAGGCCTGCGGCACCGCCGCCGTAGTACATCCAGCCGTTGATTACCTTGAGGGGGAAAAAGGACGGGTCGGAAGCATACATGGTCACATCTACATACCCGCCGGTCAGCGACTTCTCGTCCTTGCCGCAGGAGAGGGCCAGCAGCAGGATCATGCCCGTAAGGAAAAGGGGAATCCGCTTGGTTATCATGACGCTATACAAAGGTAACCAATCAGTTGGCTAAATTTGTTCCGGTGATAGTGGAAAGAAGCATAATCATTTTAGGTATTGCCTGGGTGCTGACGGGATGTGCCGGCCATGACCCCGGTACACTCCGGCTGGAGACACTCGACGGCAACAATGCAACTGTCGCTGACATTTCAGGCGCCCGCGCAACGATATTTGTATTCCTCGACCCTGTTTGCCCGTTGTCACAGAACTACACGAAAAACCTCGAGCAGCTGCACCAGGGATTTCGTGACGAAGGAGTCCTGGTGGCCGGCATATTCCCGGGCGACATTAGTGCCGTACAAACGCGGGAATTCATTGAAAAGTACATGTGCTCGTTCCCGGCATACCTGGACCCAGACCTGGAACTGGTCCGTTATTTTGAGGCTACCGTTACGCCTGAGGCCATACTGGTTGAAAGGGAACTGCAGATCCGCTACCGCGGGTCCATCGACAACTGGGCCATTGACCTGGGCAAGAAGCGGCCCGTTGCTTCCGCGCATTACCTGGAGGATGCCCTGAACGATCTGCTGGCGGGCCGTCCGGTGGCCATTTCGGAAACAAAGCCGGTAGGCTGTTTTATCGAGAGAATCAATTAGCATGCAAACGGGAAAGCTGGGATTTGTCGCCGCATCAATGGCCACTATGGTGATAGCCGGATGTGCGGCCGAGCGCCAGACGGCCTATACGTTTACCGAGCACATTGCGCCCCTGGTGCATAAGAATTGCACGCCGTGCCACCGGCCGGGCGAAGCGGGGCCGTTCCCGCTGATCTCTTACCAGGATGTGCTGCGCAAGGCCCGCACCGTGCAACGTGTCACCGAAATGCGATTCATGCCTCCCTGGCCTGCCGACCGCGAGTACCGGCACTTCCTGTTCGAGCGCGGGCTTACCGATGAGGAAGTCCATATGATTGGCGAATGGGTGGAGGCCGGATGTCCGCCAGGCGATCCGGCGCATATGCCTGATCACCCCGTTTTCCCGAAAGGGTCCAAGCTTGGTGAGCCTGACATGGTGCTGAAAATGAAGGAACCGTTCACCATCCCGGGTGACAACCTCGATCATTTCATGGTGATCAAGATCCCGTTCGAGTTGCCGCAGGATACCTTCATCCGCGCCATCGAGTATGTGCCGGGCAACCGCGCGCTTGTACATCATATGAACGGGCATCTTGTACAGTACGAAGACGGAAAGAAGCAAGACGTCTTCTCGGGTGCGCATGTCACAGAACGCGATACGGCAGCGACACTGGAGAAGTGCTACAATGATATCAGCCTGCTCAACGACGACGGCAGCTACCCGCTGCTGACCATATCGGTGGCCAACTACCTGCCCGGGATGGATCCCATTGTCTTTCCAGAGGAGCTGGGAGGCTGGAAGGTCAGGAAGAAAGGCGTGTTCCTGATGCGCGACCAGCATTATGGTCCCACGCCCATACCGGCCATGGACCAGTCGTATGTGAACATTTTTTTCGACGATAAACCGCCGAGACGTCAGCCCATGGAAACGCAGCTTGGCACCCTGGGTATTTCCGAGATCGTACCCCCGCTGGTCATTCCGCCGGATACGGTGATGACATTCAAAACACAGGCTGTCATCGAAAATGACATATCACTCATCAACATCAATCCGCACATGCATCTGCTGGGTAAAAGCTTCCTGGCATATGCGGTCACTCCACAAAACGATACGATCCCGCTGGTCCGTATCCCGGAATGGGATTTCAGGTGGCAGTACACCTATACCTTTTCACACATGCTCAAGATTCCGAGAGGATCGGTGGTAAAGGCTTTTGGAACATTCGACAACACGGTGAATAATCCTAACAACCCGTTTTTCCCGCCCCGCGAGGTTACAGACCGGATGCAGAGCATGAAAACGACGGATGAGATGTTCCAGTTCATCATGACCTTTGTTCCTTACCAGGCGGGCGATGAAAACATCAGCCTTGATCCCGGGCTGAACTGATACCATCCTGCCGGACAGGAGGGTAGATATTAACAGCCAGATGTAACAATTCAGGGCACTTTCAGCCAAAACTCATCCGGCGGCATGTACTTTTGTTTCATGTCTTTCAGAAGTAAAGTTCTCGTGACAGCGACAACACTGTTGTGCACTTTAGCATTATCCGGTTTCGCACAGGAAGCCAAGGCGACCAAGGCACAGAAGAAAGCCGAAAAGAAGAAAGAGCAAAAGATTGCCAAAAGCCGCAAGGCCGACCTGAAAGGTAAAAGTCGTCACTACAAGCTGCAGGATAAAAAGACGCGCAAGCGGATGAAGAAGCACCGCAAACGTGTCAACCAGCATTATCCCGGCGACCGGCCGGGGTTTTTCAAACGGCTCTTTCGCAAAAAGCACCACTACATCTGACATTTCGCTTTCGCGCGATGGCCGGTAGCACTGGCTAAAGCGGAAGACTACCGCGGTCTAAAACTTTTTCCTGACGCCCCTGCACCCCCGGCCCAAAGGGGCGCGCCGGCCCACGCATACTGCACCGACTGCCGCTTATTTCTAATTCAGGGCTTTATTCACAAAAACAGCCCTGCCAGCTCAAATGGATGATTGTTCCAATCGGAGGAGCCTGTACAACTCTTTCTTATCATATTCCACCACGTCACCAGGCATCATACCCTGTGCGGACAACGATTCGATGGCTGTCCGCACCAGGCGCAGGGTGGGAAACCCCGCGGCACTTGTCATCTTACGCACCTGGCGGTGCTTGCCTTCGCGCAGCGTGATCTCCAGCCAGGAATCAGGGACAGTTTTCCGGAACCTGACCGGCGGGTGGCGGGGCGGTAGCCAGTCCGGGGCGCCCACGGGACGTGCCTGGCAGGGTGCTGTCCGGTAGTTTTTCCGGTTCACCCTGATATCCATGCCATTTTCAAGCAACCGCGTATGTTCCTTCGTGATGCGTCCTTCCACCTGTACATGGTATGAACGTGCATGGCCATGCGCCGGGTCCAGCAACAGGCTGTTCAGCGCGCTGTCGTTCGTGAGCACAAGCAGCCCTTCGCTGTCAGCATCCAGCCTGCCCACCGGGTAGACATCCTTCGGGAACCGATGCAGCGATGCCAGCGAGGGCCGGTCGCTGCCGGGCGAGAATTGCGACAGCATCCTGTAGGGTTTGTAAATGACATAATACCTGTGCATGCTACCGGCGTTTAAGCAGGGTGACCACCGCAAGCCCGAATGCGCAGATGAGGAGGCCCAGCGACTCGCGTGCCAGCTCCACCTCCGGCCGTCCTTCCATCGTACCCGCCACTCCCGAATAGGTGGCCGGCCACAGGATCACGGCCATGCTTAAATAAGCGGTAATGCCAAGCCATGCGAGGTATCGCGGAACCAGGTCGTAAACGGAGAGGCCGGTGAGCAATGCGGCAACCATGTAAGCCGAAGCCCATATGACCGGGTCGGGGTCGTTGATTTGCAGGGCGGCAAATACCAGGAAGACGACGAAAAAGAAACAGGCAATTGCTTTCCTGTACATATAAATTCATTGCACCTGCATACGGCCGTGGCCCCACGTGCAACGGGTGGCGGGCTTCTCCTGCACAGGTTCGCTATTCGAAAAAATCATGTAGGTTTGTAAAGATAACCATTCGCAATCCTGCTTGTGCGCCGCCTCCTTACGATCTTTCCGCTGATTGTCACCGCCGTGCTTGCCCACGGCCAGAGCATTCCCTTTACCATCGACCAATTTCCCGGGCAGGAGTTCTACCTGAAAAAGGCGCTGGATCACCTGACCCAGGGTGACGGCTTTTATTTCGACGAGGAGAATCCCTATTACAGGCAGGCACTGCCGCATTTCGAGCAGGCGAATGCATTTAACCCCAACAATGCGGACCTTAACTTCAAGCTTGGGGTTTGTTACCTGAAATCTAATAACAAGTTCAAGGCACGGCCGTTTTTCGAGAAGGCATATGCACTGGATACAGCGGTCGATGCCAGGATCCATTACCTTATAGGAAAGGGATACCATGTGAACGGGGAATGGGACCAGGCCATCGAAGCTTATGAACGGCATGGTACTCTTCAGCTGAGCCGCGAAGACCGGAAGGAAACCAACAAAAGACTGGAGGAGTGCCGGACAGGCAAGGTGCTGGTGGCCAATCCGGTGAAAGTGACGGTGGAGCTGCTTGACGACGTGATCAATTCCCCGTTTCCGGAATACGTCCCCCTGATCACGGCCGACGAATCAGTGCTTTATTTCACTTCGAAGCGGGAAGATACTTATGGAGGGGGCGTGGACCTGAAGAACGGGGAGTACTTCGAGGATATATACTTCAGCGAGAAGATAAACGGGAAATGGTCCAAGGCACGCAATGCCGGTCCGCCCCTGAATACGAAAACCCACGATGCCGGGGCAGGACTGTCGCCGGATGGCCATACCATGTTTATTTACAAGGGTGACAAGGACAATGGCGATATCCTGGTTTCCTATTTGGTTGACGGCAAGTGGTCAAAGCCCGAAGGCCTGGGAAAAAATATCAATACCAAGTTCCACGAGTCAGCCGCATGCGTCTCGCCCGACGGTAATACCCTGTATTTCGTATCGGACCGGCCCGGCGGCATCGGGCAGCGGGATATCTATACCAGTGAATTTGACATGGTGACTCGAAAATGGAAGCCAGCCGTGAATCTGGGCAGTGTCATCAATACGCCGTACGACGAGGAGGGGGTATTCATGCATCCTGACGGCAGGACCTTGTATTTTTCCTCCAAGGGACCGGGCAACATCGGCGGGTACGATGTTTTTTATTCGGTAAAAACAGATGAGGGGTGGAGTACCCCTGTAAACATCGGGTATCCTGTCAGCACGCCTGATGACGACGTGTTTTTCACCGTTTCCGCCAGCGGTGAGCATGCCTATTACTCCTCCTTCAAGAAATCCGGAAAAGGGGAGAAGGATATCTACCTCGTGACTTTCGATCCCGGGACACGTAAGGCCGGTGAAATGGCTATCCTGAAGGGCACCATCCGCAATGATGCCAACGGGCAGCCCATCACCGCGCGGATCGAGCTGATCGACCTCGACAAAAGCGAGCATATAGGGAACTTCTATTCCGACAGCCGGACGGGCAAGTACCTGCTTTCCCTGCCGGCCGGAAAGACTTACGGCGCCATCGCCTACGCGGACGGCTTCGTGTTCAAAGCCGAGAGGATGGAGATTCCCGATCATGCGGAATACCGCGAGATCAACGTGGACCTAAGGCTGCAGCCCATGGACGTTGGCCTGAACGTGGTGCTGACGGATGTCGTCTTCGAATCCGGAAAGGCCACCCTGTTGCCGGAATCAGAAAGAATGCTGGACCGGCTGGTGAAGCTGATGGAGGAGAACGAGAAACTGGAAGTGGAGATTGGCGGGCATACCGACAATACCGGCGACGCCAATGCAAACCTGCAGCTTTCCGACAGGAGAGCCCAGTCGGTCGTCGACTACCTGGTGGCCCATGGGGTCAAAAAGCAGCGGCTGAAAGCGGTCGCCTACGGGCAATCCAGTCCCATTGCCTCCAACGAGACGCCCGAGGGACGTGAGAAGAACCGCCGCATCGAATTCCGGATCTCCGCCCGCTAAGGAATCATAATCCAATCTTTCCGATATGAAACCGATCAAATTCACCGTGCCGGTATGGTGCCTGGGGTTACTTTTCCTGTTCTCCTCCTGTTTCGAGATTACCGAGGAGTTCACCATCACGGACCAGGGCAGCGGCGATTACGCGATGAAGATCGACATGTACCGCATGATCGAAATGATCTCGGCGCTGGATGACAAGGGAAAGCTGGAGGAGGACGAGGATTTCAGGAATCTCACGGATACCACTGTCCTGTTTAACGACATCGTGGCGCAGTCCGAAAAGATGACCGAAGAGGAAAAGCGGCTGTTCGGCCCCGGCAGCATGCGCATGCGCATGCTGCTTGCGGAGAAGGATTTTTATTTCAGCTTCAGATTCCCCTTTGAAAATTCGTCAAACCTAACCCGGCTGTACCAGCTTACCCCGGGTGCCCTCGGACACATGGACTACGACAAGCTGAACGGCGGGGAAAACAAGGAAGGGAAAGACGATTCCTTCAAGGCTTCCCCTTCCTCTGAAATGGCATCATCAAACCCATACTTTGAAGTTGTGGCCGGCAACGGTTTTTTCGAGAAGAAGCTGAAACAGGAAGAATGGAAAATACACCTCGAGAAAGACTCAACGGCGCTAAAAATGACGGAGCTGATGGAAGGCAGCTTCATGACCACTGTGGTGCACCTGCCTTCCAGGGTGAAGAAGTGCGACCACCCCTATGCGGAAATTTCCAGGGACCGGAAAACGGTCACATTCCGGTTCCCGTTCGGCGACTATGTTTCGAAGCCGGAGTTGCTGAGTTTTAGGATTGAATATTGAATTAGGGATTTGGGATGCAGGCTACGGGCGATGGGGCTTTTTGTTGAACTGTTGAATCGAGCTGGTAGCCAATGGAAGTTTAGAGCTTATGGTCTTAATTTTAGGATTTAGGGTGTAAAACTTACTTCAACCTTCAACCCTCAACAGGGAATCGATTTAATATTTAAAGCCGTCGTCTCATTCGAGCAAACTTCCCGATTAAACGCTACCCGGTTGTGTTTTGAAAACGACCCTTTAAACATGAAATTTTACATAAGCACGCTTTATATTATGCTCTGTGGCGGTTTGCTGTGCATGCATTTGCCTGCAACTGCAACGCACATCATCGGGGCGGAACTGACCTACCGGTGCCTGGGCAATAATGTGTACGAGTTCAAAGTGAGGTACTACAAGGACTGCCAGAGCATCCCGTTCTATCCTATGACGACCATCCAGCTGGAATCGACCGCTTGCGGGGAAAGCCTTTCCCTTCAGCTGCTGCCGGTGGCCGGGTCGCAGGACACGGCCAGCGCCCACTGCACACCTGCCATGAACGGCTGCAACGGCGGTTTCATTACCGGCTTCGAATACCTTGAATACACGGGGATCGACACGCTGACCGTTTGCGCCGACTGGCAATTCACGTGGTTCGAATGCTGCAGGAATGCCGCCCCGACAAACGTCAGCATCATGGGACCGGAAATGCTGATCGTGCACGCCACCCTGGACAATACGATTGGCTGCAATAACTCCCCGGAATGGAACGACGAAGCTTTGATCTTCGCCTGTGCCGACTCCCTGGCCACCTACGACCTGGGAAGCACGGACATGGACGGCGATTCTGTCGTGTATGGCTTTTACCATGCATTGGCCGATTTAAACGGGAGCCTGGTTCCATACACCCCACCTTTCGACCCGGCTTCCTTTTTAACGTCGCTTGTGCCCATCAGCCTGGATTCGAGCAGCGGGCTGCTCACCATGCATGCGGCGCCAGGCCCGGCCTTCGAGATCTCCATCATGGCCATGCGTGCGAACGAATACCGCAACGGCAGCCTGATCGGCAGCATTGCACGGGACCATATGGTATTCACCATACCGGACCCGGTGGGTATCCAGGAGCAGGATCCTGGTGATGTAACAGTTTATTCCGATCCGGCGAGAGGGATCGTCATTATACATGACGGAATAGAGGAAGGCACAGTATTATTGATCGATGTCCGCGGCAGGGAAGTGATGCGGGCTGAACCAGGCAAAGGGCAGACGGAGCTTTCAACCGTTCGATTGACGCCTGGTGTTTACATGGTGCGGGTTGAGTCAGGAGGGAAACGTTTCTTCAAAAGAATTCTTGTCGGGGGCAGGTAGCAGGTTGGCACGGTGGTTAACATCACGGAGTTTGAAATTCTTGAACTATTGTCCGAATTAGTCCCGACAGGACTATAATCTCCGCACCAGCCACCATGCCACTCCCATATTCGGGATCCAGCACCACCAGGCCACGATGGTGTAGGCGGTTCCTAAATCACCGAACATCATCACCAGGACGGGCAGCCAAAGCCTTAGCATAACGGCGGCGAAACAGGCCGCATAACTGTAGGTCATGGCTTTCCTGTGTGCCGCAGTTCGCCCGGCGCGGATGTGCTGGTAGGCGCGGATGGTGGTGAAAAGCCAGAGGACACCCAGAATAAAAAAGCCCAGGCCGGGGATCCACCCGAAGTTGGCATAAAACGAAAGATAAATGCCTGCCAGGCCGCTGAGCACAGCGGCTACCACGTACGTCTTTCCCAGGTTTCGGTGCAGGTTCAGGCGGCGTGCCCGGAGCTTTTTGCTGAACTGCGACCAGCCGGTCAGCAGCGCCATGCCACCGAAAAAGATGTGCGTATTGAATGCGACCAGCCAGGCTGGATCGGACAACACATCCCGGGGCTTGCTTCCCAGGAAGCCGAACTCGGGCCCGGAGAAAAGGTAAAGTGCCGGGTATAAACCAATGGCAATCGCAAGGAAAGCGAAAAGAAACCAGGATATGTTCCGGATCATGGCAGGCTAACGGCTCGCGTCAACCGGCATAAGGGGGCCGTCGGCGGGCATCAGCCACACTTGGTATTCCCGCAGCTCTTGCACTTGAGGCAGCCTTCCTCGTACACGAGCCCCTCGGGGTCCTTGCACTCGGGACAGACCTTGTCAACGGCCTTGGTGCCGTCAGGGATGAAGCGCTTGAGCGCCCGCTCCACACCGCTCTTCCAGGTGTTGATGGATTCGTCGAACAGGTTCAGGTTATGGATGAGATCCACCACGTGGGGCAGTGGCATGCCGTGCCGCAATACACCGGAAAGCAGCTTGGCATAGTTCCAGAATTCCTTGTCGAACGACCGTGACAGGCCCTCGATGGTCACCTTGTAGCCTTCCTTGTCGACATACTGAAAGTCATACCGCTTCATGTCGTCGCCGTTGCGGTTCTTTATGATCCAGCCGCGCTGTACCCATGCCGGCAGGTTGAACGAATCTTCCGATTTACCTGTAAAGACCTCGTATGGCCGGCCATTGAGCACGCCCACGAAGGCGATCCATTTCTCATTGTCATTGGTGAACCTTACGATCTCGGCTTCCAGCACCTTCGGACGTTTGGGCGCCCGGCTTTCGATGATGCGTGCCGGCTCGTCTTTCTTCTTGTCATCCGAGGTGACCAGCACGCCGCTCCGGGAGCCGTCGCGGTACACGGTAATGCCCTTGAGGCCCTGCTTCCAGGCTTCCAGGTAGATATCGCCCACCTTCTCCGCCGAAACGTCGGCCGGCAGGTTAATGGTGGAGCTGATGGAGTGGGTAACGTATTTCTGAACCGTACTCTGGAGTTTAATGCGTTGCATCCAGTCGATCTCGCCGGCCGTGGCGCCATGGTAAGGGCTTTGGGTGATGTCTTCGCTGCCGGATTCCTGCATCCATTGCTTGAGCTTCGGGTGGTACACATTGAATTCCTGCCACTTGTCGCCCAGCGCATCCACGAAGTCGACGCGGTTGTTCTTGTCGCTCGAATTCACCTTGCGGCGGCGTTTGTAGGACAGCATGTATACCGGTTCGATGCCGGATGAGGTCTGGGCGAGCAGGCTGAGCGTGCCGGTAGGTGCCACCGTGCTGAGGCTGATATTCCGCCGGCCGTACTTCATCATTCGGTCATGCGTCTCCGGCATTTCGTCCTTCATCATCTGCACGAAACCGGAAGCATTTTCGATGGCAGGGTCGAAGCCGCTGAAGGTGCCGCGTTCGATGGCCATGTCAATGCTGCTTTCAAATTCGGCACTGCACTTGGTCTTCATGATCCGCCTGATTTCCTCCAGGGCCTGTTCGGAATCAAACTTCATACCCAGCGCGGCAAGGGTATCTGCCAGCGCGGTGAAGCCGAGGCCGGTCCGGCGTCCTTTCCGTCCTGCTTCGGAGAGCAGTTTCCAGGTGCGCACCTCGTTCTCCTTGATGAAGCCCGGCTCCGGGTCATCCTCCACCTTGTGCAGGATGCGGTCAATGGCTTCCAGTTCAAGGTCCACGAGGTCGTCCATCAACCGCTGGGTTTCGTAAGCTGTCTCATAGAACAGGTCATAGTCGAACTGCGCCCGGTCGGTGAACGGATTCTTGACGAAACCGTAAAGGTTCATGGCGATAAGCCGGCAGCTGTCGCCGCCCTGCATGGCGATTTCCGAGCAGGGGTTCGTAGACAGGTTCCGGAAGCCCGGGTATATAGAGGAGGTGCTGTAATCATGCTGGCGGTCCCAGAAGATCAGCCCGGGTTCTGCAGTTTTATGGGCACAGGATATAATGGTATTCCACAGCTCGCGTGCGTTGGCCTCCTGTGTGAACTCAGGCTCCTCGGCTTCGATGGGCCAGCGTAACATGAACGGCTTGTCGTCCTTTACGGCCTCCATGAATTCGTCCGACAGCCGGATGGAGATATTGGCACCGGTAACCTTGCTCAGGTTCTGCTTTATGGTGACGAAGTCCTCTATGTCCGGGTGTGCCACGTCCATGGTCATCATGAGCGCTCCACGGCGGCCGTTCTGCGCCACCTCGCGGGTGGTATTCGAAAAGCGTTCCATGAATGACACGGCCCCGGAGGTCGTGCCCGCTGCATTGGCCACGTGAGCGCCGGAAGGCCGCAGGGAACTAAGGTCAATGCCCACGCCGCATCGGCGCTTGAACAGTTGGGCCATCTGCTGGTCGGTGAAGAAGATGCCGCCGTAACTGTCATGGATCTCCGGAAGGACCACGCAGTTGGAAAGGGAGGCAATCACGTAGGGATTGCCCAGCCCGTACATGACGCTGCCCTGCGGGATGACGTACCTGAATTTCTTGAAGTAGGTGTAAATCTTGTCGGCCGTCAGCGCTTCCCGCTTCTGGCCGTAGGAAGACCGGTACCTGGCCGAACCATTCATGTTGCTGGCCTGCTCGTATTTCTCCTCCACCCGTGCAAACTCCACTGCCATGCGGCGGTGCATGTTATCCGGCGTCTTTTCAAGGAAACGTCCCTGCGTATCACGGAGGGCGTACTTATTCATCCACGTGGATGCCGCCAGGTCGTCCCCTTCAAAATAGGTGAGACTTGCCGCATGTACTTCCTCGTACGTGTAGATCGTTCCGATGGCTTTCAGGGGGATTTCTTCTACTGTCATACAGGCTTAGGTCATTAATAAAGTTAGGCAATGTCAGGTAAAAGTGAAAGGATCGTAAAGGTAATTTTTACCCCAGCGGCGAACAAGGAGAATTTAAAAAGTGAGGCTCAAGTTATTAACCAAAAATTGGTCAATACTTTTTTTTCTCACCCTGGTCAGCCGGAGCCCTTGATCCATGCAGGTTTCACGGGGTGGCGTGTTTCGTGTGGCGCTAAAGTCCGAGCCCTGCCACCTTTTCGGCGAGCACACGTGAAATTTTTTCGTAGGACTGCATGCTCCAGCCGGCAATGTGCGGGGAAAGGATTACCCGTTCCGAAGCCACAAGTTGTTCGAAGGTCCCTGCGTCCGCCGGGCCGGTATTTTCGAAGGAGGAATCCTCGAAGTCGAATACGTCCAGGCATGCGCCGGAGACCGTGCCGTCGGACAGGGCCCCGAGCAGGGCGGTGGTTTTTACGACCCTGCCGCGGGAGGTGTTGATGAGCACGGGCTTCCTTGCCAGGCTGCCCAGGAAATCCCGGTCGACCATAAATTCGGTTTCAGGGGTCAGCGGTACGTGCAGGCTGATCACGTCGCAGGCGGCCGCCAGTTCATCCATCCCCGCCTGCCGGACCCGGGCCTTACGGCCGATGGTCTTATACGGATCGCAGGCCAGCACTTCCACCTCGAAGCCTGCCAGTTTGCGGGTGAAGGCGCTACCGGTATGCCCGAACCCGATGATGCCTACTGTCTTCCCGTCCAGCTCCCGGCCCCGGTTGGACTCGCGGTTCCATTGACCCCGCCGCACCTCACGGTCTGCGCGGTGCAGGTTGTTGAGCAGGGCCAGCAGCATACCCAGGGCATGCTCGGCCACGGCATTCCGGTTTCCCTCCGGGGCGTTCACCACCCGGATGCCAAGTCGCCGTGCGGCCTCCATGTCGATTTGCTCGAGCCCGGCACCGGCGCGGGCCACGAACTTCAGGCCTTCCATGGCCTCCAGGAAAGGTTCATCTACGGGGAAGCGGCTCCTGATGGCCATGCCGGCATAACCGCCCCGCTGGTGCATGATCTCATCGCGCGAAAGCTTGGTGCCATCCACACAGGTGTACCCGTGCCTGGCAACAAGCGTATTAAAAACAGGATGGATGGTATCTGCCAGCAGGATTTCCACGGAAGACGAAATTAGGCAATCTGTTCGGGTGTTTCATGCTGTCCGTTAGGGCTGCGTTTTACATTGCAGCCTGGCACCCTGGCGTAAAATTTTTTTGTGCGGGAAAATCAATTGTTGCACGCAGTGACGCAAAGTCACAAAGGCTGCAGGTAATAACTGCCACTGCCGCTTTTTCGAAGCACACCGCAAGTCCTCAGTAGACACTCACATCATCCACCCGGTAAGTCGTGGTATTATTCGTGCCGTCGCCCGTGTACCTGAACCCGATATACCCGCTGCCGCTGAACATGGTAAGCGGAACGTTTCCGGAGGGCACCCAGTCATAGTTGTTGTTCGCCTGCCCTGCAAGCGTGGGGGACAGCGGTGTCCAGGTGGCGCCGGCAAACCCGCCTGCCGTGCCGTCAAAATCGGTGGAAATAAAAACGGCAAGCCCGTCATGCGCCCAGAATGCCTGCGCGGAAATGAACGACAGGGTGTCCGCCGATGCCAGGTTCAGTTCAGGAGTGATCAGCCAGGTTTCCATGGCCGGCAGGCTGCTGCCGAAGGCCGTGGCCTGCCCGAAACTGTTTCCGCTGAAGGAGCCCCCGCGCCAGTACCGGTTCCCCTGGATGGCCAGGTTAAGCCAGCCGGAAAGTGCGATGTCGGTGTTGTCCGACACGCCATCGAACGTTTCGGAAAGAATGGTGAAGCCGCCGGGTGGTGCCGCGCCGCATCGAGGCCCGGTAAATATGACATCGGAGGTGTTTCGGATCTTGATTTGCATGTCGGCAAGGTCCCACAGCCCGTTGGAATCGAATATCTGCAGGATGGCGTATACCCTGCCGTTGCCGTCGGGTACGTTAGTGTTCGCGAATTCTGAAAACCCGCTGGTGCGCAGCACGATGCTCCCCGCCTGGCAGGTGTTGACCGTAAGGTTGCGGTCAATCTGCAGGAACCCGTTGGCGTAGGTCGTGTCAGGTACTGCAAACTCCGCGCTGTCAATAACCACCAGCCGGTTCAGGTAGGAGCGGTAATTGGAAAAGGCAAGGTCACCGGGGCGCAGGGTTACCGCGTCGACCGGGTGATAGTAGGAGCCCTTGATCAAAAAGTCCCTTACCAGTAGGGAGGGAATGCGGCCGAGCGTGCCGTCGGGCTCGACAAAGGCACCCAGCTGGATAAGCCCGTTGTAATCGCCTATCCATAAACCCCTGCATTTGACGAACACTTTGCGGCCCAGGGGATACTCGGAATGATAGTCGGACCGGTCCAGCACCACGGCAATGCCGCCGGTATGGTCCTGAAGTATGATCTCCTTGAAGAAGTTGCCTGATTTGTCGTCGGCCGCCACGATAGTTTCAATGTAGACATCGGCGGTAATTTCCACCGCGCCGTTCGGGGCAAACCATCCCAGGAGGCTGTCCACGCTGATCTTTGTGCCGGATACTGCCGGGTCACCGGTAGAGGGCGAGGGGTTGTCATAGTCATTTTTTATACACCCTGACAGGATGACCGTGGCCAGCAGGATGGCCGGCAGGTGCTTCAATGAGTTGTTCGGTTGAAAAATGATGTTCCGCATTTTCTCTGTCTTAATTAAAGCGTAGGATCAGGCTCAGGTAATAGGTGGTACCGTAGGCGAAATAATATTTGGGAGTGAAGAATTCAAGATCGTCGATCTCGCTGTACCTGGAATACTCGTACCCGCCGGTTATGAGCTCTTTGTTGTTCAGCAGGTTGTTCACGCCCAGCTGGAATACCAGGTAATTTCTTTTTTTCATGGACCTGAACGTGTTATCGAGTTTCCAGGACCAGCGGGCAAACATATCCACGGTGACCTGCCCGCCGGTTTCCTCCTGCCGGAGGATGGCTTGCCAGTCGTCCGAGCCGGGCTCGACCAGGTCCAGCGCCTCGCGGTTGCGGCGCCCGGGGAAGTAATCTATATACGTGCGGTCGAAATAGTTGACATTGGCGGTTATAAACCAGTGGCGCGGTGATCGGTACTTGATACCCATTGTCAGGGCTGTCTGCGGCGTGCCGGCCACGTGCAGGTTTTTGATGAATACCGTATCGTTTGCGGTGATCACGGTGGCGAGGTTATCCTGCGTCACCACGGCCACCGGCCTTTCCGAATAGTAGTATTCCCCGACGGCCGCCGCGGCTTCAATGCTCCATCCGCCACCGATGTCCGCATTGACCCCGGCTTCGATGCCACGATGTGTCGTTTCGACCCCTTTCTGGGTGTAGTTCACAAATGCATCGTTGCTGTCATCGTAATAGCTCTTGGTGCGGGTGCCGTTGGAAAAGACACCCAGGAACCCGGTAAGCCTTACTTTCAGCCGCGGGGCTTTCAGCTGGTAGCCACCTTCCACCATCCGGATGTCTTCGTTCTCCAGGCCCGGAGCCACCTGGTTCCGCGTGCGGGGTGAGACGAAGCTGTTTTCGAATACAGGTGCCTTTGTGCCGCTGAAAGCGTTCAGGTAAAAGTAATTCCGGCCGTCGACCTTGTAGGTGATCCCCGCCTTCAGGGAATAGTTATAAAAATCGAGCGTTTCTGATTTCCCGAGCGAGCTGTCGGGGAACAGCCCGTTGCGGTAGTGGCCGTCACGGAAAAACGAAACCGACGACAGTTCGGCGGCGGCGAAGTAGTCGAACTTGCTCTTTTCGATCCTTGCCTGCAGCCACGCGGCGGACCGGCGGACGGAAGCCGTGTAATGGTAACTGAACTTTTCACCTTCCGTTGCCCTGCGGTCGGGATTTTCCAGGTCGTTCTGGTAGGCTTCCGGGGTGCCGGGGAAGTCCCGGCGGGCGAACTTGTTGATGTCGAGCACGTACGCTGCACCCAGCAGGTCGTTTACTTCCTTGTAGTGCTCCGACTGCTGGCTGACGAACGAAAGCCCCCCGTTAATGGTATTGCCATCGCCCGAAAGGGTGATCACGCTGTTAAATGAAAGAATGTCGTTTTCCGTTACGCGGTCGCTGAGTACATACACCGCGGTGTCGCCTGACAGGAAGTTGGCCTGGTACATCATATCCCAGTCTACCTGGCGGGCAGCCTCGTCATTCCGCAGCAGCTGCGCCAGCTGGTCGCCCGCTCCCGTGAAACCCTGGACATAATACCAGGAAGGAAGGTTGCGGTAATAGTCGGGTCGCGGGTCAGGTGCCTCGAACCAGTCCAGGGAAGAAACCGCTGAACGGCCCGTGACATATCCCACTGCGGAAAAAACCGAAACACTTTCATTGATGGCATAGTCGTGCGTCAGGATGGTTGCCGGCTGGTGTCCCTCGCGGACACGTGCATTGCGTTTCTGCCCGTCCTGGTAACCCCAGTTGGGGTTGTAGTAATTCGTCCCTGCCAGTTCATTCATTTCCCGCACGGACGCGGATGCCAGGCCGGCGCGGGAGGGCGCACCGATGATGGTGAGCGCGAGCGAGTGGTTGGGGTGGAATATCTTTTCGGCGGACCCGAAGTAACCCCAGCTGTCATAAAAGGTGCCGTCCACGTATCCTTCCTGCGCCCATCGGCGGGAGCCGCCGAGGGCGAACGACCATCCGCCCGGGAGGATGCCGGTGCCGTACGAGCCCATGATGCGGTTCGTGTATGACCCGTTGGCGGAGGACCAGGTAAACTGCGCTTGTTTTCGCTGTCCTGCCGCCCGGCTGTCAATAAGGTATGAGCCTCCCGCGCCACCGAAGGCATAATTGGCGGGCGTCAGTCCTGTGACGGATTCCCGGTTGCGCACCATGTCATTCAGCCCGCTCCAGAGGTAATACATATTGCGTCCCCGGCGCAGGTCTGTCATCGGGGCACCGTTCATGTAAGCGGAAAAATGCTTTTGATTGTAGCCACGCAGGCGAAACCGCGCTGCCCCGAAACGGTATGCCGCCGCCGATTCAAATGCATCCCTGGAGGCGCCCAGTATGCCGGCCACGTCCTCACCGTCATCATCCTCAAAATCCGCTTCCGCAATCGTCACTACCGGCAGGCCTCCGTCTTCGTAGCTCATTCCTGCGGTGTAGAATGAAAGTTCTTCCAGGGTTACATCATCCTTGACAGAAACGGCATGCACCAGCCGGGCATGTCCGGGAAGGTCGACCCACAGATCGTACGTGCCGGCTTCGACATCCATGATGGCAAAACGGCCCGCCGCATCGGTAGTATCGGACAGGGTGGTGCCGGCCAGTTGCACCACCGCTCCTGCCACCGGGTCCTGGTCTTCTGTGACCGTGCCGCTCAGCGTCGCCTGTTGCGCCCGCAATGCTACGGGGGCAAAAGCCAGCAGGAGGATCACCAATCTACACATGAAAAAAGCCAGGGTCCGGGTTAGTGGTGTAAAGCTAATCAAACGGCATTGCAGGGAAATGTTTCCATGATAAATTATTGCATACCTTTATAAGTATATATGATATCAGGGTGGAATTTCATGCGCACGGGCGCAATGCTTGCTGTTATTGCGCCTTTTTTTTTAAAGCAGGCTTCCGGGCAGGTGATGAGCCAGGGGCCCTTCAATCCGGGTGCGGTTACCTATGAGTTCGTCGGTTGCCTGGGATGTCCGGGTGCGGAATGGCTGAACCCGCAGCTGGCCATGCTCCCTGACAGCCAGTTTGCATCGACACCCCTCCAGGCCTATCCGAATTGCTTTCAAAGCGCCTGCTACCATGCGCGGGGAATGCTGGCCAGTGGATTCGGATTCAGCATACCACCGAATGCCACTGTTACCGGCATAACGGTAGACATCTTGCGCAAGGCATATACCTCGGGGACCATTCGCGATTCGGCGGTGGCGCTGATCAAGAACGGCCAGAATGCGGGAGCACCCAAGGTGGGACCCGATCCGTGGCCGCTGATGGCGCAATACAAGACCTATGGCGATACAGCCGATGTATGGGGGACCACATGGACACCGGCAGATCTGAACAGCGCGCAGTTTGGCGTATACCTGAAGCCCATGAACAAGTCCGGGGGATTTGATTCTGCTGCCGTGGACCAAATCAGGGTAACGGCCCATTATACCGTTCCCGTATCCGTTCCGCTCCTGGCGGGCCATGAGCTGAGCTTTTACTATGATCCCGGCACCCGTGAGCTGGTCCTGCAAAGTGCCGGGAAAGAGGGGATCGTCCGGGTTTACGATTCCGCCGGCCGCCTGGCGTGGGCGGGGTCCTGTGATGGGGTTTGCAGGCCCACACTGGCACCCGGGCTATATGTGGCCACTTTGTTGAATGGGCCGTCCATCCGGTTCGTCATGGCTGAGTGATACCAGGCAGTCCGCATTTCTAATGTGAAACCATCTCAAAGATGTTTCAGGATAATATGCCCGCCCACACATCTAACTCCTCAAGGGGGAGGCCACGCGTCAAAGTGTCGAGAACGGTTGTCCCTCCAGGGAACCAGAGGGTAGCGCGAGACACTGCCTGTATTTGAGATGGATTATGGTTTCTTTTCCGGAACTCATTCATTACGTAGCTTTACAAGCCGTTATGTCTAAAAAACTCCTGTGGTGTGTGTTGTGGCTTGTCCCCTTGTACGGGTGTGCACAGGATAATGGGGAGCGGCATTACCGGATCGCCCTGGTGGGTTTTTACAACCTGGAAAATCTGTTTGATACCCTGGACGGGCCGAATAATGACGAGGAGTTTCTCCCGCGCGGAGCGAAACAGTACACCGGTGCCGTTTATTGGGACAAGCTGGATAAACTGGTACGTGTTATTTCCGGAATCGGCAAGAACCGCTCTCCCGACGGTCTTGCGTTGATGGGTTGTGCAGAGGTAGAGAATGAAACCGTGCTCCGGGACCTGGTGGCGCATCCGGGCCTGGCGGATCGCAACTATGGCTACGTGCATTTCGACTCGCCGGATGAGCGCGGCATCGACGTGGCGTTGCTGTATAACCCCCGATATTTTTATTTATTTACCGGCAGGCCACTGCTTGTCGACAACCGTTATCCGGACGGCAGCCCGCGGCACACGCGTGATATCCTGTATGTTCACGGGAAGCTGTCAGGGGAGGAGGTTCATGTGCTGGTGGCACACTGGCCGTCACGACGGGGGGGTGAGCAGGCGACATCGCCTTACCGGGAGCAGGCCGCGGCCGTTTGCCGCACCGTGATCGATTCGGTACTGGCGGCAGACCCGGGGGCGCGCATCATTTTAATGGGAGACCTGAACGACGATCCCGTAAACAAAAGTGTGGTTGAAGTGCTTGAAAGTAAATCGGAGCCTGAAGAGGTGGATGGCAGCAGCATGTACAACCCGTGGATGGAATACTACCGCAGCGGTAAGGGAACGCTGGCTTACAGGGATGCCTGGAACCTGTTCGACCAGATCCTGCTGTCCGGCGCATGGCTTGACCGCACCGGTGACGGTTTTTTCTTTCATAAGGCTGTTATCTATCATAAATCCTGGATGAGACAGCACCGGGGCAGGTACCGCGGATATCCGTTACGGACTTACAACTGGAATAAATACATGGGAGGGTACAGCGATCACTTTCCAACTTACGTGGTCCTGCTCAAGGCGCGGGATTGATGCGTGCCGGGATGAGCGTGACCGGCATCGGCCTCTTGTCAAATTACTACCTTCGTACACCTACACCATACTTTTACGGAAATGAATAAGGGACCTGTTTCAGGGTTTATGGAGCGCCATTACCGGCACTTTAATGCAGCCTCGGTGGTGGATGCCGCACGGGCCTATGAAGAATCGCTTGAGAACGGTGGGCAAATGATGGTTACGCTCGCGGGCGCCATGAGCACCGGTGAACTGGGGTTGTCGCTCGCGGAGATGATCCGGCAGGACAAGGTGCAAATCATTTCCTGTACCGGTGCCAACCTGGAAGAGGACCTGATGAACCTGGTGGCGCATTCACACTACAAGCGCATACCGGAATACCGCGACCTGACACCGGCGCAGGAATGGGAACTGCTGGAACAGAAGCTCAACCGGGTCACAGATACCTGCATTCCTGAGGAGGAGGCATTCAGGCGGATCGAGCGACTGGCTTTGGATGGCTGGAAGCGCGCCGAAGCGGCAGGTGAACGCTATTTTCCGCACGAATACCTTTACCAGCTGATCCGAACGGGGGTACTTAAAGCGCATTACGAGATTGACCCCAGTGATTCCTGGCTTGTAGCCGCAGCTGAAAAGAACCTGCCCATAGTCGTGCCGGGATGGGAGGACAGTACGCTGGGCAACATTTTTTCAGCTTATATGATCCGTGGGGAACTCAAGAGCACCACGGTAAAAAGCGGCGTGGAATACATGGTCATGCTTGCCGACTGGTACAGGAATAACTGTGCGGAAAAAGGCGCTGGTTTTTTTCAGATCGGGGGCGGCATAGCGGGCGACTTCCCGATTTGCGTGGTACCCATGATGCACCAGGACCTGGGGATCGAGGATGTGTCTTTCTGGAATTACTTTTGCCAGATCTCCGACTCCACCACCAGCTACGGGTCGTACAGCGGCGCAGTGCCCAATGAAAAGATCACCTGGGGAAAGCTGGGGATCGATACGCCAAAGTTCATTATCGAAAGCGACGCTACCATCGTGGCCCCGCTCGTGTTCGCCTGGATCCTGGGGTGGTGACGGGGTGATGCTGAAATCAGGGAGTTCCAGGCATGGATAATGCGCAGTGCCACTGCCACTTGTTTCACCAACAAACCATTTCCCTTGTAACGATTGCCTCATCCCGGCAGGTGGCTTAATAATTACTAGATTTGGCTTGATTGCAAAGGGCTTTGGCCATCGTTTTATAAACCAACCCCGCTTTGTCAGCCAACCTGGTCATCATTCCAACGTATAACGAACGGGAAAACATCGCCGCGATCATCGAAGCGGTTCTGGGGCTTCCGGAAACCTTCGATGTACTCGTGATCGATGACAATTCCGGCGACGGCACGGCGGATATCGTAAGGAAGATGCAGGCCGGTCATCCGGATCGCGTTTTCCTGGAAGTCCGGGAAGGTAAGCTTGGCCTTGGCACCGCTTATATCCACGGTTTCAAGTGGGCCTTGCAGCGGTCCTATGAATATATTTTCGAAATGGACGCCGATTTTTCCCATAATCCCTCCGACCTGACGGAATTGCTGGGCGCTTGCCGTGATGACAATGCCGACATGGCAATCGGATCACGATATATCAAAGGCATCACCGTGGTCAACTGGCCTATCGGAAGGGTGCTGCTTTCCTATTTCGCTTCCGTGTATGTGCGGCGTGTCACCGGTATGCCCGTACGCGATGCCACGGCAGGTTTCGTTTGCTACCGGCGCAAGGTGCTTGATGCCATAGACCTGGACCGGGTAAAATTCGTCGGCTACGCTTTCCAGATCGAAATGAAGTTCACTGCCTGGAAAACGGGCTTCAGCCTGCAGGAGGTACCCATCATTTTCGTGGACCGGAAAAAGGGAAAATCAAAGATGAGCGGCGGAATTTTCAGCGAAGCTTTTTTCGGGGTGGTGGAGCTGAAAGTGAAGAGCTGGTTCCGGAAATACCGGAAAGGGTAGACGGGTTGCCTGTAAAAAAACATAGCGTGTATCGTCGTACGTGGTGTGGCTGCCGTTCGGCCGGGCCATTCGGTCGGTCGGGAAAGCTTAAAGTTCAAAATTATGATATGCGCGCAAGCAGCCCGAATGACCGGGTCATCGGTCAGGCAGGAAACTTCACCGATCGCTTTTCACTATTTCAAATGATCCCAACATACCCCCGGCTACTGAAGGGGCGGGCCGACGCACGCTTACTGCTTGCGCTGCTACAGCCACTGCGACCTGACAAGAAAAGCAGCATCTTGAACGTGGCTAATCGGTTGCCAAATAAAATCACTCCCTGTCCTTGAACGCCTCCCATCCCTGGGCTTTAAGTGGAGTTTCCGTATCCCCTTTTCCGATCAATGCCTTCCCGGAATCTTTGTTTGTGATGTGTCCGATCACATGAACATCCTTGATGGTGCGAATTTTTTCGAAGTCGTTCTGGTTGACAGTGAACAGCAACTCGTAGTCCTCTCCGCCGTTCAGCGCGCATACCGTGGGGTTCATGTTGAACTCCTCTGCCAGTTCGGCTGATTTAACGTCGATGGGGATCTTCTCCTCGTAAATCCTGCAGCCGGTTCCGGATTTCTCACAGATATGGAACAGCTCTGACGCGAGGCCATCGGAGATATCCATCATCGAAGTGGGTTTCACGCCGGCCGTACGGAGGTCTTCCACAATGTCATGCCGGGCCTCTGGTTTAAGCTGTCGTTCCAGCAGGTAGTCATAGCCCGTGAGGTCGGGTTGCACGCCGGGGTTTTCCGCGAAAACGCGTTTTTCCCGGTTAAGCAGTTGCAGGCCCAGGTAGGCGGCCCCCAGGTCACCGGACACGCAAATCAGGTCATGCTCTTTGGCCGTGTGCCGGTAGGTCAGCGCATCGCGGTCCGCCTTGCCGATGGCGGTTACGGAAAGGATCAGTCCGCTGGACGAGGCATTGGTATCGCCGCCCGCCAGGTCCACCTGGTATTTCTGGCATGCCAGCCGGACTCCTTCGAACAGCTCTTCCACGGCCTCCAGCGAAAAGCGGTTGGACAATGCCACGGAAACCAGCACCTGTCCCGGCGTGGCATTCATGGCGTAGATGTCGGACAGATTGACCACTATAGCCTTGTAACCCAGGTGTTTAAGCGGCATGTATGACAAATCGAAATGAACCCCTTCAGCCAGCAGGTCCGTACTGATGACCACAGGCTGCCCTCCGGTATCGATTACAGCGGCATCGTCGCCGATACCGGTCAGGGTGTCGGCGCGGGTGGCCGGGAATACACTGGCCAGGCGGCTGATAAGGCCGAATTCCCCGATCCGGGACAGCTCCGTCCTGTTTTCCTTGTTCTCGAACATGAAGATTGTCTGACGCAAATGTAAGATTATTAGCGCTTTATGTTACCATGAATCTAGAAATCGTCCCAATATCCATATCTTTGTGTAAATTATACTGAAAACATGATTACGGTCACGGAAAAGGCGAAAAATAAGGCTATAGAGCTCATGAAGGCGGAGGATCGGCCGGATGGCTCCTTCATACGTGTAGGCGTGGAAGGTGGCGGATGCTCGGGTCTTTCCTATATGCTCACATTCGATAACGAAGTATTGGAGGGGGACAAGGTTTTTGAAGACAAGGGCATTCGTATCGTTTGTGATAAGAAGTCTTTTCTCTACCTGGTAGGCACCAATCTCGACTTCAGCGACGGATTGAACGGAAAGGGATTCCAGTTCGAAAATCCGAACGCAAACCGTACCTGCGGCTGTGGTGAGAGCTTTGCCCTCTGATGCCGTGCCGGCCGACCGGTTTGTTTTCCAGCGCTAATACTTATGTCTGAAGACCAGAAAATACTGGATAAGGTTACGCAGTCCGAATACAAGTGGGGATTCGAATCAAATATTGAATCGGAGACCGCACCCAAGGGACTCAATGAAGATATTATCCGGTTCATATCCGAAAAGAAAAACGAACCGGCATGGCTGCTCGAGTTCAGGCTGAAGAGCTTCAAGGCCTGGCAGAAAATGAAGTCGGAGCCCGCATGGGCCAACATCAGGTACACACCCATCGATTACCAGGATATCATTTATTACGCGGCACCACGCAAGCGCCCCCAGTTGAACAGCCTCGATGAACTGGACCCGGAAATCAAGTCTACGTTCGACAAGCTGGGCATCTCGCTTGAAGAGCAGAACCGGCTGGCCAATGTCGCCGTTGATGCTGTCATTGACTCGGTGTCCGTGAAGACGACGTTTCGTGACGAACTGAAAAAGCAGGGAATAATCTTCTGCGCATTCAGCGAGGCGGTGCAGGAACATCCCGACCTGGTCAGGAAGTACCTGGGTTCCGTGGTGCCATACACGGATAACTTTTTCGCGGCGCTCAACAGTGCCGTATTCAGCGACGGCTCGTTCTGTTACATTCCCAAGGGGGTGCGCTGCCCGATGGAGCTCTCCACTTACTTCCGGATCAACGCGGCGGGTACTGGCCAGTTCGAACGGACCCTGATTGTTGCCGATGAAGCCAGCCAGGTAAGTTACCTCGAGGGATGCACGGCCCCCATGCGCGATACCAACCAGCTGCATGCCGCCGTGGTTGAAATTTATGCGCATGACCGGGCGCAGGTGAAATACTCCACCGTGCAGAACTGGTATCCCGGCGACAAGCACGGGAAGGGCGGGATATTCAATTTCGTGACCAAGCGTGGTTTGGCGCTCCGGGCAAGCAAGATCAGCTGGACACAGGTGGAAACCGGGTCTGCCATCACGTGGAAGTACCCCAGTGTGATCCTGAAAGGCGACGATTCCGTGGGAGAATTTTATTCCGTTGCCCTGACCAATAACATGCAACAGGCGGACACGGGCACCAAGATGATCCACCTGGGCCGCAATACCAAAAGCACCATTATCTCCAAGGGCATCAGCGCCGGTAAAAGCAACAACAGCTACCGGGGGCTTGTCCGGGTGAGCAAGCAGGCGGAGCAGGCGCGGAATTTCTCGCAATGCGACTCCCTGCTGCTGGGCGACCGATGCGGGGCCCATACTTTCCCATACCTGGAGATCCATAATCCCTCCGCCAGGGTGGAGCACGAGGCCACCACCAGCAAGGTGGGCGAAGACCAGATATTTTACTGCAACCAGCGGGGCCTCTCCACGGAAGATGCGATTGGACTCATCGTGAACGGTTTTTGCAAGGAGGTGTTCAATGAGCTGCCCATGGAATTCGCCGTGGAAGCACAGAAGCTGCTCGCGGTATCCCTTGAAGGAAGTGTGGGTTAAGGCCAGGATGGTTTTTCGCTAATGAGAACAGGATATTAAACAGTTAATGACCAAGCCAACAACAATGCTCGATATACAAAACCTGGTTGCCGGGGTGGAAGGCAAGCAAATACTGAACGGATTGTCCCTGCGGGTGAAGCCCGGCGAGGTGCATGCCATCATGGGTCCCAACGGGTCCGGAAAGAGCACGCTTGCCGGAGTGCTGGCGGGAAAGGAAGGATACGAGGTGTCGGGGTCGCTGATGTTCGATGGCAAGGATATGGCTGAATGGTCGCCCGAGGAACGTGCGCAGGCAGGTCTTTTCCTGGCTTTTCAGTACCCGGTGGAGATCCCGGGGGTAAGCACCGCCAACTTTTTGAAGGAAGCGCTGAATGCCATCCGTAAGGCACGCGGTGAGGAACCCGTGGACTCGAAACAGTTCCTTCAACTGATGAAGTCCAAGCTGGCACTGGTGGAGATGGACAAGGAAATGGCCAGGCGAAGCGTCAATGAAGGATTCAGCGGAGGGGAGAAAAAACGGAATGAAATCTTCCAGATGGCCATGCTGGAACCGAAGCTGTGTGTGATGGACGAAACGGATTCAGGTCTTGACATCGACGCACTTAAAATTGTGGCCAGGGGAGTGAACTCGCTCCGGGGGGAGCAAAGGTCATTCGTGATCATCACGCATTACCAGCGGCTGCTTGATTACATCGTGCCGGATCATGTGCATGTGCTTTACGACGGAAGGATCGTGAAAAGCGGTGGCAAGGAACTCGCACTCGAACTGGAAGAAAAGGGATACGACTGGATCCGGGACGATAAGCAGCCCGCCTGATCCGCAAGCAGGATACATCAGGAATGAAAACCGATCCCATCAAGGAATATAAAAGCCGCTTCGAAGCAGGCAATGGAAAGCCTTTCCCCGCTTTGCAGGCTGAGGCCATGGACACGTTCGTGCGCCTTGGATTCCCGGGAAAGCATAACGAGGAATGGCGTTACACGCCCATCCGGCCGATCCGTGAACGGGTATTCGCGGCGGGGCATGATACACGCAGCTCGAAGCAGGAGGTACAGCAGCGGTTTCCTTTCCTGGAAGGCGCGGCATACGCTGTCATGGAAAACGGATCCTGGAACAGGGAGGCCTCTTCCTTGCCGGAAGATGCCCCCCGGATGTCAGGTATCTCCGAGGCGAAGGATCATCCAGGGGTGCAGGCACACTTCGGAAAATATGCCGATACGCATATCGATCCGTTCGCTGCCTGGAATACGGCATTTGCCGATGCGGGACTGGTGATAGAAATCCCGGACGGGCAACGCATCGACACGCCGGTTTACGTGGTGCTGCTCGATCAGGGGCCCGGAGCGGTAGCCCATAACAGGCTGCTGGTAATGGCAGGTCATAATGCGGCCTGTTCCATCAGGCTCATTACCGCTTCAGGCACGGTCGCTGACCAGTCGCTGCTGAACACGACCAGTGAGGTGGTGCTGGGTGAAGGCGCAAAGGTCGAGTGGGATGTGCTGCAGATGCAGGATGAAAACGCATTCCAGGTGGCCAACACCTATGTTTTTCAGCACGGCCGTTCAGTGTTCACATCACGCACGGTGACCACCGGCGGGCGTATTGTCAGAAACAAGCTTCATATCAGGGCCGCCGGCGAGCATTGTGAATCGAACATGTACGGACTGTACTTGGGTTCCGGTGACCAGGTGATCGACAACCATACCGGGATGTTTCATGCGAGCCCCCGGTGCCTGAGTAATCAGCTTTACAAGGGCCTGGTGGGGGACAGGGCGCAGGCCGTGTTTAACGGCCGGATCGTGGTGGAACGTGACGCCCAGCAAACCAATGCGTACCAGTCGAGCAAAAACCTCCTGATGGGTCCTGATGCGGCGGTCACCGCGAAGCCGCAGCTCGAAATTTTTGCCGACGATGTCAGGTGCACGCATGGCGCCACCACGGGCCAGCTAGACGATGCAGCGTTGTTCTACCTTCGTTCACGCGGACTGCCGCGCGACGAAGCGGTATCCATGCTCAATCTTGCCTTCGCATTCGATGTACTCGAGTCTTTTAACGAGGGTCCGTTCCGGAGCTTTATAGAGGAGACGGTGCGTGCCCGGCTGAAAGAAATAAGGATATGACCATGCAGGCCGCCACCAGGGCCTTCGATGTGAGCGCCGCCAGGAAGGACTTCCCGATACTGGACCGCAAGGTTCACGGCAAGCCATTGGTGTACCTGGATAATGCGGCGACCTCACAGAAACCACGGTCTGTCATCGACGCCCTGACGAAGTTTTACACTGAGTACAATGCAAACATTCACCGTGGCGTCCATTTCCTGAGCCAGCAGGCCAGCGAGGCTTACGATGCGGTAAGGGGCAAGGTGCAGCGGTTCATCCACGCGGGCACTGAACGCGAAGTGGTGTTTACACGCGGAACCACGGAATCAGTAAACCTGGTCGCATCCTCGTTTCTTAAACCGAGGCTGTCGGCCGGTGATGTCGTGCTGGTAAGCGCCATGGAACACCATAGCAATATCGTGCCGTGGCAGATGGCCTGCGAGGCTTGCCAGGCTTCGGTTCAGGTTATCCCGATGGATGATACCGGAACGCTTGACCTGGAGGCATACCGCAACCTGCTCACTCCCGCTGTGAAACTGGTTGCCGTGGTACATACTTCCAATTCCCTCGGTACGGTAAATCCTGTCACGGAAATGACCGCACTGGCGCATGAACAGGGTATCCCGGTGCTGGTAGACGGCGCACAGGCGGTTGCACATGGTCCCGTGGATGTACAGGAGATGGGTTGTGATTTCTTCGCGTTTTCAAGTCACAAGATGCTGGGCCCTACAGGTACCGGCGTACTGTGGGCGCGCGAGGATCTGCTGGAGTCAATGCCACCCTACCAGGGGGGCGGAGACATGATCGCATCCGTTTCCTTTGAAAAGACCACTTATAACGAGATTCCCTTCCGGTTCGAAGCGGGTACCCAAAACGTGGCAGATGTCATCGCATTCGGCGCGGCCATCGACTACTGGAACGGGCTGGACCGTGCTGCTGCTGCGGCGCACGAGAAAAACCTGCTTGCACATGCCACCAGTTCACTGGAAAGCATGAACGGCATTCGTTTGATAGGCCGTGCTTCCGCTAAAGCCGCGGTCGTCTCTTTCGTGGCCGGGGGCATCAATGCCCTGGACCTGGGCATGTACCTGGACACGCAGGGAATTGCCCTTCGGACGGGTCATCACTGTACGGAACCCGTAATGGATTTCTACGGCATTCCGGGAACGCTCCGGGTTTCATACCTGTTTTACAACACCAATGAAGAGACGGACCTGATGATCCGGGCACTGGATAGGGGGATATCCCTGCTGTCCGGATAATTTATCATGACGGGAATGGAAACCATAGCAGAACGGGAACATGAGATCATTACGGATTTCGGGCTGTTCGACACCTGGGAGGAGAAATACCAGTATATCATCGAACTGGGACAAAAACTGCCGCCGCTCGACAACCGGTACCATGACGATGCGCACAAGATCAAGGGATGCCAGAGCAGCGTTTGGCTTCGCTGCCATGAGACGGACGGACGAATATATTTCGAGGCGGACAGTGATTCTACCTTCGTGAAAGGAGAAATCGCACTTTTGGTCAATGTCCTGTCCGGGCAGCGGCCCGCAGATGTCGCTTCCGCTGAACTGGGGTTCATTGATGCCATTGGATTAAGGCAACACATTGCCGTGACACGCGCCAACGGCCTGGCCAGCATGATCCGGCAAATGAAAACCTATGCAATCGCATTTGAAAGCACCGGCGGAGGGGCCTGACATGATGGAAGAGG
>JAHEKC010000054.1 GCA_024638565.1 Bacteroidota bacterium
CTGAAGCAGCAGCCGGCACAGGGCGAGCCTCCTTCTTTCCCCGCCTGAAAGCACCTTCACTGCCGCATCCGGGGGCGGGCAGCGCAAAGCGTCCATGGCGACTTCGATTTTATTGTCGAGGTTCCAGGCATCGAGCGCTTCGATCTTCTCCTGCAACTCCGCCTGTCGGGCCAGCAGCTTTTCCATTTTTTCTGGATCGTTCATGACCTCTTCGTCGGCGAAGCGCTCATTCACCTTGTCATATTCCGCCAGCAGGGCCGTGGTGTCGCTGACACCCTCCATCACGATATCCTTCGCTGACAGGGTATCGTCAAGTTCCGGTTCCTGCTCAAGGAAGCCGACTGAATACCCGGGTGAGAATACCACCTCACCCTCGTAGGACGGGTCTGCACCGGCAATGATCCGCAACAGCGTGGATTTCCCGGCCCCGTTCAATCCCAGGATTCCGATCTTGGCGCCGTAATAGAAGGACAGGTGAATGTCTTTCAGGATGCGTTTGTGGGGTGGCACGGTCTTGCTCACACCCACCATGGAGAATATTATTTTCTTGTCGTCCGCCATAGGTTCAGCTGTATGCCGGCCCGGTGTTTCCCGGCCTGATCATCGCCATGGATTTCAGCATTTTACAGAAGGGGAAGTAACAACCGTGCGGGCTAAACAATGTTGTTAAAAAGTATGTTACAAAGCTAATGGAAAATTGAAACCCTCCTTTGCCAATTGCCTTAATTTTACCGGTCTACAAAGAAATGCCATGAAAAAATACCTGCTTATTCCCGTACTCTTCATCACCCTTGCGGCTTTTGGCCAGGAAACAACCCGCCTCAATTACTCGCTGGTTAAAAAAATCGCTGAATCCGCCGACCCGACACGGCCGCTTTCCGTTTTCATAAAAGGCGACGTGGAACAGATCAAGTACCATACAATCCGGCTCGGCGGTATTTTTAAATATGCTGCCGGCGACATCGCATCCGTTTCCCTTCCGGTTGCGAAGGTCTACGAGATGGCCCATGCGCCCGGCATTGAAATGATGGAAGACAATACCCTCTGGATCCAGCCGATGAGTGATTCCCTCACTTCAAAAAGCAATGTAAATCCGGTGCATATGGGAATGGCCCCGCTGCCGCAGGCCTATGACGGCACGGGCGTGGTCATCGGGGTGATCGACAGCGGCATCGATTTCGAACATGACGATTTCAAGGATGCCCAGGGAAATACCAGGGTGAAGTTCATCTGGGACCACAACCTTATCGGCAACGCGCCTTCGCCTTATAATTATGGCACGGAATTCAACGCGGCCAATATTGATAACGGCCAGGCATCGGCCCATGTGGACAATTCATTCGGCCACGGAACGCATGTGACCGGCGTGGCAGCCGGCAACGGGAATGCGGTGGGTGCCTTTACGGGTGTGGCCCCGGGCGCCGACATTATCTCCGTTTGCATCAAGTGGTCGCTGCCTGACGACCAGTGGTATTCAAATATTGCGGATGCCGTCAACTACATTTATTCCAAGGCCGACTCCATGGGCAAGCCATGCGTGATCAACATCAGCGCCGGGTCCTATTACGGCTCCCATGACGCGAAGGACCTGCAGGCCCAGCTGATCGATAACCTGATCACCGGCCAGGCGGGGCGCTCCCTCGTTTGTTCCGGCGGCAACCTGGGGAACTGGCCCATCCACCTGCAGTACGACAGCAATATCGGCACGGATACGGTATTCACGTGGTTTTCCCGGAAAGGCAACCCGGTAAGCAACCCGTTCGCCACCGTTTACCTGGAGCTGTGGGCGGACGCGGCGAGCTTTCCGAACGTCAGGTTCAATATCAGCGCGCTTACCAACAAACCGGATTACGAATATCGTGGGGAAATCGCATGGTCCGGGGTTTCGACACACCTGGGAACCTTGAAAGTGGATACCCTGTGGAGCATCAACGGAAACCGGCTTGGGATCATCCAGAGTTTCGCCTCGTTGAGCAATGGGCGTTATTCCATGATCTTCAATATCCAGGAAGACTCCGCATATATCTGGAGCCTGAACCAGACAGGAATCGGGAAGTTCGACCTGTGGTCGTTCCAGATGTGGGAGTTCAGCGACACGATACCCTCGATGTCCGTATACCCGCCCATTGTCAATTACAATGCGCCGGACATCACCCAGAATATCGTTTCAAGCTTCACCTGCAGCGACAAGGTTATCACCGCGGCGGAGTACATCAACAAGGGCGAATATATAAGCTGTACGGGCAGCACCGAGATCCTGGGCTACAACCCGGACACGCTCACACCCGGGTCCAGTCACGGGCCCACGAGGCTCGGGTTGATCAAGCCGGACATCTCAAGCCCCGGCGGCTTCACGTTCGCGGCAGCGGTGACCTATTTCATTGGGACTACGCAACCGCTCAGCAAGATCATCCAGCAGGGCTGCATGCATGTGCGCGGTGGCGGCACTTCCACCGCTGCGCCCGGTGTATCTGGCATTGCCGCGCTCTATTTTGAACGGTATCCAACCCACACCTGGCAGCAGGTCAAGAATGCCATTACCCTTTGTGCAAGACTCGACACATTTACGGGTTTCACCGGTTTCCCGAACAACGACTGGGGACACGGCAAGGCGGATGCCTTCAGTACGCTGACGGGATGTCCCGCACTTGGCGTTACGGAAAACGGGGATTTCAACCCGTTCATGATATATGCGCATCCGAACCCTTCTACCGGTGAAACGATAGTTTATTACGATGCTGCGCTTGCCGGCAGGTTTACGGACGCGCGGCTGGTGCTGACCGACGCCTATGGCAGGTTGGTCAGGCGGATGGCGATCGGGCATGCCGGAAAAGCCCCCATCGGGACGCGCGGACTGAGCCAGGGTGTATATTTCGTCAGCCTGGTACTGGATAATGAGATCGCCCAGACCATCCGGCTGGCAGTATTCTGATCCTGCATCCGTGCTTTGCCTCTAATTCCCGAGTTTTGCGGGATGGCGACACGGATCACCGATTATTTCTCCCTTATCAAGTTCAGCCATACGGTTTTTGCCCTGCCGTTCGCGCTGATAGGCTTCCTGCTTGGCGCCAGGGAACTCGCTTTCCGGTTCGACCCGTTGCTGCCGGTCCTGGTGCTGCTGTGTATGGTTTTCGCCCGATCTGCCGCGATGGCATTCAACCGCTGGGCGGACAGGCACATCGATGCGCAAAACAGCCGAACCGTTAATCGCGAGATCCCTTCAGGCGTCATCTCCTCCCGTGCCGCCCTGGCATTTACCGTCGCCTGCTGTGTCCTGTTTATCGCCTGTACCTGGTTCATCAACGATATCTGCTTTTACCTTTCACCCGTGGCCCTGGTGATTGTGCTGGGATACAGCTACACAAAGCGCTTTACGGCATTGAGTCACCTGGTGCTTGGACTTGGCCTGTCGCTGGCACCCATTGGCGCCTACCTGGCTGTTACCGGTCACTTCCGGTTGCTTCCATTGCTGTTTTCCGTATCCGTGCTCGCATGGGTCAGCGGTTTTGACATTATCTATGCGTTGCAGGACATCGAATTTGACCGGTCCCAGAAGCTGAAGTCCATCCCTGCCAGGCTGGGCATCCGCAACTCCCTGCGTACATCATCCTTGCTGCACATGGTGGCTTCAGGCGTGCTTTTGCTGGCATCTTTTTACGGGAACCTCGGCTGGATCTACTTGTGTGGATGGGGTGTCTTTTCCCTCCTGCTGGTGTACCAGCACCGCATCGTGTCCGAACATGACCTGAGCCGGGTCAACGTGGCTTTCTTCAAGACCAATGGCATGGCGGGCATCCTTTTCGCGGGATTCGTGGTTGCAGACCTGCTTTGACTATTCAGAAGACAAACCAGCTCATATATATCGTTATCAGTACGATGGCTGTGATGTTAAGCAGGAACCCTGCCGTCATCATCTGACGCACGGTGAGATGCCCGGCACTGAATACGATGGTATTCGGGGCGGTGGCCACCGGCATCATGAACCCGAATGAGGATGCCAGCGTGGCGGTTACCAGCAGCAGCATCGGATCGATTCCCAGGGACAGGGCCATGGGAGCCATGACCGGCAGCATGAGCTGGATGCTGGCCACGTTGGATGCAAACTCACTGAGCAGTGTTACCAGCGCGGCGATCGCGATCAGCAGGACCCACAGCGGCACCCCGTGCAGCACTTCCATGCGGTCCGCCAGCAGCCCGGCCAGTCCGCTTTGCTGAAAACCGTCTGCGAGCGCGAACCCGCTGCCAAAAAGGAAAATGACCCGGAGGGGCAGGCGGGTGACATCCTTCCACTCGAGCACTTTTCCTCCTTTATTGGTTCGCGAAGGCCAGAGGAACAGCACCAGCGCGGCCACAACAGCTACGGTGCTGTCCTTGATAAACTGCCCTTCCACGAACCAGGCTGACCAGCCCCCGATGCGAAAACTGCCGAAGTCGACCCCGGTCCTGGTAAACCACAGAACAGCTGTCGTGCTGAAGACCGCTATCACCACCTTCTCCTCGTAGCCCATGCGGCCGAGTGAATGCAGTTTTCCGGCAATGAGGCCCGTGTCCACATGCTGACGGGCATACTTGCCGATGAAAAGGTACCGCAGGATCACATACAGCAGAATCAGCAGTACGAACGTAAAGGGGAGCGCGAAGGCGAACCACCGGAAAAATGACACCTGCTCCTCAGCACCGAAGGTTTTTTCGTAAAACCCCGCGAATATCATGTTGGTAGGTGTCCCCACCAGGGTCGTCATCCCTCCTACCGTGGCAGAATAGGCCAATGCAAGCAGCAGCGCAGTGGCAATGTGCTTTCTACCCTCGCCGAACAGCCGTTCACTACTTACCAGGGAGGTCACGGCGGCAATCAGCATGAGGGTGGTTGCCGTATTGGAAACCCACATGGACAGCAGGTAAGCGGTTACCATTACACCCATCAGGATACGTGGCGGGCTGCTGCCCGCCACGAGGATGATCCGGTACGCGATACGCTCATGCAGCCGCCATTTCTCCATCGCATATGCGATGAAAAAGCCCCCGATAAACAGGAATATCACCTGCTGCATGTAGTTCAGCGACACGTCGGAGGCATCCAGCACCCCCAGGAGCGGGAACAGCACAAAGGGCACGAAAGAGGTCACCCCGATATCCAGTGCTTCCGTGATCCACCAGATGGCCACCCAGCAGGCCACCAATGCGGTGGCGCTTGGTTCGTACGCTATGCCGGCCGACCGCATTCCGTAATACACCAGGATGCCAATTGCGGGTCCCGATACCAGCTTTACCATGTTCATTGATACAAATCAGGTTTCCTGTGGGCCTAAAAATACAAAAGGTCATCCGTGAGGATGACCTTGAAGAATACGATCCGAAGTTGAACTGACTACCTTCTTCTCTTCGTAGCCTTCTTACGCTTCGTAGCCTTCTTACGCTTCGTAGCTTTCTTACGCTTCGTAGCTTTCTTACGCTTCGTAGCTTTTTTGCGTTTCGTGGCTTTCTTGCGCGTTGCCTTCCTGGCAGTTTTGCGCTTGGTCGCCTTCTTACGCGTGGCCTTTTTGCGCTTAGTAGCCTTCTTGCGAGTGGCTTTTTTGCGCTTCGTGGCCTTCTTCTTCTTGGTGGCCTTTTTCCGCTTGCGCGGTGCCGCCTTTTTAGCAGATACCAACATAGTTAATTTAATTTAAATGATTAGAATGAATTAAGTTAATTAATGAACTGATTATTCTTTAATGATTATTTGCTTTTACGGGTCTTCTTGCGCCGTTTGGTTGTCTTGGTGATTATAGGTTTGAAGCCAATTACCACGGGCTTCACTCTCCTGGCTCTTGATTTGCCGGTCCGGCCCCTGGCTTTTTTCATTGATTTCATTCATTCACATTCCGACATGCCACGGCAAATACCGCCTGCGGGTCAGACTACTGCAATTTTATCCGATTTATACTTGCCTTCTTTCAGGTTACCCTGAATTTTATCAAACGTTGAAATTGTATATGCCACATCTTCCATCGTGTGCACCGCGGTCGGAATGAGCCGCAGCATGATGATTCCCTTTGGCACGACAGGATATACCACCACCGAGCAGAATATGTCAAAATTCTCCCGGAGGTCCGTGATCAGGTTTGTTGCTTCCGGAATGGTGCCGTTGAGGTAGACCGGCGTGACCGGTGAGCTGGTCCGCCCGATGTCGAATCCTGCATCTTTAAGCCCTTTTTGTAACGCATGTACCACTTTCCAGAGGCTTCCCTTGAGGTCCGGCTGACTTGCCAGGAGCTCGAGGCGCTTGAGCGCACCGGCCACGCATGGCAGCGGCAGCGATTTGGCGAAAATCTGGGATCTCGAATTGTACCGCAGGTGCTTGATCACTCTTTTTTCTGAAGAGATAAACGCTCCGATCAGGGCCATGGACTTGGCAAAGGTCCCGAAATAGATATCCACTTTGTCAATGACACCCTGTTCCTCGGGTACCCCGGCGCCGGTCTTGCCCATGGTTCCGAAACCGTGGGCATCGTCCACAAACAGCCGGAAATCGAATTTCTTTTTTAACGCCACTATATCTGCAAGCCTTCCCTGGTCTCCACTCATCCCGAAAACGCCCTCCGTAATCACCAAAATGGATCCGCTGGTGTCCTTCACGAGCCGGGTAGCCCTTTCGAGCTGCTTCCCGAGATTCCCGATGTCGTTATGCGGATAGACGAACCGCTTGCCCACATGCAGCCGCAGCCCGTCAATAATGCAGGCATGAGATTCCGAATCGTAAATCAACACATCATGCCGGTCAACCAAGGCATCGATGGCACTCACCATACCCTGGTAACCGTAGTTGAGCAGGATGGTATCTTCCTTCTTTCCGAATGCCGAAAGTTCCTTCTCGAGTTTTTCATGCAGATCCGTATTCCCGCTCATCATCCTGGCACCCATGGGTGCGGCGAGCCCGTATAGCGCGGCGGCCTCCGCATCAGCCTTGCGGACTTCGGGGTGATTTGCAAGTCCCAGATAATTGTTAAGGCTCCAGACCAGCTTTTCCTTTCCCCGGAATTTCATCCTGTTTCCAATCTCACCTTCGAGTTTCGGAAACATGAAATAACCGTAAGACTCGTCTGCATGCATGCCAAGCGGACCCGGATTCTTTTGAATCTTGTCGAACAAATCCGTCATTGGCTTCCTTTCAGCTGCCCCATTTATTGCGTGTCATATTTAACGACCGAAAGATCAGTACAAAATGATTTTTCAATCACTTTTTTAATTTATTTTTTTCAACAAAAAATTGTTAATGATCTGTTAGTAAACGAAACCCTATTTACCGTGCAAATTCCGAATCATGCAAAATGCAAATGCGATTGTCTTGTTTGATGTAACAGCCAACAGGATTAAGCAGGATATCACAGGACGCCCCTGTTGACAAACAACATTTCAAACAGAGATCATTACCCGGAATCATTAATCAGTAAGTTTGTCATACAGCAAGCCATCATGTTTTTCTTTCTATCCAAAGCCGTCTCGTTCCTGGTTTCCCCGCTGACCTGGGCGCTACTCCTGCTTCTGTCAGCGCTGCTTACACGGCGTGCCGCGCGCAGAAAAAGATTGTTTGCCTGTGCGGCCGCCATACTATTCCTTTTCACGAATCCTGCAATCCGGTACGGTGCATTCAGGATTTGGGAAGTCGATCCGGTCCCTTATGAAGCAATTAAGGAGCCATTCGACATCGCCATCGTCATGGGCGGTGCACTGCGGACGGTAGACCCCGTAACAGGTCGCGTGGTTTTCGGCAATGGGGCGGATCGGCTGCTGCAAGCCATGACACTTTACCGGGATGGCCGGGCCGGGAAGATCCTGCTGACCGGCGGCAGCGGATTCGTCTGGCGCCAGGATATCAGGGAATCCCCGTTACTGAAGGAAGTTTTGTTAAAGTTCAATGTACCTGCTGAAGACATCATCGTGGAGGGTACATCAAGAAATACCTACGAGAATGCCCGGAATTCAGCGAAACTCATCCATGCGCATTACCCGGACGGAAAATACCTGCTCATCACCTCCGCCTACCATATGCGCCGGTCCATGGCTTGCTTCCATAAAGCAGGCATTCAGGTAACTCCATTTTCCGTGGACCCGCACGCCGCCGCATCCGGATGGGCACCTGCAAACCTGGTCTTACCGGATGCAGCCCACCTCGGAGCCTGGGATATGCTGTTCCATGAATGGGCCGGATGTGTAGCCTACCGGCTGGCAGGCTACCTCTAACCGGTGCATGCGCGCGAACCGCTACATTTACCAAATGGCAAAAACTTTTTTGATCTACCGGTCATCCGCGGGCTCGGGGAAGACGTACGCGCTGGTACGCCGCTACCTGCTGCTTGCCCTGCCCGAACCACACATGTTCCGCCATATCCTCGCCGTGACTTTTACCAACAAGGCGATGGACGAGATGAAATCGAGGATCATCGCTCGCCTTTCCGGGATCGCGACCGGGTCCGGCGGTGAACTCGCGGCTGATCTGTGCCAAACCCTCAAATGGAACGACGACAAGCTGGCCGCAAGTGCCGCCAGGCTCCTGAAGCTGGTGCTTCACCGTTACGGGGACTTCGCCGTTTGTACGATAGACGCGTTTTTCACCAGGGTGGTGCGCTCCCTGGCACGTGAACTCGATAAGCCTGTCCGGTTCGAAACTTCGGTGGAAACGGAGGCCATCGTGGATGAGATCGCCCTGCGCATCATGGCCCGTGCGGGACAGGATGATGACCTTACCCGGTGGCTGGCGGATGCCATCCTGTCACGGATGACTGACGAGCGCGGCTGGCGAATCGAACAGGAACTCCAGGTCATGGCCGGCGAACTGGTCAAGGACCGCTACGCGCAAATAAGCGGGGATGCCCATGCGCTGGATCATGGATTCGTCGACAGCGTTCATGCGGCAAGGAAAAAAGCCATCGGGACCCTTGCTGACATCGGACAGAAGTTTTTCGGAATCCTGGAACGAAACGGCCTCGGGCCGGGTGATATCGCCTGGGGGCCCTCCGGGGGTACGGTTGCCTTTTTCAGGAATTTGAAGGAGGGCAGGCTCAAAACGATCAATTTCGCCAAGCGGCTGAAGGACGCGTCACGGGAAGCGGTGAAGTGGACCCGGAAAAACGACAACAACCGGGAAGCTGTAATGGCCCTCGCGGAAGCGGAATTGATACCCCTGCTGCACAACGCAGCAGAAACGCTGAGGGCATACCATACCGCTACCGAAACGCTGAAGCTCGTATATATGGCAGGGCTGCTGCGCTACATGGAGTCCGCGCTTAGGTCCTACCGTGAAGAAAACGAGGTGTTGCTCCTGAGCGACACAAGCGGCCTCCTGGGCAAATTCCTGTACCAGCTTGACGCCCCGTTCGTATATGAAAAGGCAGGCAGCAGGTACCTTCATTTGCTGATGGATGAATTTCAGGATACCTCGGACCTGCAATGGAATAATATGCTGCCATTCGCTGAAAACGCGCTGTCACAGGGAAACACGGTCATGGCGGTGGGCGATACGAAACAAAGCATTTACGGCTGGCGTGGTGGCAACATGGAACTCCTCAACAGCCGGATCGAATCCGACCTGCATGCTTTTTCAGGCATCACCTCCGCAGAAAGACTTAACGTCAATTACCGCAGCAGGAAGGAGATCATACAATTCAACAATGCCTTTTTCCCGGAGGCCTACGGTGTGCTGCATGCCGAAAGCCCGCTGCGGGATCAGGAGATATACCGCCAGCTGTATTCAGAAGAAGATGTCCGGCAGGAAGCGGCACCAGGAAGCCAGTCCGGCGGGCAGGTGGAATGCGTGTTCCATCCTTCCGCAAATAAAAAAACCGGTGACGGTGAATCCGAAGCGAACCGCGACCTTCCCCTGGCCCTCATGTCTGCGCGGGTGCACCAGGCACTGGGTGACGGTTATGTCCCCGGGGACATCGCTATCCTCGTCCGAAGGAACCGGGAAGCCTCACGCGTGGCAGCACACCTGTACAGGCACGGCTATACCCGGTTCATATCCCCGGATTCCCTGCTTGCCGGCAAATCGGCAGTAGTGATATTTACCGAAAACCTGCTGAAGGTCATAGCGCGACCTGGCGATGCGGTCGCACGGGCGGAATGCCTTCACTTCCTGGGCCAATTGGACGCCCACGACGCCTTTTCCATGGCCGCCGGCAGGCAGGCATTCATGCAATCCATGCCGCGGGCGTTTCAACAGCTGGCGGCAGGTCCGCCCGGCATGCCGCTATACCAGCTTGCTGAAGAGCTGGCCGGGATTTTCAGCCTCTCCCCTGACGCATACCTCCTCAGGTTCCTCGATGCCGTGCTCGAATTCAGCAGCCAGTACGGGGACGACCTGCATGAATTCCTGGAATGGTGGAGCCAGGCAAAGGAAAAGGCAAGTATCGTGGTGCCGGAAGGTGAAAACGCAATCCGGATTCTATCCATTCATCAATCCAAGGGACTGCAGTTCCCGGTGGTTATTGTTCCGTTCGCCGACTGGAGTGTATACCCGCATCAGAAAACCGTCATGTGGGCCTCAACCGATCAGCCTCCCTACCGGGATGCGGGTAAACTGCCGTTCCGCGCTGTCCGTGGGCTGGAGCATACCTTTTTCAGGGAATCATATGATGCGGAGAGCTGTGGCGCCATTCTCGAAAACCTGAATATGCTGTATGTGGCCTTTACCAGGGCGGAGGATCGCCTTCATTTCTTTACACCTATATATAATAAAGGCACCGAAATGCGCAGCATCCATCACCTGCTGAACCGGGTTATTAATGATAAAAGTCACAATATCAGCGTAGTAAGGCAAACCGAACAGCCCGAAAGCCTTCCGGCACCGGGAAACGGCGACGCTGGTCCCGCACATCCCTGTGACCATTCCTCCCTCGTCGCACCCTGCCCGGTACCGCTCGAACCATTTGCCGCCGGTTCGTGGCGCCCCGCGCCGGCCGCGGAACCATCCCCTGAAATGGAATTCGGTAACCTGCTGCACAGGGCGCTCGCGCAGGTGCAGGTGGAAGGTGATTCGGGAACGCACCTGGCCAGCTACATGGATCGCACCGGATTCCCGGCGGAGATGCGCGGCAGGATCAACGACCACGTTGAAAAGGTGCTTGCCGCTTGCGCCTCAAGGAAATGGTTCAGCGGAAACTTCCGCGTACTTACGGAAATGGAAATATTGGCGCCCGGCGAAGAGGTATTACGGCCTGACCGTGTGATGTTGTCGGGTGACACGGCCGTGGTCCTGGACTACAAGACCGGTGCACCTGGCCCCGCGCATACAGAACAGGTACTGCAATACATGCAGGCACTTGCCGCATCCGGAATCGGCAAGGTGGAAGGCTTTTTGCTTTACGTGGGCGACTCCAGGCTCACCGCGGTAAGGTAATTGCGCTTTGGCGTGATGAAATCCTGGTGACCGGGGGCCGGCGTTTAGGGCCTTTAGCAGCGGCGGGGCCGTAATGCAACGTGTGATCGTAAATAAACCAAACGAATACATCCCCTTCGGCACGGCGCTCCCGTGTAAACATCAGGTCACACACGCCGGAATAGCCATCCATGTCAAGTTGTACGCGCGGAAAGAAAAGTGGCGCGTCATTGAACGTCAATTGGCTGATCCTGTAGAAAATCGTGTTGATGAACGGTATCTTATCGGTTAACGGGCGGCCCATGAACCTACCGGTGTTGAATAGCGCATTGTCACTTTCCGTGACATAACCGCGCCTGTTGAACGTGATGCACTGGCATTTGCCGGCATGGGCGGGCTTGGGATCAGGGTACATGGAAGAATCAGGTTTCCTTATTTTACCTGCACTGCCAGGCAAAAGTTTCAGCCTCTCATTCCCGGGATCCGGTAACATGCTGGACCAGAAGCCCAATCAGACAAAAATGCGGGTATGCCCGGCACCATTCGGCAGGTAAATGCTTACTTTTGCAGCCCTTTTTCACCCTTGTAACCATATAAAAACACCTGATTATGAGTAATGGATTATTTAATGTCCCCGAAGCCGTCAATGAACCGATGCTGGAATACGGACCCGGCAGCCCGGAACGAAAGGCACTGAAAAGCGCGCTCTCCGAATTGCGTTCAAATACCGTCGATGTGCCCATGTACATCGGCAACCAGGAAGTACGCACGAACAACAAGGTTAAGCTGGCACCGCCACATGACCACAAGCATGTGCTGGGCCATTACTCGGTTGGTGACGCATCGCATGCCCGGGCCGCCATTCGTGCAGCCATGGCCGCGAAAAAGAAATGGGCGGAGATGCCATGGGAGCAGCGCCTGGCCATTTTTCTGAAAGCCGCCGACCTGCTGGCCGGCCCCTACCGGTACAAGATAAACGCGGCCACCATGCTGGCGCAATCAAAAAATGCATTCCAGGCCGAAGTGGATGCCGCGTGCGAGATGATCGACTTTCTGCGCTTCAACGTCCAGTATGCACATGAGATATACCGGCAGCAGCCGCAGTCCATGCGCGGGATCTGGAATCGTGTCGAGCACCGGCCCCTGGAAGGCTTTATTTTTGCACTCACCCCGTTCAACTTCACGGCCATAGCCGGCAACCTGCCCACCTCAGCAGCCATGATGGGCAATACGGTGGTCTGGAAGCCCGCGTTTTCACAGATCTATTCCGCAAACGTACTCATGGAGGTATTCCTTGAAGCGGGATTGCCGCCGGGCGTTATCAACCTCGTGTATGTGCCGGGACAGGAGATCGGAAAAGTGATCTTTGCACACCCTGATTTTGCAGGCATTCATTTCACCGGATCGACAGAAGTGTTCAGGCAGATATGGAAGTCTATCGGCGAGAACATTCCCAACTACAAAGCCTACCCGCGTATCGTCGGGGAAACCGGCGGCAAGGATTTCATCATGGCGCACGAATCTGCCGATGTGGATGTACTGGCCACCGCGCTGGCACGCGGGGCCTTCGAATACCAGGGACAAAAGTGCAGTGCCGCTTCCCGGGCCTATATTCCCAGGAACCTCTGGAAAAAGCTGAAGCCGCGCCTGCTGGAAGATGTCGCCTCCATGAAGATGGGTGGTACGGAGAATTTTTCCAATTTTTTCAACGCCGTGATTGATGAGAAGTCATTCTCGAAAATCACCGGTTATATAGACCAGGCCAGGAAAGGCCGCGGCGTTAAAATTATAGCCGGAGGCGGGTACAGCAAGTCAAAAGGATTTTTCGTGGAGCCCACTATCCTACAGGCCTCAAAGCCCGATTACGTGACCATGTGTGAAGAGATCTTCGGGCCTGTGCTTACCATTTACGTATACGATGAAAAAGCATATTCGAAAACCCTGGACCTCGTAGACCGCACGAGCGGGTACGGACTCACAGGTTCCATCATCGCACAGGACCGATACGCCATCGACCTGGCCACACGCAAGCTTACCAACTCCGCAGGCAACTTCTACATCAATGACAAGTGCACCGGTGCCGTGGTGGGGCAACAGCCTTTCGGCGGCTCCAGGGCTTCCGGGACCAATGACAAGGCCGGCAGCATGATCAACTTGCTGCGCTGGGTATCCCAGCGGACCATCAAGGAGGTTTTCGTACCCCCTACCGATTACACCTATCCATTCATGAAGTAAGCGTGCGCATTTAGGATGCCGGGAACTCCGGGAGACCGGCTACCGCCTCTGCACAGCCCGTGAAGGCCATCGTATGCGCTGCTGCAAGGTGCAGCGTATCACCCAGCGGAAGCCGGACCATGGGCAACTGATACCATCCTATGGCATGGCGGCCTGGATCCTTGTCCTGCAGCAGCCCCGCCAGTGTTTCAAGCCGCTTTTGCGTTTCCCTGAATTCGGAAAGGCACCCGACACTGTATACAGAAAAATGCGGCTGGAACCTGGACCGTGTGCGGGGAGGGCGTTTCAGCAGGCGATCTGTATTCATCCTGGCGATCAGTCTACGCCCAATGCGTGTAGGCCGGTAATCATTCCCTTTCGGCCCGCTTTCCTGAACTACCGCTTCCAGGTGCTTTACCCAGTACCTGCCTAGCATATTGACATGCTGCAGGCACTGCCCGGCACTCCAGTAACCGTTTTGCGGCTTCCAGTTAAACTGGACCTCGGACAGCCCTCCCAGCTTGCCGGCAACCATCTCCATGGATGCCCGCGCGGAATCACGCAATGCGGCTGCAGGACCGGAAATGTCAGGCATCTTCAATCGGTTCGTTCAAACCTGTAGGACATGTAATCGATAAAGTCATTCACCTTTATGGTTACTGCCACGGCACGATCGCCGGCCACCTCGAACGGAATCTCCTTGACGCCGTATGTGACGTCGCTGTACGAGCAGATGAACGTATCACCACCCGAGGGGTGCAGCCTGCCAACCAGGTTCGGGTGCCTCGAAAAATTGATGACCAGCCTGCCGCCGTTGGATGTCACCTCTATATCCCCGTATACTTCATTCCGGTACTTACCGGTATACGCCTGGGGCGCATGATCATTCGACTTGCCACCCGCCTTTCCCAGGAGGGCATGCCGTATGGAGTCCTGCGCCTGAAAATATGGCTGAACCCTCCGGTACATCGCTTCACTCCTGTTGGTGTAGGGCGTCCCGGTGATCGCATCAAGCAGCTGTTCGCGCAGGGCGTCGTAGAATGCATTGGCATCCGTATTCGTGGAAATGAAAAATCCGAAGCGTTCCTGCGGCACCAGGGTGGTATTGGTAAGAAAACCGTTGGCACCGCCGTCATGCGAAATTACCTTGCGTCCTTTTACATCCTGCAGGAACCATCCCAGTCCGTAAGTATAAAAATGCCGTTCCTCCCCAGTCGGGTCCCGCGGTTCACGTACGACGGTGTGCGATGACCAGGTCTTCCTGATCGCCTCGAACGGTACAATTCGGGAACCCCCGTACCTGCCGCTGTCCAGCAGCATACGTATCCAGCTGGCCATGTCCCGTGCACAGGAATTGATGGAAGCAGCGGGTGCCAGTGCATTGATATCTGCATATTTCAACGGGATCAGCCGGCCATCGAGCACGGTATACGGCTTCGCCGCATTCCGGTCGTTGACGATCGACGCATGATCCGTGCTGGTACGCTTCATATTCAACGGATCGAAAAACCTGTACTTCATAAATTCATCCCAGGTAGTATCCGTGACAGCCTGCAATGCCTGGCCTGCCACCAGGAATCCCGCATTGCAGTAGCCGTACCGGCTCCTGAAGCTATAAACCGGCTTGATGTTCTTCATATTGTACATCAGCTCCTCCCTGGTCAGGTTGCAATCCCAGTGCAGGAAGTCGCCCTGGAAGGTCCTGAATCCTATGCGATGGCTAAGCATATCACGAATAGTGACCTCACCGGTCGGGTAAGGGTCGTACAGGCTGAACGAAGGAAAAATATTCGCTACCCGTTCGTCGAGCGACAGCCGGTCTTCGAGCATGGCCATGGCCGTACCGGTAAATGCCTTTGTACATGAGGCGATCTGGAAAAGCGTTTCCTCATTCACCTTTTCCTTTCTCCCTGTCTCGCGCACCCCGAAGCCTTTCGAGAATACAACGTTTCCATCGTGTACCACGGCTACCGCGACCCCGGGTATGTTCCACCGTTTCATTTCTCTGCTGATATAATCGTCAAGGCTGTCCTTCACGAATACGGGTTGTGCGGCAGCTTGTATAAAGCAAGCCACCAGTACAGTCGCCCATAAACCACCCGGCAACACATGTAACCGGCCAACACGGCTGATCAGTGTTTTCATTTCAATAATTTGGTTATGGCTTCGTCCATGGGTTTGACCCTGGCACCGTACCATGCGACGAGCCGGCCTTTTTCATCGACCAGGTATTTGCAAAAATTCCATCCGGGCTCTTTTGAATTCCAGCCATTTGCTTTGCTCTCCGTAAGCCAGCGGTATAGGTCAGATTTTTGCGGTCCGCGCACATCCCCTTTCGTGAACACCGGGAAGGTAACGCCGTATTTGGAAGTGCAGAATTCGAGGATATCCCGGTCGCTGCCTGGTTCCTGCTTCCCGTATTGATTGGAAGGAAAAGCAAGTACCTGCAACCGGTCACCATACCTTTCATGCAGTGCCTGCAGCCCCTCGTACTGGTATGTATACCCGCATTCGGATGCCACATTCACGATAAGCAGTTTCTTTCCCTTGTACGCCACCAGGTCGGTATCCCTGCCTTCCAGGGTTTTTAGCCCGGTTTCGTACGGAAATGATGTGCCGGCCGGTGCGTCGCCCGGTCGCATGACAACCTGCCCGGTTACCCGCTGAAAGAAAGCCAGGCAAAGGACAGAACAAAGCATTTTTCTATTCATGAGTCTTCCAAGATAAGTTAATTCAAAACGTCCATCGCCCGGAACTGGTCACTGTGCCGGGTCTCCGGCGAAAAAGAAGCAACGACCAGGTTGTACACGTGATCACGAATGCCTGAAATGACGATGAATTTCATCCCTAACGGTCTTAAAAGTACCCATTTCGGAGAAATCCCGCACAGGGCAATTCGTACCTTTGCATCATGAAAGTGATTATAGACCAGGGATCCGGCTTTTGCTTCGGAGTCGTGTATGCGATCGACCTGGCCGAGGAGGAGCTCATTCGCACCGGGCACCTGTATTGCCTGGGTGACATTGTACACAATAACATGGAGATTGAGCGGCTGGAAAAGAAGGGTTTGAAAATCATCAAGCACGAACAGCTGAAGGACCTGCGTGACTGCAAGGTGCTGATCCGCGCCCATGGCGAGCCTCCTGAAACATACCAGCTTGCCATCCGCAATAACATTGAGCTGATTGACGCATCATGCCCCGTGGTGCTCAAGCTTCAGAACAGGATTCGCGACAGCTTTGAGATAACATCTGATGGCGATGGACAGGTAGTCATTTACGGAGAGAAAGGGCATGCAGAGGTCAACGGATTGGTTGGACAGACGCATGATGAGGCTATCGTCGTGAAGACGGAAGAAGACCTTGAAAAAATAGATTTTGCCCGGCCCGTGCACCTGTTCTCCCAGACCACCAAAAGCACCACGGGTTTTGAGAAGATGAAAGGAATGATCCGGGAACGAATCCTGAATGCCAAGGGTGAGGTGGGCGATGAGGACTTTGACCTGAACGACACGCTTTGCAGGCAGGTCTCCAACCGCGAACCGCACCTGCGCAGATTTGCAAATGACCATGACGTGATTGTTTTCGTCAGCGGGAAGAAGAGCTCAAACGGCAAGGCGCTTTACACCGTGTGCCGGGATGAAAACCCAAGAAGTTACTTTATCTCCGGCCCCGGGGAACTTGATCCTGCCTGGTTTCGTGATGATGATTCCGTGGGAATTTGCGGGGCCACATCCACACCCATGTGGCTGATGGAAGACGTGGCTGTAAAGCTGAAGCTTCCCCACGACGAGGTTGCCGGGTAGCCTTATCCGGTCCGACCAACACCGGGCATCCCCACGTTGGGCTTTCCGTTTGATTTATTATTTTTCAGGTACCAAGTCATTAGCATGACCGAGGAGTTTTTATACCATATATGGTCCTCCAGAATGTGTGGCCCGGACCTGGTCACAACCGGCGGCGAGCCTGTGCAGGTGCTTGATCCCGGAACACGAAACCATGATGCCGGACCGGATTTTTTCAACGCCCGGATTCGTGTGGGCAATACGCTTTGGGCTGGCAATGTGGAAATTCATGTCCGTGCGGGAGACTGGAACCAGCACGGCCACCAGCACGATGCTTCCTACCGCAATGTCGTTTTGCATGTGGTATATGAAGCGGGGTCAGATGCCTCTTCCGGTTTTCCGCGCATACCGATGGTGGAGCTCAGGCATTATGTGGGTACCGATGCAGCCGAGAAATATGGCTATCTCCACCGGTCCGGTGATACCATACCGTGCCGCAGGTTGATTGACGGGGCAAGACCTGAGGCAATCGAATCCTGTATGACACGCATGGGGCAGGAACGGCTGGCGGGGAAAGCAGCACGTGTGGGGCGCCTGGTGGAAGCAAACGACGGAGACCGGGAACAGGCCTTTCACCAATTGCTGGCACGCAACTTCGGGTTTCGCCTGAATGCGGAACCGTTCGAATGGCTCGCACGGATCGTACCTGTCCGCTACATCCGCAGGCAACGGGACAACCTCTTCCAGATTGAATCCATGCTGTTTGGCGCTGCCGGACTGCTCGATGGACCGTTCACGGACCGCTACCCGAAGGCCCTCCGGGAAGAATTCCGGTTTCTTCAGCGCAAGTACGGGATCGAAAGCATGAAAGGGCATGCATGGAAGTTCGCCCGTACCCGCCCGATGAACTTCCCCACGGTGCGTATTGCGCAGTTTGCCATGTGGCATTACCGCCAGGGCGGCAACCTTGGCGCGATGCTTGAGAACCCTGATGCCGGAAATCTGGCAAGCATGTTCCGGGCCGGCACTTCGGAATACTGGGTGGGCCACTTCCGGTTCGACAAACCGGCCCGGAAGTCGGAAAAGAGACTGGGTGATGACTCTATCGCGAATATCCTCATCAACACCGTTGTACCGTTCCTGACGCAATACGGGCAGGTGCGCGGGCGTGATGCTCTCGTGGAAAGCGCCCGGGTGCTCCTCCGGGAACTTCCTCCCGAGGAGAACGCCGCCACGCGGACATGGGCCCGCCTGGGTGTCCGGGCACGCCATGCCTTCGACTCCCAGGCCTTGCTGCACCTTAAATCCTGCTATTGTGCTTCACATAGATGCCTGGATTGCAATATCGGCCGAAGTCTCCTGTCACCCCGCAGGGCAGGGACAGTTTCAGCCCGACAAACCATTAATGCCGGCTCATGATCGACAGGATAAAAACCATTTTTGAATATTTCGCATTCGGCGTCTGCGAATCGCTCGGGGAGCGGATGCGGATCAAGTCGGCGCGCATACGCCTTTTCTTTATCTATACATCGTTCATTACCATTGGCTCCCCGCTGATCATTTACCTGGTGATGGCATTTGTCCTGAATATGCGCAGCATGGTACGTAACGGGCGGGGCAGCGTTCGGGACCTGTGACAGGTCACTTACCTTTGCAACCATGAAATCATTCAAGCTTCTCATTACCGGCAGCAATGGGCTGCTGGGACAAAAGATCGTTTACGCGGCGCTTGACAGGGACCATGTGGATATCGTGGCGGTGGCAAGGGGTGCCAACAGGCTGTCGAACCGGGATGGATACGTTTACGAATCACTTGAGCTTACAGATGAAGCCACGGTCCGTGAGTGTATTTTACGCCACCGGCCGGATGCGGTAATCCATACCGCGGCGATGACCAACGTGGATGACTGCACCCGGAACCCTGATGCCTGCCGGCGCATCAACGTGGATGCCGTGCAAACGCTGGCACAGGCCTGTGCCGAAACGGGCGCCCATCTCGTGCACCTGTCGACCGACTTCGTATTCGACGGACAGGCGGGGCCATACCGTGAAACGGATGCCACGGCACCGCTGAGCGAATACGCCCGTTCGAAACTTGAATCCGAAGCAATCGTGCTCGCACCCGCCAATGACGGATGCGTTATCCGCACCATCATCATTTACGGCGTAGTGGACGACCGCCAACGCAGCAACGTGGTATTGTGGACCAAGAACTCCCTGGAACAGGGTAAAACCATCAATGTCATCACCGACCAGTTCCGTTCACCGACGCTGGCCGAGGACCTGGCAGCTGCATGCCTGGAAGCCGCGCTGCGCAAAGCCCGTGGCATCTACCACGTTTCCGGGCAGGAGACTATGAGCATCATCGATATCGCCAGCCAGGTGGCTGATTTTTTCGGACTTGAAAAATCAGGGATCAGGCCGGTCACTTCAGCTGAACTCAACCAGGCCGCCAAACGACCGCCGAGAACCGGGTTCATAATTGAAAAGGCCATGCGGGATTTGGATTACCGCCCGCATACCTTCGCGGAGGGTCTGGCCATTGTGGCCGCGCAACTCAAGAAAAAGGCGGGACCTACAGAGCCCCGCCTATAACCAACCTATACCAATATTCAGCTTTTGTCTTTCCAGCGCTCCAGGGTATGGAGCCTGTCCGTAAACCGTTCCAGGTTCCCGGGCATGCCAATGCTTTGCAGCTTGGCGTGCAGCTTCTGCTTCATCTCTTCCAGGGTGAGGTCAGGCTCCTTGAAGCCATCGTCCTGGAAGCAATCCGTACAGTACTTCACACTGTATGAGCCGCCGGTGATCTTGAAATAGTTGTTTTTGTTTTTTGAAAACGGCGTGCCACAGCTCTGGCATACCGTGTACTTCTTTTTTGTTTGTGTAGTGGTCTTTTGATACATATTGCTCGGGTTCGTGGCAACGGGATCGAATCCTGCCCCCTATCATTATGCAAACTCCTTGCCATGATTTGGCATTCCCGCTAAATATCTTTGTTAAACTTTCGGGCACAGGCCGATGCAACCGCTACTTTGCCTGAATGAAAAATGTTACTTACTTTGGCTTCCTGAACAACTTGCTTAAAATCAAGATATGAGCATCAAGTCCGATTCCTGGGGCAGCCGTGTGGGCCTGATTCTGGCCATGGCAGGAAATGCCGTTGGATTGGGCAATTTCCTGCGCTTTCCTGTCCAGGCGATCAACAACGGCGGTGGTGCGTTTATCATTCCCTACCTGGTTTGCTTTTTGGTGATGGGCATTCCGCTGTTGTGGATTGAGTGGGCATCAGGGCGGTTCGGTGGCAAATTCGGACACCATTCCACCCCGTTCATCCTGAACTCGATGGACAAACGGAGTTTCTGGAAGTACATCGGTGTTTTTGGCATATTCACCAACGTGGCGGTTGCCGCTTACTACTGCTATATCGAAAGCTGGACACTCAGCTATGTCTTCCATTCCATCAGCGGCACATTCGATGGGATGAGCCAGACGGAGGTGTCCTCGTTCCATGATAAATACCTGGACGTAAAATCATCCACACTGGGTATCCCTTATGAGGCGGTCCTGTTGTACGTGCTCTGCCTGTTG
>JAHEKC010000055.1 GCA_024638565.1 Bacteroidota bacterium
GAACCCGCAGTCGACCACGACCTACGGCGTGCTGGTGACGGATGGCAACGGTTGCCAGGCCACCGACAGCGTGCGGGTCATCATCAAGTCGCTACCCATTGCGAATGCCGGTGCAGACCAGGCCATTTGTGATGGTAGCAGCGTGACACTCACCGCCTCGGGCGGCGCGGCATACAGCTGGAATCCCGGCGGCGCCAACACCGCATCCGTCACGGTGAACCCGGCCGCCAATTCCACCTATACCGTAACGGTTACGGGTGCCAACGGATGTACGGCCATGGATACCGTCAATGTCAGTGTAAACCCACTGCCGGCAGCGGCAGCGGGTCCGGATGTAGCTATCTGCGAAGGCACCACTGCCACACTTACCGCCAGCGGCGGTGTTTCCTATGCCTGGTCCAACGGCGCGGGTAACGATACCATCTATGTGAACCCTGCGACCAGCACCACATACATTGTCACTGTCACGGACACCAATGGCTGCTCAGCCAGCGATACGGTAAGCGTTACAGTGAACCCAACGCCGGTCGTAAACCTCGACGACGAATTTATCTGCCTTGGCCAGAATGTGGTGCTTAATGCAGGCAATGCCGGAGCCACGTTTGCGTGGACGCCGGGCGGCCAGACCACTTCCTCCATCACGGTCACGCAGGCGGGCACCTATAGTGTGCTTGTCACCAGCGCCAATGGCTGCCAGGCAGGCGCTACTTCAAACGTCTCGGTAGGAGGGACGGGTATCGTGGGGAACCTGGGTAACCAGGAATTCTGCGCAGGCCAGAATGCCATCCTGGATGCCGGCAACCCCGGGGCAAGCTATGTTTGGTCCAACGGAGCCACCACCCAGACTATTTCCGTTTCCACGGCAGGTACCTATACGGTTACGATCACCGATCCATCCGGGTGCTCGGATGCCTTCCTGGCAAATGTGACGGTTAACCCGCCACCGGTACCCGCATTTACCGTTTCCCCGGCATGTATCAACATGCCGGTAACCTTCAGCGATAACAGCTCTATCCCCACTGGGGGAATCATCGGGTGGTCCTGGAACTTCGGGGACGGCACCCTGTCCACCACCCAGCACCCGACACATACCTTCACCACCGCAGGTACGTATACCGTCAGCCTCCTGGTTACTTCAGGTGAGGGATGCGTGGATTCTGTAAGCCAGCAAATTACGATCAGTCCGGATCCTATTGCGGATTTCGGCTCCAATGCAGCTTGCTTCGGAGACCAGACCCTCTTTACTGACCTGTCCGGCATTCCTGCCGGCACCATCACGGGATGGAACTGGGATTTCGGTGACGGTACCACGTCCACGCAGCAGCACCCGGCACACGGATATCCATCCGACGGCACGTTCCAGGTGACCCTGGTAGTGACCTCGGCCTCCGGTTGTACGGACACCATCTCAGCCAGCGTGACGGTGAACCCCACCCCGGAGGCGGCGTTTAACGCTAATGAAGTTTGTGAGGGCATCCAGACCGACTTCACCGACCTGTCGACCATTAACAACGGCAGTATCGATGGATACTTCTGGGATTTCGGCGACGGCAACAACTCATTCCTGCAGAATCCCAGCCACACCTACGCAAGTGACGGCACGTTCAACGTAACGCTCATCGTCAACTCGGACCTGGGTTGCCTGGATACGGTGACACAGCCGGTGCGCGTCAACGGCCTGCCCGACATAAGCTTCAATGCACCGGCCGTATGCGAAGGCAGTGCCACGGCATTCAACAATACCTCCACCATTGCTGCCGGTAACATCACGAGCTGGTACTGGCAGTTTGGTGACGGTTACAGCACTTCACAGGGAACACCTGTCCATACGTATGGCACACCAGGCACGTACAATGTCATGCTGATCGGGTCCTCGGGTTTCGGTTGCCTGGACACGGCCATCCAGTCTGTCACCATACATCCGGGTCCTGACGCCGGCTTCGAGGCGCTCAGCCAGTGTATCGGCAACGCCACGGTATTCAATGACACTTCCGCGGTAAGCTCCGGATCGATCGCATCCTGGAACTGGAACTTCGGCAACGGCAGCGTTTCAAGCGCGGCCAACCCGTCACATACCTATAGCACCCCTGGCACGTATAATGTAAGCCTGGTAGTGACCTCCAATAACGGTTGTACGGACACGATCACACAGGCCGTGAACGTGCATCCCGATCCGAATGCCCTGTTCAGCTCCGGCGACGTATGCTTCGGGCTGGGCACCTCGTTCTTCAACCAGACAATTGTTCCCGGAGGCGGTGGTAACAACGTGAGCGCCGTATGGAATTTCGGAGACGGCAACGGGGATACGACACTCAACCCGGTACATGCCTATACCACTGCGGGAACGTATAATGTCACCCTCACGGTAACCACCGCACAGGGTTGCACGGGCAGCACTGTGCAGCCGGTAACCGTATTCGAAAGCCCGGTGGCCTACTTCGACGGAACGGATGTCTGCATCACCGAAACGACCATCTTCTTCGATTCGTCGTTTGTGCCGAACCAGGCAGGTTCGATCATCTCCTGGGCATGGAATTTCGGTGACGGAGGTACTTCGCCATCGAAGAATCCCATTCACAATTATGCCAACCCGGGGACCTACCTGGTGACGCTGACAGTCATGTCCAGCGAGGGTTGTTCCGATACCTATGGTGACTCCGTCAGGGTATATCTGTCGCCTTCGCCTGCCATCGCGGCAAGCGCGGGGTGCCAGAATGATCCCGTGACTTTCATGAACACGAATGACCCGACGAACGTGCAGGGCAATACCTTCTTCTGGAATTTCGGCGACGGGGCAACGTCCGCTGCCGTGACACCTTCGCATACCTACCCGGGCCCCGGAATATACAATGTGAGCCTGGAGGTGATCAACGGCAACAATTGCCGGACCACCGTTACTACCCAGGTGGAAGTCTTCCCGCAACCGGTGGCCGACTTCGAGGCCGAAGATGGCTGTGTCGGGGAGGAGATCCAGTTCATCAACACTTCCACGGTCGCGACGGGTACCATCACGGGCTTCCAGTGGAACTTCGGTGACGGCAACACGTCCAACCTGCAACACCCGACACATATTTACAGTGCGCCCGGTGTGTACAACGTGACGCTTATCGTTACGTCAGACCTCGGCTGTACGGATACCATCACGGCACAGGTCACGGTGAACGGTTTGCCCACTGCCCAGTTCACGGCCCTCAATGCAAAAGGCTGCGGACCGCTGGCCGTACAGTTTAACGACGAGTCATTCATCGGCATCGGGAATATTGTCGCCTGGCACTGGGATTTCGGTGATGGTGGTTCGGATACGATACAGAATCCCATGCATATCTACCAGGCCACGGGTAACTATACGGTCACGCTTACCGTCACCACTGACGAAGGATGCGAACACACCGTTTCCATCAATAACATGGTAACGGTGTACCCGGATCCGCTCGCTGCCTTCCAGCCGGAGCCGGAGGAAACCACCACACTGGATCCGAATTTCTCGTTTACCAACCAGTCAGTGGGTGGGGTGTCCTATTTCTGGGATTTCGGCGATGGCCAGGTTTCCACGGCCGTGCATCCCTCGCATACCTATTCCGACTCGGGTACCTTCGTGGTGACGCTGGTGGTCACCAACCAGTGGGGCTGTACGGATACGGTGCGCCACCCTGTGAAGATAATACCGATAACCACGTTCTTCATTCCCAATGCCTTCACACCCAACGCGGATGGAATGAACGACGTATTCACCATCAAGGGATACAACATCATGAACGTCAGGTTCGAAATTTGGAACCGCTGGGGCCAGCGCATCTTTACTACCGCGGATGGGTTCCGGAGACCCTGGGACGGCCTGATTGAATACAGCAACGAATACGCCAAGGAGGACGTGTATGTATACGTGGCACATATTCTCGATGTACACGGTGATACTCATGTCCGCAAGGGGCGCGTCTCTCTTGTCAGGTAACGATCCACAACTGCCATGAATAGCCTTCGGGCCGCCCTGGGAACAGGGCGGCCCTTTTTTATTGGAAGCATTTGGGAGAGCAGAAGAGAAGAAGCGACTCAAGCCTGTTTTAAGTTTCATGACTTAAACAAATCCCTAATGCATAACGCGTAATGCATAATGTTTAAGGAGCCACGATTGCCCATGCCTGTACATTCGCCCTGGAATGCTCAATATTCAATGCTCAACTCTCCATGCGCAAGGGAGTCAGGATTTGTAGTTGATATTTGGTCTGTCGTGGACCCGGTTGACGGATCACGCCGCCTGCCATACGGCGTTCGGGAAGGCGGGTACCTGATCACGAAAAACCGATAACCGGGTTAAGGCCCAGGCACCAGAAAAGCTCCTGAAGGAACAGGATGCTAGTAGTAAACAATCACGGTACCCGTCCGGGTAAACACCTTTTCGCTGACCAGCGTACCGGTGATCTTGTATCCATAGGCTCCCTGGGGTACCGGCTTGCCTTCGTGTTTGCCGTCCCAGCCCGTATTCACAATGGCATTGGGATCGTTTGAACGGAAAACTTCCTGCCCCCACCGGTTCACAATGAGCAATTCGCAGTCCGCAATGCCGTAGGAATAAACCAGGAACCGGTCATTGCGGCCATCGCCGTTCGGTGTGAAGGCGCCCGGCACAAAAACGGTCGGGGTTTCATCGACGAAGTAGGCGTTGGTCACCGTGTCAAGGCAGCCATATTCGTCTTCGACGTACAGGGTTACCCAAACGGAATCCGAGTTGGGGAAAGTGTGGATGATGGTTTGTGCACCCGGCGACGGACCGCTGCCAAGGTCCCACAGGTAGCCTGTCACCGGCGAGCCTGTGTAATAAAATGTGGCGGGTGATTGTGCGAGGATCGGCTCCTTTTCCACACTGAAGGAGGCGTCAGGCTTCAGGCCGGCTGATACCAGCAGGGTGAGCGTATCGGTGGCGCAGCCCCCGTCGATATAAAGGGTAACGGAATAATTACCCGTGGCAGGGTAAACATAGGACGGGTTCTGCAATGAGGAGTTGTCGTTCGTGCTGTCCTCGGGGTTGCCGAAATCCCAGTACCAGTTGATGGGGCCCGTGTAATCAGAAATTCCAAAGAACTGCGTGGGCTCACCCAGGCATGCGATGTCGTATTCAATGCTGTTGTTGGCTTCGAATTCACCCACGCTGACTTCAATCGAATCGGTGCAGCCGGCACTATCTGTTACCACCGCGATGTAGGAGCCGGCAGCGAGATTGATGGCAGTCGACCCTGTCTGCACCGGACTGGTGAGCCAGGTGTAGGTGAAGGGTGCGATACCGCCCAGGTGAAAAACAGTGGCGGATCCGTTGGCCATCCCGCAGGAGGCGTTCATGACAGGCCCCGGTACGAGGGATACGGGTTCAAGATCATTGATCTTGACATTCAGGAACGACTTGCAGCCGTTGCCGTCCGTGATCTCCACCGTGTATTCGCCGGAGGCAAGTCCTGATGCAGTGGCGCCCGGCTGTGGCGGGCTGGTATTCCAAAGGAAGGTATAGGGAGGGATACCGGTGCTCACTCCCACGGTGGCACTGCCATTGGCTTCGAGACAGGTGGCATCCTGCACGGCCGTGATCTGGCCTAGTGGTCCGTCGGAGTCATTCACGAAGGCCACGGCTGTTTCCGTGCATCCGATGCTATCCGTGATGGTGACTGTGTAAGCGCCGGCAGAAAGATTCGAGGCGACGCTCGTAAACTGTGGCGGAACGGTATTCCACGCAAATGTATAGGGCGGATTGCCGCCTGCCGCGATAACCGATGCCGTCCCTGTATTGAAAGTACAGGCCGCATTGGTGGTGGAAGTGGTGGGCAGGATCGGGGGCGGGCCTCCCACGGATTCCGTGAGCGAATCCAGGCAGCCCGCCTGGTCGGACACGATGACCTGGTAAGTGCCGATGGACAGGTTGGTCGCGGTGGCGGTGGTCTGCACCGGGGTTGTATTCCATGAGTAGGAAAGCGGGGGGCTGGCCCCGGTTACGGACACCGCAATGCTTCCATTTGACAGGTTACCGCATGTCACGTCTGTTACCATGGCGGTGATATTCATTTTATTCTGCGATATGGTCACTGAAGCTTCCGCCTCGCAGCCGCTGGAATCCGTAACGGTGACCGTATATGAACCGGGTGTGAGCATGGTGGCTGTCGCCGTGTTCTGCGGGGGGCTGGTGGACCACATGTATGAAAAAGGAGCCGTGCCGGTAACCGTGGCCGTGGCTGAACCCAGCGTGGAGCCGTCACAGGGCGGGTCCTGTTTGGAAATGGCGATGACCGGTTTGCCGTCCTGCCCGATGGAAACGACGCCCACGGATGTGCAGCCCTTATCGTCCGTGACGGTCACGGAATAGGTGCCGGTGACCAGGCCCGTGGCCGTCGCCGTGCTCTGCGGCGGAACAGTGGACCACAGGTAAGTATAGGGCGGTACGCCGCCGGTCGCCACGACGGAAGCCTGCCCGCTTCCGGGGTTCGCGCAACTGTCCTTCACGCTGGTCGTCGTAAGCTGTGGTTCGCCATCCGTGAAGACGTTGAAGGTAGCAAGCGATGTGCAGCCATTGGCATCCGTAACCGTGAATGTGTAGTGGCCTGCCGCAAGTCCCGTGGCGGTGATGCCGGTCTGCGGGGGACTGGTATCCCAGATATAGGTAAACGGCCCGGTACCGCCGGTCACCGCGCCGGTGGCGGAGCCATTGGTGGCATTGCAGGAGGCATTGGTGACCGAGGCGATTGATGCGACAGGCCCCTGGAATATAATCGTGAAATCATGGGAAGACCCCGCGGATAAAAAGTTGCTGCAGTCGTCTGACAACGTATTTCCGTCTGTTCCCGTGTTAATGGTCACGGTATAGATGCCCGGAGTGTTAACCTGTTGCGTAAAGCGTACCCGGACCACGTTCGGCGCCCCGAAGATGGATGCGTCCTTGACGGTTACCGGGGCAGGTCCCGTTATGGTGAATTCCGTGCCGGCTGCGGTAATGGTTGCGGGATCTATGTTTTCATCGAAATGCAGCAATACCTTGTTCGGGTTGCATAGCGCCACCGATACACTGTCCACTTCCGGGGTCTCCGTATCCTCAATGGTGGCGGTGCCACCGAAATCCAGCGAATATCCGAATGCGGAGGAGGTGAAGTTGTTGATCATCATCACATACGTTTCGCCCGCAAGCACGGGTAGTGGCGAGCAGAATGGAGGACCGGCCGCGTTGACCGACGCCTGTACGTAGCCCGTGGCCAGGCCCGTCGTTCCCGGTGTGGAGGAATAGTTGCAGCGTACCGGCGCGTTCGTCCCGGAAAGGATGGATCCACAGCTGTCACCGGTGAGGTTGTAGATCACGAAATCATAATCGTCCAGCGGGTTGGCGGGGGTGATGTCAACCAGCAGGTTGCCCGCATTTTTAATTCTGAAAACATACCAGGAAGAATTCGTTTCGCCGGCAGCCAGGCAGGTGCTTCCGCCCGCCTGCACTTCCTGCACGTTGCCGAAACCGGAGAAGGTTGACGTCTGGACATAGGTGTTGGAGCAAACGCGGATGGCATCCAGGCAATCCTGCGGCGACTGGGCTTCCAGCATGAACGGCCTGGCGGCAATGGCTGCCAGGATGGCGAAACGCCATACGTTTATCTTTTTTAAATGCCTGAAAAGTGCGGCCAATACGCTGCCCATGGTTTTACTTTAATGCAATTAACGTGCAAATCTTGCAGGCATGTAATTGCCTGTAAGTTAACTGCTTATCAAATATACGGAATTTTGGCGCCCGGCAGGCGCGTATTTAGGTGAATGCAGTATTCCACTTGGCTCATTCACATCACAGTAGGGCTAAAATGGATGGTACGGTGAAGTGAAACAGGGAGCAGTTGAAGGCCAGCCTGTCGCTGGCATGGACTTGCGGCTGGAGCGGGATTGCACATGGACTTTTAATACTTTTTTCCAGGTGCAAATCTTTCACCAGCAATAGTATATAGTTTCGGCGGGTACGCCCTCCGGTAAACGCTGTTGTGCCGGGCGGACTTATGTTCAACACGCGTCAAATCATTCTAACTTATATAACCAAACATCATGCATTTCAGATTTTCCTTACCCCTTGTGGCTTTGCTTGCCATCAGTGTTTGTTGTACAACCATGGGCCAGTCCTGGAGCCTTACAGGTGACGGTGGCACAAACCCGGCTGCTAATTTTATCGGTACCACCGACTTTGTTGATTTCAAGATCAAGGCCGATAATACGATGCGTGTGATGGTCCGCAGGAATGGCAATGTGGGAATCGGTACCGGTGCCCGTGTTGTGATGCAGCCTGGACTGGGGAAGCCTTCGGCGGGCAACAAATCACTTTAATTTGTAAATTCATATTCTATCATTTATGATGCTGATGAAGCAGGAGTTCATTTGCTTAAGTTAAACTGTATGTCAGGCGGTTGCCTGAACTAATCCTGGATGCGACCAATTGACTTTTCAACAATACAGTATTTTTTTCTTCAGGGTCTTGATAAGTTCTTAGTTTCGGAAAGTAATTGTTGGCTTGATACCTGTCACCATGGCATCGGAATTATCATTCATTCTAACCTATAAACACTTCCAATTATGAAATTGAAAATTGCCAGCCTGATGGCGGCATGCGTTGCATTTGCCATTAGCAGTTCGATTGCCCAGTCCTGGAGCCTGACGGGCGACGCGGGCACCACTCCCGCGGTGAATTTTATCGGGACCACGGATTTCACGGATTTCAAGATAAAGACGGATAACAAGCTGAGAATGGTCGTCCGGAAGAACGGGAATGTAGGGATAGGCACGGGCGCACCAAAGAGCAAACTGGATGTGGCAGGAACGATTACGGGTAAAAAAATAAGGACACAGACTATCTGGGATACCGGCACCAGGATCGGAATCGGAACGCAGATTCCCAGTGCAGACCTTCATATAACCCCCAACAGCAGCACATTCGCCTTCCGGATCGACCAGGGCACAAACGGCAACGGGATGTTAACCTATGTAAATACGACCTCCAGTTCCAGAACGGTCTTTTCAGCCTCCAGCAATACCACCGGTCTGTACGTAAAAGGCAACGGATTTGTGGGTGTGGGTACGAGTTCACCTACTGCCAGGCTTGATGTCCTCGCATCATCCGGCCTGGTGATGAATATCGCGTCCAGCTTTTCAGGGAGCCTGGGACAGGTGGTTAACATTGAACGATCCAATGCACCGAGTGTAGGCAATGATATCCTTCAGATTTCCGTGCCTGGTGGTTCTCCGGATAATTTTCAGTTTATTGAAGCGGACCGCGGAGGAGGAATTACATTTGCCCTGAACGGGGATGGAGGTGCAGGATTCGGCGGAAGTGCCTCTACAGGAATTGGCGTGCACTCCCGGCTAGGGGGAGACGCTGGCCTTAGCAGCGGCGGCTATATTATATCCGGTTCAACCACGGGTACGAATATCGTTATAGATGACAATGAAATTATGGCCCGGGATAACGGTGCCACCGCCCCGTTGCACCTCCAGCACAGCGGCGGGAACATTATCATGTGTAATCCCAGCGGGCAGGTTTCGATCGGGATTATCACCCCTGCTACAGGTTACCTGCTTTCCGTTGACGGCAAGGCAATGTTCGAGGAGGTACGGGTCGAACTTTCCGGAAGCTGGCCTGACTACGTGTTTCAAGACAACTATGCAATGAGGAGTCTGGATGAGCTCCGCCATTTCATCGATGTTAACGGGCATCTCCCGGGCATGCCGTCCGCTGCCAAGGTGGCAACGGAAGGCCATCACATCGGCGAAGTGCAAAAGGCGCTAGTCGAGAAAACGGAAGAGCATACGCTCTATATCCTGCAGCTTAAGCAGGAGATCGAGGAGCTGAAGGCCCAGCTTGCAGCCTTTCGCCAATAAGGTGTTATTAGTTTCATCAAATCACGTTACAAAATAAAAGATGAATAGAGCTATCATAATACACATATTAACCGGCCATATACGGGTCCTGTTGATCGGCCTGCTGATATGCTGCGCTTCCGGGCCCCTGCACGGACAGGCGGCAGGATCGCTGGTGCGGTACCTGAAGGGTCCACAGCTGGATGCGGGGCAACGTCACTATGCCGATGAACTGATAAATGAAGAATACACTATTGAACATTGGTTCATAGAAGTGGACACGAGGGTCCTTGAATCCGGGAACGCGTATTTGCAACTTCCCGGGGGTAACCAGGTTTACCTGGCTACCTACAAGCGAAACCGCGGATACGGACGCACAACCTCATGGTTCGCCAAGTTCGACGGTGGACTCGGGGATGCAGTCTTCACTGAGCACAATGGCATGCTGACCGCGCGTATCGGCGGATTGTCCGGAACGCATATGATCTACCCGCTTGGCGGCGGGATGCACATCCTGCTCGAACTGAACACCGCGGCATTCCCCGCCGACGAATCAGTGGAGGGGTATGCGCATATGATCCGGCAAAGCGAAATCGGGAACCGGGACCCGGTTAACCGCCCGGACCCCGAAACGGGCTTGTCACCAGAATCGCTTCCGGGCGACTGCAAAGTAAGAGTGCTCGTGGCTTATACCGACGATGTGGCTGCGGCCCTGGCCGATCCGCTCGGATTCAGCCAGTCCGCCATCGACGCGGTTAATGTCGCATTCGGAAACAGCAACGTCAACTTTGACGTGGAAATGGCGTGTGCCTACGAAACCAACTACAACGAAAGCCTGCATTCAAACATCGACAAGACGAACTTCAGGAACGACAATGACGGTATCATGGACGAGGTGCACGACTGGCGGATTTATTACGACGCGGACCTGTGTCACCTGCTGGTGAATAACGATACCAACGGGTGCGGAGAAGCGTGGACGGTTTCTGTATCCGCATACGCGGACGCGTTCTGCGTGACGGACCGGACCTGTGCCATCGGCAACAATACCTTCGCACACGAGCTGGGACACCTGTACGGCTGCCGGCACGACCCTTACGTGGATAATACCAATACGCCTTACGCATACGGACACGGTTATGTGTACCTGGCCGGGACATGGCGTACGATCATGGCTTACAACGACCTATGCGTGGATAACAGCACCTCGTGTACCCGCATATCCTATTTCTCGAACCCTGCGGTCAACTTCAGCGGGAACGCTACAGGAGTGGTGGGGACCAGCGACAACGAATCCTGCCACGAGGCCTCCAGGTCCGCCATTGCAGCGCTGGAAGGCACGGTGGCGAATAAGTCCTTCCCGTCCTGGACTCATAATAACGATGAGTTCGGGGATGTCATAGCCACCACGTCCGTGACCAATGCGAGCACCTATGTGATGAACAGCGGGTCGGAGGTCACGTGGCGCGCGAATAACTACCACGTGTTCACGCCGGGTTTCTGGGCGAAGTCGGGATCGACGTTTCAGACTGTTTTCGACAACTGCACGGCCATCGCCCCGAGGCAGAATGAGGTGACGGGCAATGACAGTCATTCCGGTGGCTTCGGCAGCGCTGTGGCGTTGCCGAATCCGTTCGTGAATGAACTGGAAGTGATTTGCTACATGACCTCACCAGGGATGCTGGTAGTCGAGCTGTATTCGATGCTGGGAGCGAAAGTCAGCGATGTGTTCGAAGGCTACCTCGACCGCGGTGGAAGCTACCGGTTCAGCGTGGATACGGACAACCTGGAGACCGGGGTGTATACCTGCGTGATCCGGGGAAAAAACCGTTCCCAATCCATAAAGTTGGTCAAGGTGGAATGACTACCAGGAAACCTTTAAAAGAGAAGGCCGCCCAGCGCGGCCTTTTTTTATGGCTGTTTCCGGATCATCGTGCGGGTGTACACATCGCTTTCCGATGAAATGACGGCCAGATAGGCGCCCGCAGGAAGCTCCGGCAGCGACAGGTTATACAACCGTACCCCTTCGACCCCTTCGAATACCTTTTGATACACCTTGCGTCCCTGCATGTCGTACACGGCCACCCTGATCATGTCAGGTCGTGCCAGCGCGGCCTGCAGCTGCAGCAGGTCACGGACCGGGTTGGGATACATTCCAAGAAGGGTCATATTCGAGGCCGCCCGGGAAGTTGTCCTGGCAGGTGCCGGAGGGGCAGGCATTGGGAGTCCGGGTGCAAAGGGCACCTGGAAGGATGCCGGTCGCACACTGGGCCCTGCCGCTTCCCGGAGAAAGCGTTCTCCGTCATTGACATACCATGACGATTCATGCGAGGTGGTGTAGGTCGGCGAGGTGATGGTGCTGACGCCATACCAGTCACATTGCACACGCGAATGGTTGACGTCGATAACCTGGTATCCGTTATAGCTGAGATCTACATATCGGGCATGCGAATTGAAAAGCTGAATGAGGCCGGGCGACAGGCTGCCATATGGATTGGGAGCGGTGACGCTTGGCGTGACGAACTCCACGCCAGCGGATGCACTCCTGTTAAAAATACCATAACCGGGAAGGGGTAAATCGTTGCCCCAGCCGGAATGGATGTCCCCGGTCAGGACCACGAAATTCTTGTTCGCGTTCTGGGTCAGGTTATCGTACAGCCGGTCTTTCTCCGCCGGGTAGCCGTCCCACTGGTCGTTGTTGAGAATGCCACCAAAGGCCAGCATGGGGGCTACCATCACCTGCTGGGCGACGATGTTCCATTTTGCGGATGAGTTGTTGTTTTTAGAGAAAAGCCAGTCACGTTGTGTCTGGCCAAGCATGGTGCGCGTGGTGTCAGAGAAGTTCGGGTCGGCAGGATCCAGTTGTTCCGTCCGGCCCTGAAGCCGCGTGTCCAGGATGTTCAAACGGATCAGCTTGCCGAAATCGAATTTCCGGTAAATACGCGCGGAGTCGCCGTTCGGGTTAGGTTTCCGGATGGGCAGCCAGCGCAGGTACGCCTGCCTGCCGGCGGTCATCCTTTCCAGCCAGTTGCCCTGTGTCACCGGGTCATGGTTCTCCGCACCGTCCTTATAGGCATTGTTGGCCACCTCATGGTCGTCCCAGATACATATGACGGGGTATTGCTGATGCAGGAACCGGAGGTCAGGATCAAGACGGTACTGGGAGTATCGTGCCAGGTAATCGGACTTGGAAACCGCATCGCCGGCGGGCACATGGCCGCGGTTAACAGAAGGGTTGTAACTGGGATCCGCCGTGCCGTATTCATAAATGTAATCTCCAAGGTGAAGGATCACATCCACGTCATTGCGCATGGCAAGGGAACGATAGGCATGAAAGTATCCGGTCTGGAAGTTGCTGCACGAAACAACAGCCATCCTGATGCTGTCGGCACTCATCCCGTGCTGAAGCGTACGCGTACGCCCGGTGATGGAATATTTGCCCAGGGCCATGAACTGGTAATAGTACCATGTATTGCGCTTCAGCCCCGTTACCGATACCTTGACCGTATAGTCGTGATAGGGCTTCGCCAGTGTGGTTCCCGACTTTACGACCTGTGTGAATGCGGTATCAAGGGCCACTCGCCATGAGACCGGCACCTGCATGGTGGCCGGCGGTGTGACGCGGGTCCAGAGGACCACCCGGTTGAGCGTCGGGTCGCCGGAGGCCACACCGTGATAGAAAGGTGCGAGCGCAGTATCCAGTGCCGGCACTTGCGCATGCGTATTTCCAAAAGAGAATAAGATAGAGGCCAGGAACAAGGCCCTCTTGCCATCAAGTTTCATAAGCCGGTAGTTAATGGTTAGTCGAACTAAAGTTACGACAACCGGAAAAAAGTCATTTCCAGCGCTTCTGAACCAGGGAAGGGACAGCCGGCTATAACCGGATTTTCACCTTGAGGGATTGTCCGCCACATTCCATGCGGAGCAGGTACAAGCCGGGCTGAAGGTCCGTAACCGGAAAGCGAATGTACCCCGCGGGGGTCGTGGGAACGGTCTGTGATGCGATCCTCAGCCTGCCGGACATGTCCCACAGTGACCCGGTGACCTTATCCCCGCATTCATTTGTCCTGACGATCACCTGGCCGGCGGATTCGTCATGCCAGGCATGTGCACCGGGCATGCCCGGTCGCGCCGCCACAATGTCCGAAAGGTGGTGCCGCCCGTCGAAATCAACCTGCCGGAGCCGGTAGTAGGCCAACGGTCCGCCCGGATGATCGGTAAAGACATATGATTGTTTTTCGGATGTGGTGCCGTGCCCGTCTACTAGTCCCACCCGGTCAAATCGCTGCCCGTCGTCACTTCTTTCCACGATAAAATAGTCGTTGTTCACTTCTGAGGCGGTAATCCACTCCAGTTTGACAGTGGAGCCTTCCACCCGTGCGCTGAAACGGAGGTATTCCACCGGCAGCGTCACAGCCTGGCAGGCAATGTTGGTATCAGCTAGCGGCGACTGTACACCCAGCGGGAACGGGTATGCAGTCAGGGCGGTGGAAATTGTGGGGTTGCGCACCACTGTGAGGAGATTGGGGAAGATCTCGGTCAATACATCCGGGTTCTTGCAGGGCACCAGGCCCTGGTTGTTGGTTTTCAGCAGGACCGTTCCCGCAAATTGCCGCTTGCCTGTAAATATGTAGTTGCCGTCTGAAGACTGTCGTCCGGAACGTGCGCCCATGGTGGCGACGCCGTCCCATGTATAGACACGCGACCATTCCATATCGAACTGGCGGTCTGTCTTAAGCAGCTGCATCTGGTCGCCAAAGCCCGCATAGCCGCCGATGCCTGTAAATACGTAGCCGCTGTCCTGTGTTTCGTGTACGGAGGAAAAGCCGCTCTGGAAGAATAACAGGGGATTTGTTTCGTAGAACCGGGCATCGAGCAGGGTTCCAGCGGAGTCGAGGCGTACGATGCAGGGATAGTTATTCTGGTTGTTGTTGCGGTCCTTGTCAAGCGACGCGGCAATAACGATCTCGCCACCGGTGGATTCGATAATGTCCAGGCCAAGTGAAAGGCGGAGCACACTGTTGTCATGTTCGTAAGACCGCGCCCAGACCAAGTTTCCTGACGGGTCGGTCCGAAACACGTATAAGTCCGCGGCATGGGCGCCCATTGTCGTGCCTGTGACAATAAACCCGCTGTCGGCAGCCTGGCAAACATAGAATGGGAATGCCTCCCCGGTAACGAAATCACGTACCGCAAGGCTGTACCGTTTTTCCCACTGGATATTCCCAGCGGCATCTGTTTTAACAAGCACGGCAAACGTGTTGCCTGCCAGGCTTACCGGTGCATTATCGTGAAAGCCTGATAAAATAAAGCCGCCGTCGAATGTTTGCTTGACGCAGAAGCCCAGTTCGTCCTTCCCTGAATCGAAGCGCACCGACCAGGCGAGTGCCCCCGCGGCATCTGTTCTGATCAGCACAATATCATTGCTGTCCGGTGGCCAGGAAACATCGCGGTTGTCACTTCCCGCAAGGATGAAGCCGCCACCGGAAACGGGTTCCATCCACCTTGCGATCGTACGGGAATTCAAATTGCCGAATACGGTTTCCCATAACAAGTCACCACGGTCGTCGGTTCGGAAAAGGTGGACGTTCGTGGTGGCGAATGATGATAACATCATCCAGTGGTAGTTGTAATAGAAATCCGTACCTCCGCCCACCGCGTAATGGGGTCCTGCCACCTCACGGATGCTATAACCTGCATGCCCGTTATTATAGGTTTTCATAAAGGCGGCAGGCTGGCCATGGAGTGGGGAAGCCGAGGCCAGGATCAGTACGGCACCCAATGCCACCCGGCAGTACTTGCGTACCGGGCTTTTCAGTGTTGCAGCCATCGCCATCATAAGTCAAAGCTACCGTTTAATGCACCCCGGCACAAGAAACGGGGCATGTTTCAGCATACAGGCATCATGAAAAATACGAACTCGGGTAAAGACACTCGTAAAATCATACTTTCATATGATAAGAAGCGACGCCGGGTGGGTTCAACGGCGGGAACGGGATGAGCCAATGTGCAGCAGGATACGTTTGGGATTTTTCTTAGGTTTGTGGAAACACCTCCCAATGAAGAAGATTATTTTGCTGGCAGCGTTTGTATGGACGGTTCCGCCTGACATTTACGCCCAGGACGAACAGGAAGAAGAGGTTTGCCTTGCCTGCTCCCGCGAAGCCTGGGAAGGGGATTCAGCCGCGGTGAACAAGTTTATCGCCGAATGCGGCGTGATCGACACCGTGGGTTATGATTCACTGGACGTGGTTGTGGAGGAAAAGCCGGTGGTGAAAAAGGTAACCATGAAGCTTAATTCAGGCAAAGTCCTGTATACGGACAGCATTTACCTGGTGCCGGATGTCATGCCTGAATACAAGGACGGCTTCGAGGGCATGCTGGCGCATCTCAAGCAAAATGTCCGTTATCCGGCTGAAGCCAAGAACAAGAAAATCACCGGTGTGGTGATAGTGGAATTCGTCGTGGAGCGTGACGGTTCGGTAAAACACGCGAGGGTTACCCGTGGCATCGGGCATGGATGCGATACGGAGGCACTCCGCGTGGTACGCGCCATGCTGGGCTGGAAGCCGGGGGCGAGGAAGGGACGGAATGTACGTGTGCAGCTTAACCTGCCGGTACGGTTTGCCATCTGATTTTTTTCATTTCCCGGCAGGGGACACGAGAAGTTTTCTTATAGCCGTTCCGCCAGGCACTTCAAGCAACAGGAAGTAAAGGCCCGTGGGCTGATCCACGGTAATGCCTTTTCTGTAATTTCCGGCTGCCGGAATTGACATATTAAATAGTTTTTGTACGATGCGCCCGTGCGCGTCGAAAAGCGTGGCACTGGCGATGCCACCGGATAGGGCATTAAAGGCAACCTGTACCGGGCCATTGGCCGGGTTAGGTGAAAGGTGGAAATCAAAGGTGCTTACCGGGTCTGTTATCCCCGTGGCCGATGACAGCTTAACATCGATGCTGAACGTAAATGACTGCACGCCGTTGACAGGGCATGCGTCATCTGACGCCGTAACCACGAAAAAGGGCATGGTGCCGTGCGCATCCGCTGAATCAGGCGTCCAGCAAAACTCCAGGACAGGTCCCGGTAAAAGGATAAAGGAAGCACCGGGGATGCCGCCGTTATGCGTGAGACTGACCGTTTGGCCCGAGTCGGCATCGAAGCCGTACACCTGGAAACAAATCGACACGCCGGGATAAACTGTTTGGGTGAACTTGCCGGTGCCGTCTATGCCCGTAACGACCGGCAGGGTGTTCGAGCAGGCGTTCACGTACACCTGGATGTCACGGTTCACCCGCCCGATCCGCTTACCGTTCCGGTACTCAGTCACCGATAACGCAATCGCTCCCACCTGCGTGGTGTTGGTGGTGAAGGAAACCTCGCCTGTCGCCTGGTCAAAGGAGAAGGTGGTGGCGGCAAGCGGGTTGGACGGTCCGTTGCCGGCCTGGTAGGATACGGAAATGCCCGGGCCGGTGCCGGGCGCCACCAGTGCATAAACCAGGGAGTCGCCGTCGTCTTCCACGGTTCCCGGGTTATAACGGAAAGGCTGGCCGGCGCATGCGAAAAGGAGCGGCTCCACTGTAAAGCGAGGGGAATTGTTGCCTGGAGCGTTGAGGTTATCAAGTTCGGCGGTGATGTATAACGGTTCAGTACACGGATTTTTTAATGTCGTGATGGCGCAGTTCCTGCAGCAGGCAGTAAAGGAAAAATGCCAGTCCTCCGCTGGTGCCGGCAACACGATGGTATCCCGGAAAAGGTGAACCATGATGCCCGTTGCACTGCCGCCCCCGCAGGCCGTAGCAGCGCCCGTGCATGGAGCAGTGAGTTCATGTGCCGTTCCGGCGACCTGTACGGCGCTGAGCACGAAGTTTTGGCCGAGACTTATGGATGAAACCTGCACCTGCGCTACCGCCGGCGCGGCTGAACCGGCACAATCGCGGTAGAAAAACAGGCTCACCTCATACTGAAGGCCGCCCAGGCATTTGTAGGTGAGGTCCAGCCCGGCGGCATGCGTGGCCAATACCGTCCGTGGCTGGGAAAAAAGTACCAGACACATTAAAGCTGCCACCCGGAGGGGGTACAGGAATCGCATAGGGAAAAAATCTTTCGTTTAAGCCTTAAATATAGCCTTTTACGGGATGGCTCCGGCTGCTTAAATAGTCACAAAGCGAATACGGGGCGCAACGGCACGGTTCATATGGTGAACAGGTTATGGAAGGCGGTGAACGGCAGGAAAAACAGTTACCGGAACGGGCTCCGCATCACCCATTCTTTTTCGGCATCGGGAACAAAAGGCCCGATCAGCTTGTGCATGACAGGGTGGGTGACCTTCAGGAAGGCGGTCAGACCGTGAGGCCTGGCACCAACAGTGCTTTTGATCTCCAGCGCGGTCCGGCCGTAAATCAGCCTGCGGGACCTGCTGGCTATGGCCTCGCGTATAAAATCGTACAGGATGTTGAGGTACAACGCCCGGCTCCTGTTGTAGTCATAGTCTATACCGATAAAATGGGCATCGTAGTTCTCGCCGTGCCTGAAACCGGTGGTAAAGGCAATGATCTTTTGATCTTGCTCAAACACCCGCACGACGAACTGATCGCCCAGCTTTTTCTTCAGCGAAATAAAGTAATTGATGCCTGCCCGGACAATTCGAACGGGGGCCTTTTTCTGCACGTTCATGTATAGGGATTCCAGCCTTTCTGAATGCCTTTCAATGTCCGTGGCCTCCAGGTACCGGAAGGTCACGCCCTCGAGTTTCTTCATGGCCGCATTGGCCCTTACCCGGTACTTGGAAGACATGGCATCCAGGTAATCATTCCAGTTCTTCCATGTAGGATCGAGGTCCAGAATCATATTCGGGTCAATCACCATTGGGCGGAAGCCGTGCCTGGCAAGTTGCGCCGCCGGATGCCGGTCCCCCTCGTAAAAATCCTTTATCGACACGGCAACCACGCGTCCGCTGTTCGCCTGTAAGCCAGTCCGGATCTCCTCCACGATTCCGGGAAGGAGATCGAATAGCGGTTCAAGGACCTTATGGTCCATGACGGCGTAGCCATGATCACCGCTTACCAGCAGGCTTCCGCAAACAAGGATATACCTTCCGTCGTTTTTCCGTTCAGGGAACAGGAGCTTGTGGATAATGTCACCCGCCTTCGTAGCCACTTTCCCGTATTCAGACAGGTCCAGGAAGGACCCCATTTCCCGGCTGGTGAGGTCAGCCAGCTGAAAGTACAGGATGGCGGCCGGCGCCGAATTGTTGAATACCTCCACATAGCGGTAGCCCATGCCGGCCAGCCCGCTTTGCTCAATCGCCTCCAGGTAGGCCGGGGTGAGGAATAGCTTTTCGCCTGCAGTCCCGGACCAGGTACGATGGTTCACCCCGGAGATCCGGTCTGAAATACGGTAGGTCAGGGAAATGCCGGATGCAGGGGAAACCAATGGTTTACAAAGCGCTGGAAGGGAATGCAAGATTAAATAATTTTCGCAGATTTGTCAGGAATCCAATCATTGAAGTTATATGAAAAGGCTAACACTTTCAATCCTGTTTTGTTTTGCTGTGCTCCAATTGGCTATCTGCCAGCAGCCAGCCATTGAACCGGACCTGTCCTACCCGGAAACGCGTAAAATGGACCATGTGGATACGTATCATGGCGTGCAGGTGCCGGATCCGTACCGGTGGCTTGAAGACGATAATGCCGCGGAAACGGCCGACTGGGTCAGCCGCCAGAATGCGCTCACAGAGCGGTTCCTTGGTTCCATCCCTTTCCGCCAGGAAATGAACGACCGGTTGGCCGGGCTTTGGAGCTACCCGCGCCGCGGCACGCCATACCGTTCCGGCAAGTATTATTTCGAATACCGGAACAACGGAAAGCAGGACCAGTCCGTGCTGTACCGTTCGTCCGCGTATGGAAATGAGCCGCAAGTATTTATTGACCCGAATACATTCTCCGGGGACGGCACCGTTTCACTGAGTGGCACCGCCCTGTCGAATGACAGCCGGTATTTCGCTTACGGCCTTTCCAGGGGCGGCAGTGACTGGAAGCAGATCTGTGTGCATAACATGGGCACCGGGAAAACCTATGCTGATACACTTGCGTGGGTGAAGTTTTCCGGGATCTCGTGGCATGGAAACGGATTCTATTACAGCGGCTATGACGATCCGGGGGAGGGAGAGGCCCTGAAGAAGAAAAACGAGTTTCACAAGGTGTATTTCCACGAGGTGGGGAAGCCGCAATCATCGGATCGCATCGTATTTGAGGACAAGGAACACCCCCTGCGTAATTTCGGGGCACGGGTAACAGAGGATGAAAGGTTTCTGGCCGTGGGTGTGTACGAAAGCACGAGCGGAAACGAAATATGGGTGAAGGATCTGTCGAAGGATAACGACTTTGTCCGGCTGGCGGAAGGATTTGACCATGACTACAACCTCATAGATAACGAGGGAGACCGGCTGTTGATCTGGACCAACTACAAGGCCCCGAAAGGCAGGATTATCCAGGTGGATATGAATGCGCCCGGAAAGGAGAACTGGAATGACCTGATTCCCGAAGATACGGGAGCCGTATTGCAAAGTGTCACCGTTGCAGGCAAGCAGCTGGTAGCGCTTTACCTGCGGGATGCCACCAATTACCTGGCTTTCTATTCCAGGGACGGCCGTAGGCTTGCCGTCTATGAACCGGAGGTGCCGGCCACCATCGGAAGCGTATCCGGTGACCGGAAGGACAACCTGATGTTCTTTTCGGTGACATCGTTTGTATACCCGACCGTCATCTACAAGTATGACCTCGGCACCCGGTCCACGGAACGGATTTTCCGGCCGGATATCGATTTCGACTTTGACAAGTACATTACCAAGCAGGAGTGGTACACCTCATCCGACGGTACACGCATTCCCATCTTTCTCGTGCACGAGAAAAACCTGCAGCGTACCGGTGACAGCCCCACTTTGCTCTACGGTTATGGCGGGTTCAACATCAGCATCAGGCCCAATTTTTCGCCCTGGCGGCTGGCTTTCCTCGAGAAAGGCGGCATATACGCATCTGCCAACATCCGTGGCGGCGGGGAATA
>JAHEKC010000130.1 GCA_024638565.1 Bacteroidota bacterium
CGGGGTTCTTCACCCGAATCTCAATCGTCAAGCAGTTCGCGGATCGGCTGGCCGCCGTTGAAGATTCTGATTGGCCGACCGTTTCGCGTCATATGTTTTGCATCCGCCGCGACCCCCATCGCTTTAGCGACCGTGATCCAGACATCCTCAAAACTGATTGGTTCGCTCGTCACGCGGGCACCATCGGCGGACGTCTTGCCGACCACAATACCTCCCCGAAGGCCCCCACCTCCCATCAGCAGCGACCAACTGCGCGCCCAGGGTGCGCGCCTGTTGTTAGGACCGATCCGAGGGGAGCGGCCATACGCTCCCATCACGAGCAGGACGACCTGATGATTATCAACAAGTCGGGGATCGCCATCCGGATGCGCGTCAGTGACCTGCGCGTCATGGGGCGTGCCACACAGGGCGTTCGGGTGATTCGCCTCGATGAAGGGGATGCCATCGCTTCTGTAGCAAAGGTTGAAGTGGAGGATGAGGTGAGTGGCGATAATGAACAGAATGTGAATGCGCCGGAAGATGGTACCGGAATTGCACCTGATACCAACGGGGAGGACACCCCGGATAAGGATAATGGCGACGGGGAACAGTCCCCGCCGAAAGCGTAACAGATTCGAACATTAAACTGTGGAATTCATGAAACAAAAGGCATTGTTGATCTCAGTGCTCTTGCTGGTAGGCAATATCGCACGTGCGCAGAACGCAAAAGTGCAAACCGCATGGAACTACCTTAAATATGAAAAGCTGGAAAAGGCCGCTGAAGCCATTGACGCCGCGACGCAGCATAACCAGACCAGCGGGAAAGACAAGACCTGGTATTACCGGGGACTTATTTACCATGCGATGCATGGCGATTCCGCCATGGCGGTAAAATACCCGGATCACCTTGCCATCGCTTATGAATCATTTTCCAAAGCACTCGAGATAGATCCGGAATCCAAATTCGGCAAGGATATCAAAACCCGTATGCCGGTGGTGCTCAACCAGGTGTTTCAGAAAGGGGTGGACCATTACAACAACAAGAGGTTTGAAGATGCCCTGGTGAAGTTCGAAAAGGTCCTTTCATTTAATGCGCTTGACACCCTGGCCATGGTCAATGCCGGTTACTCAGCGGACAGGGGCGGCAACACGGAAAAAGCTAAAACGTATTTTACCAAGCTCACTGCCATGCAGTATAATGACCCCAAGGTCCCCTTGTTTCTCTCGAAGATCTATAAGGCGGAAGGGGACTCTGCAAAAGGGCTTAACGTAGTGCAGGAAGCGCGGAAACGGTTTCCGAACGACGAGAACCTGGTCATTGAAGAACTGAATTATTTCCTGGCCTCCGGTCGCCACACAGAAGCGCTTGAACCGCTGAACATGGCCATCCTCAATGACAGCGCCAACCACAGCCTCTATTTTGCAAGGGGCAATGTGTATGACAAGATTGGGGATACGGATAATGCCAAGGTCGATTACCAGAAAGCTATTGACCTCAAACCGGAATATTTCGACGCGTATTATAACCTGGGCGCCATGTTTTTTAACCAGGGGGCTGATATGGCAAACAAGGCCAATAACATTCCCGCCTCAGAACAGAAGCGGTACGACATCGCCAAGAAAAAGGCCGATGAGAAATTCAGGGAGGCAATGCCATACCTCGAGAAGGCACTTGAACTTCAACCGGACGACCGGAGTACGCTTCTTTCGCTGAAGCAGCTGTATGCGCGGATCGGGGAGACGCTCAAATACGAGCAGATAAAGGCCAGGCTGGAAGAGTAAGCCAGCAGCCGTTGCTGGTCATTTCCGTACAGGGCATATGCACCTTTTCCACGGGCCGTTACTTTTTGAATGATTCCCGATAAACTTTTGTGCCGGTATCATGAAGAGATCAAGGAAATTGCGTTACCCATTTAACACCATCCGAATAGTCCTTGCCGGACTGCTATTTATCTGGTCCGGGTGTACGGAACCGGGTGGAACGGCAGATGCGCCGGCAGCTGGCGAAACAGGATCGCATGCCGGAAAGCAGCAGTCGGCACCGCAGGCGGTGGAGGTGGTTGTATTCAGTAATGACTCCCTGGAGAAGGGTTCAGGCTGGGGATATGATGTTTTTCTTGACAACAGTGAAACCCCGTACATCCATCAGCCTATTATCCCGGCCATTCCCGGCGAGCAGGGATTCACTTCGGCCGGGGACGCGCGAAAGGCAGGCGCCCTGGTAGCGTATAAGATCCGGAATCATATCATGCCGCCGGCCGTTACGCCAGCCGAACTGGACAGCCTCGGCATTTCCCTGCCTCAAAGAGAAGCCCCCTGATCGTCCTTTGACATTTGATACGGGCCGGGATAGGGTATTCCCGGGAGATGCGGGGTTGTATCCTATTTAACATAATATTAATTATAGAATAAAAGGAGGCCTTGCTGGGAGCGCATAGCCGGCAAGCGCCGAAGAAAATCAGCTTTCCTGGACCACTGCTGGCTCAGGCGTTTTCTGCTTTCTCAAATAGGCATTTTCGTCATGGTCCAAGGCATCCGGCGGTAGCCACTCCCATAACTGCCCAAGATCGTTCCTGACGATATCCCTGTAAAAATCCGGTAGTTCACGGTGTGCGCCTTCAAAATATCCCCTGAAATGCCGGTCACCCGTCAGCTGCTTCCTGACCTTTTTGAAAAACCTGATCCGTCCGTAACCTTCAGATGAAATGGCCCGCATCATGTTCAGCCACTTGGGCGTAAACCCGTCATTGGCGATAAAACGCCTCGTGATGGCTCTTGGCGAGAACGTATATTGGGTAATGTCGATCACCCGGTCGTAGAATTCGATCCAGTCGTAATTCCTGGGCTTCACATTCATCGCCAGGTGATTATTCAGGAAATGGAACGGAAACGGGATCACGCGGCCGTCGCGCTGGTAATCCAGGTTCGACACCGCCGCCTCACCGAAGGCCGACAACAATGAATAGCCCGGAAACGCTTTCGGCGACATGTCGACGAACCGCTTCGTCAGTTCAAACGGTTCATCTCCTTCGTCGCTGTCGAGACCCAGCACGAAATTGGTCTGCAGGTAAGGGATATACCGCATCACCATATTGACATGCCCCGAGATCCGCCTGAGCCGCTCCTCGCCTGAAACCCTGGCCGCTTTCGATTTGTTTCCCAAATCGTACCACGATTCTATGCCGGGCAACATGGCGATAAAGCCGTTTTTCTTCAGGCGAACCAGGTTTTTTTCAGATAGCACTGAAAGGCTGCTCTCGGCAACGGATTTAACGCTCCCCGGCGGCACCGCCTCCTCCATGGCAGTCATACTTTCATCGAATCGGATACCAAAATTGGGATCATGCCAGGCCACAAGCGGCTTTTTGAATTTCGTCCGCAGGAAACGCAAATCTTCCTTGATCAGATCCATTTCCATAGGCTGGTATGGCACCGTTGCGTCTATGCAGAACCCGCAGGTATACGGGCAACCCATGCTTCCGATCATGGGAACGATTTTAAGAAAGGGAGCCTTATTTATGGTGGGTTCTATGAACTTCCATCTTTCCCTCACGCCAGGCAGGGACCTGGGTTGTGAGCTGACCTTTACTTGAACCCCTTGCGGGTGGCTGGCACATTCGCCCAGGATGTCGCGGATGACCGACTTATCGGTAAACCCGAGCACATAGTCAAAATACCGGGCAGCATCATCAGGATAACACCTGGCATGCGGCCCTCCAAGTGCGGTTACCACGCCCTTGCGCCTGAACTTGTTGCTGATGGCATAGGCCAGGAAAGCGGCCTGGGTGAAGGAACAAATAAAAATGATGTCCACATCGGACGGGAATTCCTTCTGCAGGTCTTCGAATCCCGTATAGCAGGAAAACGTAACATCGTGTCCCTCCTGCTCGCACCAGGTAGCCACCACCTGGGGCATGATGCTGGCCAGGTTGGCATGCATCACCCGGGCCCACAACGTATTGGTAGGCCCCTTGCTTACAAGATCGATTACTCCTACTTTCAGTTTCCCCATTCTTTCACGGATTGATTCCTACAGGTGCAAATCGTTTCTTCTTTGGAAAAAGCCGCACCTGGTAAGCCTGGGCTAAATCTAAAAAAAGCGACGTGATTTTGATAAAGGTAATGCTTTTGATTCACTCGGATCGGACGCCAACCCGGAATGGCCCGTGATGGTCAGAATAGCCAGTGAACCGAATTCCGTGATCGCTGCCTGGCGTCCCTTCACTCCGCTCCGGAGGCTAAACCGGCAGGCTGCATACCCCGAACAGCGAAATTCCAGCGCTAATTATGCCTAATGCGGAAGCTTCTCCCTGAAGAACCCGTAAACCCAGGTTCCGGCAATAGCGCTAAGCAGGGTGATTAGGACAATGGCCGTACCGGTCCCGATCTGGGCAAAAAGCGGTCCGGGGCATGCGCCGGTAAGCGCCCAGCCGAAACCGAACAACAGCCCGCCGTAAATCTGCCCTTTCCTGAATTCCTTGGGCTTGATGATGACACGCTCACCCTGAATGGTCCTGATATTAAAGCGCCGGATCAGCCACACGGATATCATTCCTGTGACTACCGCACTCCCTATGATGCCGTACATATGAAACGACTGGAACCTGAACATTTCCTGGATCCGAAACCAGTTGACAACTTCCGATTTTACAAGTGCCACGCCGAAAAGGACACCAAGAAACAGGTACCTGAAATTATGGTACCATGGCCGGCCCTTTTCACTTTCATTCACGCATATCGAATCCAGTTCCCTTACCGCGTCCGGGGCAGCGCCGGTCCCGGCCCGTGTTTTATTTTTCTTCGTTGCTGTATCAGCCATCATGTTACAATGAAAGGATCAATGGAAGGATTACGTTCGCCATCAGGATGCCTCCTGCCATAAAGCAGCAGGTAGCCACGAGGGAAGGCCATTGCAGGCTGCTCAACCCCATGATGCAATGTCCGCTGGTACAACCGCCGGCATACCGGGTCCCGAAACCAACCAGGAAACCCCCTGCCACGATCATGATCAGCCCCTTTGCGGTCAGGAGTGAGCCCCAGGTAAGGACCTGTGTGGGGACGATCTGCCTGAGGTCGGTAATGCCGTAACCGGCCATTTCTGAAACAAGCCCCTGGTGGACAGCCACGGGCTCCGGGCTGGCAAAAAAGGTGCCGGCCATGATGCCCCCAATCAGGATACCTCCAACAAAGAACAGGTTCCATGCCTCCTTCTTCCAGTCATACCTGAAGAACGGGAT
>JAHEKC010000131.1 GCA_024638565.1 Bacteroidota bacterium
TAAGGCCATGGAGAAGAAGCTGGACATCTCCCTGCAAGCAAGCACCACACTCCCGGTACATGTAATGGGGGACAAGGTTCGCCTTTCCCAAATCCTCTTTAACCTCCTGTCGAATGCCATAAAGTTCACCGAACGGGGATTCATAAACCTGAAAGCGAGGGTCGAAAAAGAGGAAAAAGGTAAAGCCTGGATTTCATTCAGCGTGCAGGACAGCGGCATCGGCATCAGTCCCGAATATCAACGTACCATCTTTGAGCGTTTTATCCAGGAAACGGCTAAAACATCACATGAATACGGCGGGACCGGACTGGGACTGAGCATTGTCAGTAGCCTGGTCCAGCTGATGGACGGAACCATTGACATTGATTCCGTTCCTGGCAAGGGGTCAGCATTCACTATAACGATTCCATTCGAGACCTGCATGCCGGTACAAACGGCCGTAAATGAATTGCCGGACGTAATGGAAAGTACAGCAAACAATGCTCCGGCAAATGGCGGGCTAAACATCCTGGTGGTAGATGACAACCGGATGAACCAGAAATATTGTACACTGGTATTGGACGAAATGGGACATATGTCAACCCTGGCCGGGAACGGTGCCGAAGCATTGGAAGCGATGGCACGAGATAGTTTTGATTTAATACTCATGGACCTGCGAATGCCGGGCATGAATGGGTTTGAGGCGGTGCAATCCATCCGGAATGAACTGCGAAGCGAGGTACCCATAATCGCCGTAACGGCCAGTATCATGGCAGACGAGAAGAAGAAGTGTGATGAAGCCGGATTCAATGACGTATTGTTAAAGCCTTTCAAACCCATGCAGCTTCATGAAATGATAGGCAAGTACACAAATGTGGCGAAACCGGATCAACCAAAAGGAGCATCTACTGCAACCACTCCTCTGAAAGATGCTGTTTCGCTGAACATGGGATTTATGAAGGAGCAGGTAAATGGCAATGATGAGGCAGTAAAGGAACTGATCGATATTTTTCTTCAGGATGTACCTGGCGAATTTGAAAAATTGCATCAGGCCATATCGCGAATGGACCTGACCGAAGTTGAATCCATCGCGCATCGAATGACTTCATGCTTCCGTATTCTTGGTGCGAGAGAAGCTTCTGACATTCTGCGTACAATGGAAATCCGGGCAAGCAAAAAGGAAGGCACTGCTCAGCTGGGCGAACTGTACGAGCGGCTTAAATCATGCTATGAACATACGTTAAAGCATATCAGGGACCTTACCTAGCACCTATGCTCCTCGATATGATCGGATATTGACCCCATGAATTGCATTATAGTAGACGATAACCAGATGGCACGTGCCGCTTTGCGGCACCAGGTGCAGGATGTCGGCTTTCTGAAACTTGTCGCTGAATGTGTAGGCGTGGTTGAAGCATCGCAGGTGCTGGTCCGGGAAAAGATCGACCTGATTTTTCTCGATGTTCAGATGCCTGAAATTTCAGGGCTTGAATTTTTAAAGAATACACCGGACCGCCCCCTGATCATCCTGGTGACCTCGCGCCCCGACTTCGCAGCCGAAGCATATGAATACAATGTGGTGGACTACCTGCTGAAGCCGGTACGGAAAGACCGCCTTTTAAAGGCCGTAACCCGTGCCTATGAAATGCATGCCAGCCAGGAAAAGACAATCATACCGGAAAAGGAATATTTTTTTATCCGGGAAAAAGGGGTATCAACCAAGCTTACGATCAAGGATATCCTCTATATACAGGCCATGGGGGATTATTTGGCTATTTACACCATTGAAAATAAGCATGTTGTCCACCATACCATGGTAGCACTGGAGAACCACCTGCCCCCTTCCGGCTTCATGCGGGTGCATCGTTCATATATCGTAGCCCTAGATAAAATCGATACCGTGGAGGATGGAACCGTCTACGTGAACCAGACCCCCATTCCCGTCAGTGACGCCCAGCGATCCGGTCTAATGAAGCGCCTGAATCTGCTCTGATTTTCGACGATCAATTACCCCGATTCATCGGGGAAAGCCCCCATTTTATCGAATTTTTAAAGGTTTTTTGGCAAATGCCTGTATTATTGGTATTAAATATCAATACCGATGAATATGCACAATACGCAAATCAACAATTCCAGACGCATTAATGGCTTTTGCACCAAAATGAGGAAAATTTCCCTCAATAAGTCATATATTCTTGGAATTCAGTTATTTATGGCTGCAAGCTGCATAAGTACGGCGGTGTATGGCCAGACGGCACAAAGCGGCGTTGGCAGTACATATGCAAATGTCGCCATTGCCGGTTCTACAGTCCAGTGGACAAATACTACCAATGCCTCCCAGTCCGATGACCTGTATGCCATTCCGACGGCCAATCTGCCTGTTTCGGGTAACTATTCAGATTACCTGATGATCACCGGATTCTCATTTTCCATTCCCACGGGAAGTGTGATTTCGGGCATCAGTGTAAGCATAGAACGTTCGGATGCCAATGGAAAATCGAAAGATTACAGGGCCAGGATCGTAAGGGAGGGAACCCTTGGCGTGGTGGACAAATCAAAGAACCCGGCCTGGGCCGCATCTGATGATTTCCAGAACTACGGTGGAAGCAACGATACATGGGGTCAGCATTGGACGAATGCCGATATTAATTCAGCCGGATTCGGATTCGCTTTTGCAGCCAGTCGAACCGGCGGAGGCCCGCAGCCGACGCTTGCCAAAATCGACCAGGTTTTAATAACGATATACTACAATCTACCCCTTCCCGTAGAATTGCTTGGATTCAAGGCAAGCCTCGCCGGAAAAGGAGTAAAACTGCAGTGGGAAACCCTTACCGAAACCAATAACGACTATTTCAGTATCGAGCGATCTATTGACGGGACTTCATTCGAACTGTTGCAGAACGTCAAGGGCGCTGGCAACACCACGACAAGCCGGGTTTATGCCGCCATGGACACCAACCCAAATGATGGCCGGAATTTTTACCGGCTGAGCCAAACGGACTATGACGGAACCGTCAGAATACTGAAGATGGTTACCGTCGTCACGACGGCTGCAAAATCCGGAGCGTCTGACCTCACCGTGATACATGCATCGGCCCGGCCGCAGGTCACCTTTTACCTGGATCACAGCGCGACGATACAACTGCAGGTCCTGGATATGAACGGCAAACTGGTCAGTAGCCAGGAATACGCCGGAGTGAAAGGTCGGAATACCTTCGTGATTTCCGAGGCAGGACAATTGCAGCCTGGCTTTTATGTGGCCAGGCTTATGGTTGAAAACGCCAATCCGACAGCCACTCGTTTTGTTGCGACGTCACACTAATCGGCAGCTGACTTCTCCCGGTTAAACCAAATCGCCTTTATCGGATTCTATCCGGGATCGCTGCCTGCTGACCTGCAGGCATAATCATTCATCAGCAAGAAAGTGCTTTATCCTTTCCATGATCTATAAATATCCGTCTTGCAGTCCGCGCACATCCACACCGGACCGCCAGGGTCGAGCAAACACCCGCCCAGGGCGATCTTCCCCTGGTCCAGTTCTTCCCTGAGCTTTTCGTCGTACGCCGGCATGCCGTACAGGATGCTTGCAACGCGTGACGATCCGCAGGCAGGACACTTCCGGGGCTTTCGCTTGAATGCGTATTTCATTTTCGGATCCACCGACAATCAAAATATGCATTTTTCTGAAAAGATCCTTAATAGAATGACGACTGCCGATTGCTGATTTTTGATTTACGATGTTCCGGCATTTCCTACCAATTCATAAATCGTTGATCGTTAATCGCAAGTCATTAGGAGCCCCTGAAAGAGGGCTGCTCATTATTTACGACCATTGACAACTGAGGGATTCCCCATCCGTCCTGCCTGGTAGTCCCGGTAGCACTGTCGGATCTGTTCCTCGTTATTCATCACAAAAGGTCCGTAGGCAAAGACGGGTTCATTGTGCGGCTGGCCTGGCAGCGGTTGGCTCCTGCAAGTTGCTGGAGGCGGTTATAGTCCATGGGAAAACTGTCTGTACCGCTGATTTACGCTGATTAATTGATTGCCCTGATTTTGTGTGGAGTTGAATCAGCGGAATCCAGGGGAGGGGTATCTATCCAGCAGCAAGCCATCAGGTAGCCGTGGTGGTTAACGGCTTACTTCGGGGTTTCCCTGCTTTTGTTGTTTGAACTTCCGGTTGACGACGCGTTTATGCTGGAGGCTTTTCGTCCCGAAGTTGATCAGCAGGCCAACCTCCAGGTCATATGCTTCCAGGTAGTTGATGGCTTGGGCCAGGTGGACGTCGTCCAGCTGAGTCAGCGCCTTCAGCTCCACGGATACTACTTCCTCCACCAGGAAATCCACCCGACGTGTGCCAATTTGCTCATTTTTATAATAGACGGGCATCACGTGCTCACGGCTGAAATCCAGCCCGGTGTCGCTCATTTCAATTTCTAGGGCTCGTTGGTAGATCACCTCCTGGAAGCCGTTCCCAAGCGCCGAATGAACACGCATGGCACAACCGATAATATTCGCCGTAATCTCTGAGTATTTATAGCGCTGATCGATCATCGCGAACCACTTCCATACCTCAATCAAACATAATCATTTTCCCCCGCACCAAAAACCACCAAAGCAATCAGCGAAATCAGAAAATCAAAAAAATCAGTGGTACAGACAGTTGGCTGCGAAACTTGCACCTATGATGGCCGAGCCTTTGAGGAAGTGGCGGCGGTGCATAGTGTATCAAAAATATAAAAACATTGGTAACAGATACTAATGTTCTTTAAAATAGCTATTGCTTATTCGATTTCATATAAAAAGTCGAATAGCATCTTCATGGGTATTCGGAATTTATCCCAATCTTCTTTTCAATCTCACGCATATTACCCTTCGAAAGACAGGTGATTACCAATGAATCATGATCAAGATTTTTGTCTACCCAGGAAGCCGTCCCTTCAAATCGTGGATTCAACAGGGGGTACATTCGAATTTTTCTAGGGTATGCCCGTAATGTATTCTCCCTCTGGCGTTCTTTTTCAACTTTGAACCCAGTCAATAACATGATTTTACGAAGCTTAGAAAGTGCGAGAAGTTGGGCTTTAGATTTATCAGTATATAAATTGTCTGCAGCACCTTTAATGCGCCTTCCAACAATACCGAATTGTTTAATCCCGGATATAAAATCAGACAACAACACTTTTTCTGTAATGTTACTCCGACCGTTGAAT
>JAHEKC010000132.1 GCA_024638565.1 Bacteroidota bacterium
GCCGATCGCATATGCCAGGATTCTACCTCCCGGATCATCTTACAATGAAGTGTCCATAGGCCGCATCCTCACTGCACCGGAGGTCAGGGGCACCGGCCTTGGTAAGGAGCTGATGACCAAAGCACTTGATAAGGTCAGGGAAAACTACGGCCAGGTACCCGTCCACCTGGGAGCCCAGCAGTACCTGGTCAGGTTTTACGAGGGATTCGGTTTCAGGGCAGGTGAGCCATTCATGGAAGACGGGATTCCGCATGTGCACATGCGTTTATCGTAGCCCGGCAAACAGGCATTTTATCCTGTCATCCGTTCACCAGGTACAGCATCAGGATGGCCAGTGCAATCAGGACTACGATCAGCAGGAATTTCTTCTCCGTTTTCCTTTCTCGTCCGGGTTTTTTCTCGATGAGGCGGGCAATACTTCTTTCCAGCTTGCCGAAGGACTGCTGGTCCTTGACCACGTAATCAGCGGCCCCATACTTAATAATATTGGCGGCGATGTCCGGGCGTTCCTGGGCAGTCAGGAAGACAACCGGCGATGAAAACTTCTTTTTGAACTGCATGAGTACCTGAATGCCGTTCAGCGCACTTCGTTCATTCGTATCCAGGTTGTAATCGAGCAGGATCACACCCGGTTCTTCCGTGGTTTCGGCCAGGGCGCGCTCACCCGTGTCGTAGACCGAAATTACAGCGGTGGGGAATTTTGTTGCAAGAAAATCCCTGATCATTTCTGCCATTTGTACATTATCCTCAATCACACAAATGGAAACGGGCTTATCTTTATTCATAAGGTCAGGTGACAGGTTTTGGTTTGTGGCGATACGAAAATAAGGGATTTTTTATCTCGCTGCCTAACCCACCTGTGCCAGCACGCGCTGAAGGATCTCGAATGCATTTTCAGCCATAAGATTTTCCTTGTCCAGCGTGGGATTCACTTCTGTAATCTCGAAGCAGGCCACTTTTTCATTCTGCACAAGGCGGACACAGAGTCCGCCCGCCTCCTTCTCCGTAATGCCGTTTCTGACGGGGGTACCCGTTCCCTTGGAGATAGAGGCATCCATGCTGTCTACGTCGAACGAAACGTAGATATGATCGCAATGTCCAAGGTAGGCGAGCGCGCTGCGTGCGGTTTTCTCCACCCCCAGCCTCCTGACTTCCGCTGTCGTGAAGCTTTTTACCTTGTTCTTCTTGAGCAGATACATTTCCTCCGGTTCTACATCCCTGAGGGATATGTAAACAATGTCGCCATACCCGAATTTGGGACCGGCTTTGCCCAGGTTCTTGTATCGTTTCCACCACTCCACGGTCTGGCGATCGGGTTTGTTGTGCCGGTGCTGAAGATTGTCCTCCCCCAGGGATGCAGCCACCGGCATCCCGTGCATGTTTCCCGAAGGCGTGGTATAGGGCGAATGCAGGTCGGCATGTGCGTCGATCCATATGACTCCCAGCCGGCGACCCGGGAATGCCTTCCGGATTCCGGCAATGGTACCGGCCGAAGTACTGTGATCACCAGACAGCACCAGCGGAAATATTTTTTTCCTGAGGCAACTGTTTACCTCACCGGCCGTTTGCTCACATACTTCCACGATACCACTGATACGCTTCGCGTACGGACTCCCGGGCGGATCGAACAACAGCTCGTTGCGCGCAGGGATGACGACCGATTGCCTTTTCCTGAATAAGGAACTGCCATAATCCAGCGCGGCGATCTTAATCGCATCCACCCCCAGGCTGGCCCCGCGGGTGCCCGCTCCCAGTTCGGAGGCTACTTCTATTATTCTCACTTTTGACATGTGACTAACTTACATGTGATTGAAATGAATACATTCAACTTAGCTACATTAGCACCTGCGACCTCATCCGGTTAACCCGCATTATGAAAAACAGGTATATCGACCTCATTCAGCAGACCTACGATTTCCCACAGGAGGATTTCGACGTGAAGGACAGTTGCCTCCAGTTCAATGGCATCAACCTGATGGACATCATTGATCAATATGGCACACCCCTGAAAATCACTTACCTGCCAAAAATCAGCCAGCAGATCCAGAAGGCCAAGCGCATGTTCAATGTGGCCATGGCCAAAACCGATTACAAAGGTAGCTATACTTACTGTTACTGTACCAAGAGCTCGCACTTCGCTTTTGTCATGAACGAGGCATTGAAAAATGACATTCACATCGAAACTTCCTCCGCGTACGATCTGCCCATCATCCGGAAACTGCACCAGCAGGGCAAGATCGACAAGGATGTTTATGTGCTCTGCAACGGTTACAAGCGGGAAGGCTACCAGAAGGATATCGTAAGCCTGATCCAGTCGGGCTTCACCAATGTGATGCCCATCCTGGATAACAAGCTCGAACTTTCCTATTACGAGAAGGCACTTGCCGGTAAGACTTTCAAGGCAGGTATCCGCATAGCCTCGGAGGAAGAGCCCAACTTCGACATTTACACCTCCAGGCTGGGCATCCGGATCAATGACATCGTGAGCTACTACAAATCCGCCATCAAGAATAATCCCGGCGTAAAGCTGAAGATGCTGCACTTCTTTATCAATACGGGCATACGCGACACCTCCTATTACTGGAACGAACTGAACAAGTGCATACAGGTTTACTGCGATCTCAAAAAGGTTTGTCCCGAACTGGACTCACTGGATATTGGAGGCGGCATGCCTATCAGGACCAAACTCGATATGGATTTCGACTACCAGTACATGGCGGATGAAATCATCCGGCAGATTAAGTCCGTTTGCCAGCAGCGCCGTGTCAAAGAGCCGAACATCTTTACCGAATTCGGAAGTTTCACCGTGGGTGAAAGTGGTGCCATCCTGTACAGCGTGGTAGACATGAAAGTTCAAAACGACAAGGAGGTATGGTACCTGGTGGACAGCTCCTTCATCACCACGCTTCCCGACACGTGGGGCATCAAGCAGAAATTCATCCTGCTTGCCGTCAATGGCTGGAAAAAGGAATTCTGGCGGGTGAACCTGGGCGGGCTTACGTGCGACAGCGACGACTATTACAACATGGAGTCAGTCAAGAACCGGGTGTTCATGCCCATGTATGAGCGGGGAAAGCCGCTGTACCTCGGCTTTTTCCATACGGGTGCCTACCAGGAAAGCATTGGCGGGTACGGCGGAATTCAGCATTGCCTTATTCCTGCACCCAAGCACGTGCTGATCGACCGGAATGAAGACGGGGAACTTACCACCCGGCTGTTCGCCAAGGAACAGAGTGCGAAAAGCATGATGAAGGTGCTTGGCTACTGACCGCATGACCACCCATGGAATATGAAACCGGTATGGAGGTTCGGGAGCTGCTTGATTTTAAAGCCGCACACTACAACCGGCCCGATTTCATTGCTCATGACCCGATAAGCATTCCTCACCGGTTTACGCGGAGCGAAGACATCGAGATCAGCGGGTTTTTTGCCTCTGTCCTCGCCTGGGGGACAAGAAAAACCATCATCGGGAATACCATGAAGCTGATGGAGCTGATGGATCAGGCTCCATCTGATTTCATTAAAGGCTTTAGCCCGCGTGAACTGGAACGGTTTTCCGGATTCGTTCACCGCACCTTTAACGGTACAGACTGCACATCATTTATCAGGTCCCTGCAAAAGATATACCTTCATCACGGCGGCATGGAACAGTTATTCACGGAGCTGTTCCGTTCTTCCCCGGATCCGGGAACCCCGATCCACCGGTTCCGCGACGCTTTCTTCAAAACGCCCCACCAACGCAGAAGCGAAAAGCACCTGGGCGATCCGCTGCGGGGATCCGCTTGCAAAAGAATATGCATGTTCCTGCGATGGATGGTCCGAAACGACGGCTGTGGGGTGGACTTCGGACTTTGGAAGCAAATAGATCCTGCAAAGCTTGCCATACCGCTGGACACGCACAGCGCGCGAACGGCAAGGGCGCTGGGACTCCTGTCCAGGAGATCCAATGACTGGAAAGCAGTCCTGGAACTGACCCGCTCACTGAAGAAGTTTGATCCCCATGACCCGGTGAAATATGATTTTGCCCTGTTCGGAATGGGCGCCTTTGAAGGGTTTCCCGCGGAAGACACCTGAGCCGTTATTTCGAAGGATTACGCTTTCAATCCGCTTCTTCACCTTAGTATTTGGCACAGTTCATTATTTTGCCACGCTTCCGACACTTTTCATCCATGCGCCCGGCATTGCATTACCTAGCAGGCCTGTTGGCCTGCCCGTTTGCCGTGCATGCGCAGCAGCAACCAGATACCGTGATCCACACGAGCATTTCGCTCGACGAAGTGGTGATCTCGGCAAACCGTGAGGCAGAAACGAAAAAAACGGTTTCACAACAGGTCCGGCTGATTGACGCAAAGGAGATCCGCGAACTTCAGGTCCAAACCACCGCCGACCTGGTGGCTTCAGCGGGCGCCGTTACCGTGCAAAAGAGCCAGGCAGGCGGCGGAAGCCCGGTGATTCGCGGATTCGAAGCAAGCCGCATCCTGCTGATGGTTGACGGGGTTCGCCTGAACAACCTGATCTTCCGCAGCGGCCACCTCCAGAATATCATCACGCTGGACCATGCCATCCTGGAACGGGCGGAGATCCTGTACGGGCCCTCTTCCACTGTTTACGGCAGCGACGCGCTTGGGGGCGTAATCCACCTGTATACACGGGACCCTGCCCTGCCCGATTCAGGCCGCCATACCGGGATCAGGGCATTTACCCGGTTCAGCAGCGCCAACCGGGAGTTGACCGGTCATGCGGACATCGACCTGTCGGGGCCCAGGTTCGGATCACTCACTTCAGTCACCTGGTCCGACTTCGATCACTTGCGGGGAGGGACAAAACTGAATCCGTTCTATGACCATCCTTACGGGGAGCGTCCGTTTTTCGCAGACCGGGTCGGTGGCAGGGATACGGTTCTTGCCAATGACGATAAATTCCGACAGGTCAACAGCGGTTATTCCCAGGCTGACGTGCTGCAGAAGTTTCTGTTCCGGCCCGATACCCGGAACAGCCACCGGCTTAACCTGCAACTCTCCACCACTTCTGATATCCCGCGCTATGACCGGCTGACGGATCCCGGACCGGATGGGCTCCGCTTTGCTGAATGGTATTACGGACCGCAGGACCGGTTTATGGCAGCGTACGATTACAGGAAATCCGATTCCACCGGTTCACGACCAGCCTTCCATATTGGCGTGAAC
>JAHEKC010000006.1 GCA_024638565.1 Bacteroidota bacterium
CACGATGCCTGCAAGGTAAATTTGTCATTGGCGTGGTGGCACGTTTCGTTGAAGTGAAACGCATAGAAAGGTTGCTTTCCGTATTTGCCTCCTTCCTTGAGGGCAGGGATTCGGCATTGCTGCTCGTGGGCGACGGCCCGCTCCGCCACCGCTACGAGCAACTCATCAGGGACCTTGGCATTGGTGAACATACACTATTGGTTGGCTTTCGAAAGAACACTTTATACTTTCACAGGCAAATGCACGTACATGTGCTGCCTTCCGTTAATGAGGCATTCGGCCTGGCAGCCGTGGAAGCGCTGTACGCAGGCAACCCGGTTCTGGCTTATGCTGATGGCGGTGCCGCGGCACGCATTATTCAGGATCTTGATCCGGGAGATGTAGTCCCAGGTGATGAGGCGATGGAAGCCCGGCTGGCATTCTATTACGAAAACAGGGAAGCCCTCAAGGCGGGGGCAGGAAAACGCAGGGACCACGCTAAAACCTTCAGCATGGAGCACATGCAGGCTGCCTTCAACGAGGTTTACGAAAAAATCGATGTGCGGGATTAACGGGTTATTCAGCACCGGGGGAATCCCGGTTCATACTGCTGAAGTACAGCTGATGAACGACTGCCTGTCGCACCGCGGTCCCGACGACCAGGGCACGTGGGCTCATGTGAATGAAAACCTGGTCCTTGGTCACCGGCGCCTGAGCATCATTGATCTTACGCCTGCCGGGCACCAACCCATGCATGGACCCGGTGGCCGTGTAATCGTTTTTAATGGTGAAATATATAATTACAAGGAGCTGCGCAAACGACTTCCCGGGGAGTCATTCAAATCGAATAGCGACACCGAGGTATTGCTTACACTTTATGCCAGGTATGGGAAGGAATGCCTTTCCATGCTCAACGGCCTGTTCGCATTCTGCATCTGGGATCAACCGCGGGAATCCCTGTTCCTTGCACGTGACCGGGCCGGCAAGAAGCCCCTTTATTACCACGTTGCTGACGGGAAATTCGCGTTTTCTTCTGAAATCAAGGCCTTGCTTCAACTTCCCTGGATCAAACCGGAATTGGATGAGGAAGCGCTTTACCATTTCCTGACCTTTAATCACCTGCCGCCGCCATTTACCATGTTCCGGAACATCAGGAAACTTCCGGAAGCAAACTGGTGTGAAGTGGACCGGAATGGTGCCATCCGTACCGGCATGTACTGGAAGGTGGAGTACCGTGATTTGGCAGGCCGTTCTGAAAAGGATTTGGCAAAAGACCTTTACCAGCAGCTAGAGGCCTCCGTAGACCTGCGGATGGTGAGTGACGTCCCGGTGGGTGCATTCCTGAGCGGCGGAGTGGATTCCAGCGCTGTGGTGGGGCTCATGGCCCGGCAAAAATCCTACCGGGTCAAGACGTATTCCATTGGCTTTGAAAACGCGCCTGGATACGACGAGCTGCCGCATGCCAGGAAGGTAGCGGAGAAATTCGGCACTGAACACATCGAACAGGTGGTTACCGCAGATGACATCAGGAATTTCCTGCCAACGGTAGTGAACATATTCGATGAGCCCCTGGCAGATACCACAGCCATCCCGATATACTTCATTTCGAAACTGGCCCGTGAGCACGGTACCATCGTGGTGCTTACCGGTGATGGGCCTGATGAGCTCCTGCTGGGGTACCGGAACTGGCGGAGATACGTGCATGGCCATGCGCGTTACCGCATGTACCTCAACCTGCCGGCCTTTATCCGGAAGGCAGCCGCGACCCTTGCAGGGTTTCGTCCATCACCGCTATCCGAGATCCTCTGGCGCGCGGCGCGCGGCCAGGAGCTTTTCTGGGGCGGCGCAAAAAGTTTCAAGGAGAACGCCAAACGGAATTTCCTGTCCCCGGGATTGCTGGAACGGACTGCTGGGCTTAACTCACATGATATCATCATGGACTACAAACACCAGTTCCTGCGCGATTCCGCCGGCAGCGGTAAACGGGATTACGGCGACTGGATGAGCTACCTTGGCTTCCGCTTTCTCCACCCGAACCGGTACCTGTTCCGGTCGGACCGTCTGGGTATGGCACATGGCGTGGAAGCACGCATGCCGTTTTTGGATTATAACTTTGTCAATACCGCGCTGTCCATTCCCACCTCATACAAGGTCAGGGACAATGAACCCAAGTACATCCTTAAGAAAGCGCTGGAGCCTCTGCTGGGAAAGGAAATCATTTACCGGCGGAAACAGGGATTCAACGTACCGATACGGGAATGGGGTGGGGACATCATGCTTGATTACATTTCGTCGCAGGCTGACAGCTTCTGCAGGAAATGGGATGTGTTTGACAAGCGCGGAATTGAACGACAGCTCACCCTGACAAAGTCAGGGAACAAAAGATTTATGAATAATCTCTGGACCGTGTATTTCCTGATGTCATGGTTCGAGAAATGGATGGATGATGGAAAAGGATAGCGTACTGGTGGTGACGAACATTCCGAACCCTTACCGAATCCCGCTTTTCAATATACTGGCCCGGGAGTTAGCCCGGCAGGGCCTTCGACTGGTCGTGGCTTTCGGTGCAGAGACCTATGCCCGCCGGAAATACAAGCTTGACCTTACGGCTTGCGAGTTTGAATACCATATCCTGAAATCAGGAACCATCCGGCTCGGTGATTCCGAGAAGACCATGTTCACTTACACGGGCCTGCTTTCACTTGTGAGAAAGATTAAGCCTTCGGCAGTCATCGTCACGGGGTTCTCGCTGGCTACCATGAAACTCCGGCTTATGCGGATGGTAGGCGGGCCGCCTTATGCCATCTGGTCAGGCAGCGTCCGCAGGGACGGCCGCTTTGATTCCATGTTACGGATTTTAATGCGCAGGTTATTGGTAAGGGGCGCCACCGCTTGCATCGCCTACGGAAGCAAGGCTGCCGAATACCTGTTATGGCTGGGCGCCAACCCTGGCCGTGTGTTCAATGCCATCAATACCGTAGACACGGAATTCTTTATCAACGAAACGGACAGGCAGCGGGTCGGCACGCCGCCAGAAGGCCCCGCCCGTCTGCTCGCCATCGGCTACCTTGTACCCAGGAAGCGCATGAGCAGGCTGCTGGACGCCATCGCGGCGCTGGCCCTGAAGCGTTCGGATTTTGTGCTTGACCTTGTCGGAGACGGTGAAGACAGGCATGCGCTTGAGACGCATGCCCGGTCACTGGGGCTGGAAAATATCGTTCGCTTTCATGGCTACCGCCAGCGCGAGGAACTGCCGCAGTACCTGGCACAGGCCACCTGCTTTTTATTCCAGACTGACTTCGACATCTGGGGACTGGTACTCAATGAAGCCATGGCCGCCGGACTGCCTTGCATCGCCTCCGCAAACGCCTATGCCGTATATGACCTTGTGCAGGACGGGCAAACAGGATACATCGTCGATTATTCAGATCCGGAAGCCGTGGCAAAAAGAATCGGGCACCTGCTCGATCACCCGGAAGAGGCAAAAGCCATGGGCATGCGGGCACGCGATTATATCCGGGCGCATGCTTCACCAGCTGCCAGCGTTACCGGCTTTACCGACGCAATTCGTACTTTACACGGTTCATGAGGATTGCCGAACTGAAGGAATGGTACCGGTCGCTCCACTTCACTCAGAAGTGGTTTATCTGGCTCATTCTCCTTCGGCCTTTAATCGATAATTTCTATTACCTGAAGCACATCTCACCGCTTCTTTCCCCGTTGTATATCGTGGGTGTGCTTACTCCCGTACTTTGTCTCTGGAGCATTCACCATCTCCGGCAGCCCAACCGATCCCGTGCTGATACCATCGTGTATTTATGGCTGGCCCTTATTTGCTTCTCGTTGCTGCTATTGTTAATCAAGAATTTCATGGACTTACATGCATTCGAGATCGCATTGCAGACGCTCATTGCCTTTGTAATTTTCTTTTTTGCCCGCAGGCTTGTGCGCACGCCGCGCGATCTAGACGGTATCCTGACAGTTACCCTGTTCGCCGCAGCCATTTCGGCCATGTTTTTTTTGTATGAAGTGTTATTCCAGCCATTCAAATCCAGCATAACGAGGGGCATGCAACGGCTGGAAGGTGCTTATGCCGATGTAGCGATCTACGGGATATATGTTACCCAGAGCATCCTGATTTGCTGCTATTTCATGTTACGAAAAAACATTACTCTTAGCCGGCGGCACCGTTCCTGGCTTGCGGGCAGTGTAATCCTTTTCAGTTTCTTCATTCTTACGCGCATCATTCATGCCTCCACCACGGTTATTGTCATTACTATACTGACGCTGTTTTTCCTTTTCCTGATAAAGCGGTTTTTTATACGCGGTATCCTTTTCGCTGCGATGATCCTGTTTTTCATCTTTCAATTCGGGCCCGCCGCATTCGAAGAGCGATTTTTTCCGTTAATAAAATCCGACCTGGAAGTGGTAATGGGAGAGCGTGACGAGGGGCAGATCTTTCACGGACGTTATGGCAGGTGGGAAGGCATGTGGGAGGATTTTTCCAGCCAACCGCTTATTGCACAGCTTTTCGGTATGCCGCTTTCGATGGACAGGCCATACAAGTATATTACCGCCGGAACTCATAATGATTACCTGCGCATCATGTTTCTATCCGGTTTCATAGGATTTTCCGTATATCTGATCTTTCTTTTTAACATACTGACCAGGGTTCGAAGACTTAATCCGTCATATAAATTCCTGTTGTTGGGCTCGCTGGCCACCCTCGTACTTTATTCCATCAGTACCGCGCCTAACCTGTATGCGCCATTTATCTACGTCATGTACCCTATCATCGCCTTCACGTTACTCCCCGAAAAGGTGACCCGGTCAGGGGTCTGAACAATTCCTGTCCCATCTATGCGAATTATTTGGCCCCCACGCAAACCGGGGATTGACCAGGCAGGGTAAATCACTACTTGGCGTCTAATTCAGCCCAGGCTGCCGCTAGAGCGCAGGAATAAACCCGGGCACCCTCCGCATTCATATGGGTAACGTCGAACGAGTATCGTGCCAGGTAAAACTCGGGATACCGCGCAGGGTCGGCCAGGTTCATCCTGTTTTTCGCAGGCAGGCTGTTCAGGACAGGAAGGACCTCAAAATACTGTTTCCGATCCAGCCGTGGCGGCACGAAAAAAACGAGCCTGGTGCCAAGCTCAGCGAAAGACAACACCAGCGAATTAAGCCTTTTGGAATAAGCCGTGTTGACCTTATCATTCAGCGAAGGATCAGCATCGAATGCTTCCCTTACCTTTGCGTAAACCCAGTTCCGTCGTGTGACAAGAGAAGTATCCTCCAGAAACATGCGGTTCCGCCTGGAAACCCGTTCCGGGTCGTCCTTCCGGTTGAGCTCCTGCTGGTAATCCAAACTGATAAATCCATTATTGTCGGGCCCCAGGAACCCGGTGCCATCCATAGTCTCTTCAACGGTATTCCGAAATCTGAATGCCTCGGTAAGGTAACCAAGGTTCAGCAGGCTCCCGGCATAGTTAATTACATGCGCCACGATGGTGCCCAACCGTGTGTATAGGGGAAAACCGGAATGCCACGCCCCCCGAACGGTAAACAGGAAGCCTTCCCATGTATACCAGTAAATGACCCGCGTGGTAAAAAAATTGCCATAATCGGGCATTTTAATTTTCTGCAGTTCTGCGAATACAACCCGTGGCCGGAATGTGCTCTCCTTGGTGAGCTCCTCCATCAGGTAGAGCAATTCTGAGGCCCCGAGCCAGTTTACCCCGAAATTGAACGAATGTATTTCATCTCCTGTAAGAGCCATATAAGCACTGTCAAATACAGCGGGATTAACCTGCCGGAACACCATGGAAGACCCGATAAAAACCGCGTCGAACTGCTGCGCATGGCGCTTGAGAAAAATAGCCTTATGGTAAATACGATCAGAGCCCCAGGTAGGCGATGTAAGCCCGGCACGCGGATATATACAGAAATGCAGCCAGAGGCTGGCAGCGCCAACAAGGAGCAGGAACAGGAAAGGTTTCGACAGCTTGCGGATCATCCCTCAGAATTGGAAATAAATGAAATTTGTCCCATCAAACACACCCAGATTCAGAATCACAAGCACGAGCATGAGCATAAAGCCCCAGCGCAGCCATACCGGCAATCTATTCAGGAAATGAAAAATATAGCGGTCCCTGAGGTTCCATTCCACCGCCAGCATCAATACCAGCATCGCCAGGGCAGTCGCGAACCCGGTCGCGTGGACATTAAGGGCTTCCGTCAGAGATTGAGGTTGCCAGGCACTGAAAATCTGGCCAAAAAGCGAAATGGCGAAATTGATATCCGCTGCCCGGAAGAATACCAGCCCGCTGGAAAAAAGCATAAATACAATGAGCATATGCCAAAGCCGCCACACAAAGGTGCGCCGGAGTATGCCGAATCGTTCATTGAACTTCTCCCTGCTTTCCCTGGTCCAAGCGGCAATGGCCAGGTATACGCCTTGCTGAAAACCCCAGATAACAAAGCCCCAGTTAGCGCCATGCCATAACCCGCTCAGGGTAAACGTGAACATAAGGTTTGCATACCTGCGCCATGGTTCCACACGGTTTCCACCTAGAGAAAAATATATGTAATCGCGAAACCAGGTCGAAAGGGAGATGTGCCATCGGTCCCAGAGGTCCTTGAGGTTTTCGGAAAAAAATGGGCAATTGAAATTTTTCATAAGCGTGAAGCCCATGATCCGCGCAGCCCCTATCGCCATTTCAGAGTAACCGGAGAAGTCACAGTATACCTGGAAGGAAAAAAATATCGTTGCGAAAATTATGGCCAGTCCGTAATGATCACCCGGATTGCTGTAAACCGAATCGACCATACCACTCAGACGGTCCGCCACGCAAACCTTTTTAAACAGGCCCCATGCCATCATCTTCAGCCCGTCAAAGAACCTGGAATAATTGAACGAATGCTTTTCCCTGAACTGGTGTAGCAGGTTCTGCGGCCGTTCAATGGGCCCCGCCACAAGCTGCGGGTAAAACATGACATACACGGCCCATATGCCAAAATGCCTTTCGGCATGTTGCCGCCCACGATAAACCTCAATGGTATAGCTCAGCGCCTGGAAGGTGTGGAATGACAAGCCAATGGGCAGGATGATATCCAGGTAGGGAATAGGATTCTCACCACCGAACACCCCGAATACCCTGGCCAGGTTATCGTTTAGGAAGTTGTAGTACTTGAAAAATGCCAACACACCCACGTTCGCACAGATACTCAGGATCAGCCAATGTTTTCGTCTCCTCCCGCTGGCCCGCTCAATAAGGATCCCGGCAAAATAATCGATTGTAATGGTGAATGCAAGGATTAAGATGTATGCAGGAATGAAAAACATGTAAAAAATGCAGCTTGCGGTAAGCAGCAGGATCCAACGGTAACGGTGCGGCAACTGAAAGTACAGAAGCGTGACGACAATGAAAAAGAGGAAAAACTCAAACGAATTAAAAAGCATGCTTGGCAGGCCGACAGGAAGGCATCCAAAAATAGAAATTTTAAAGCGTGTACCCAGCGACCGGAACCTGTTCGCTTCTTTCCATGCCGGGGTATTCACGATAATCGTTCTGCGGGAGATGCCCTCCCTTTAACCCTGGTTTCAGCCGTTGCTCAACGACTGGGCGCGCATACCCGGGCCCGGATACAAACGACTATATGGATCGGTATTCCCGAATGGCTTAACTAAAGTGCACAAACAAGCAGACTGGCCGCGGACCAAAACCATTCCGCCGACATGCAGCATGCAGGGAACGGAATGTCACCCGGCTCCCGCGCGGAAAGAAGTTTTTCCAACCCGGCATAGCGTTCTGTACCGGGATCGGATCGACCCGTCAGGCACGATATATGGATTACCTTCGGATTGTTCAGGGTTAATTCGTAATTTTGAATGGATTATATAACTTTCAAGCAACTGACATGGAACAACTTACACAGCTCCTGAAGGATGGGGACATGCGTCTGCTGGAGGTACCGTATCCTTTGCTTACCGCCGGAAGAATCCTGGTACGCAATCACTATTCTGTGATCAGTACCGGTACGGAAGGCAAGACCGTACATGATGCCAGGCTGGGGTACCTTTCCAAGGCACGTGCCCGCCGGGATGAAGTCCGCAAGGTAATTTCAGCGGCCCGCACCTACGGCTTGCGTGATACCTACCAGATGGTCATGAACAAGCTGGAGGCCCCTTCCCCGCTGGGCTACAGTTGTGCGGGAGAGGTGATGGCTGTTGCCGATGACGTAACAGGATTCAAAGCAGGTGATTTCGTGGCATGCGGGGGAAATACCGCCAACCATGCCGAGGTTGTTTCCGTACCTGTAAACCTGGCCGTAAAAATCCAGGAATCCGCTAACCTGAAACATGCGGCCTTCGCTACCCTGGGTGCCGTGGCCATGCAGGGCATCCGGCAGGCTGACCTTCGGCTTGGAGAGTACGCGGTGGTGATAGGCATGGGACTGATTGGGCAGCTTACCGCGCAGATGCTGCAGGCCGCCGGTGTACGCGTCGCAGGCATTGACCTGGATGACGCTAAGGTCAAAATGGCCGGCTCCTGGGGATGCAACCTGGCATTTAACCGAAACGCGGAGGGACTCGAGGAAAAAATTAATGGGTTTACCCATGGTTACGGTGCAGATGCGGTTATCATCACGGCAGGTGCGAAAAGTACGGACCCTGTCGATCTTGCCGGATCACTTTGCCGGCAGAAAGGAAAGGTGGTCGTGGTGGGCAGCGTACCCACTGGTTTTGGCAGACCTGCCTATTACCGCAAGGAATTGGAGTTGCGCATGTCCTGTTCCTACGGACCAGGCCGGTATGATACAGATTACGAAGAGAAAGGCATCGATTACCCGATCGGGTATGTCAGGTGGACGGAAAACAGGAATATGCAGGCGTTCACCGAACTGCTGGACCAGGGCAAGCTGAACCTGGACCACCTCATTACACACGAGTTCTCTTTCCGCGATGCGCCCGACGCGTACCAGCTGATCCTTGATAAGAAACAACCATTTTCCGGGGTGGTGCTGAAGTACGATACGAGCCGCCAGCCGGAACGCTCGATTCGCCTCAGGCAGGCACCGGCACCCGGTCCCATACGCCTTGGAATGATTGGCGCGGGATCGTTTGCACAGAATTTTCTGCTGCCTGCCATGCCGGCACAGGTTGAAATGGTTTCAGTGGTCACCGCGCGTGGCCAAACAGCCAGGCATGTCGCAGACAAGTACGGGTTTGCCGGTGCCGTTGATTCCAGCGAAGAAATATTCAGCGATGACAGCATCAATACGGTCATCATTGCCACCCGACACGACCAGCACGCAGGCATGGTGCTCAATGCGCTCCAGGCCGGGAAGAATGTATTCGTTGAAAAGCCGCTTGCGCTCTATGCCACGGAGCTGGAACAAATCAGGGAATCGTATGATGCCATGCTGGGTGAAGGCGCCCGAAACCGTTTCGCGGAAAAGCAAAACGGGCACCCCCATACACCCAGCCTGATGGTGGGTTTCAACAGGCGCTTTGCCCCGCTCGTCGCCACGCTGAAAGAATATTTTGACAAGGGATCGCCCGTATCCATTCAATACCGGATTAATGCCGGACGCGTACCCGCCGACCACTGGACACAGGACCCGGAGACCGGTGGCGGCCGGATAATCGGGGAAGTCTGTCATTTCGTTGACCTCTGCACCTTCATTGCCGGCAGCCCGGTGACCAGGGTGAGTGCATTCTCCATGCAACAGCAGCCGGACCTCATGGACACCACAGCTATAACACTTGGTTTTGCCAACGGCAGCATCGCTGCCATTTCGTATTTCTCCAACGGCGACAAGTCCCTGCCCAAGGAATACCTCGAGGTATTCGGAAATGGCCGCGTGGCCTGCCTGGATGATTACCGGCAGCTCGAGGTCTATGACGGGAAGAAAAAAAAGCGATTCCGTGCCCACAAACCCGACAAGGGCCATGCCGCCTGTCTCCGGGCATTCTTGGATTCGGTAAAGGACGGGCAGCCCTGTCCCGTCCCGTTCCAGGACCTTTACAACTCCTCGCTTGCAACGTTCCGGACCGTTGAATCCATTCGGAACGGGAATACCATCACCATCTGACCCGCCATGGACAAAGCGAACGGAACTGGGCAGCCGGGCACAGGTCCGGAGCATGCCCTTTCCACCCTGCGGGAGTATATCGAACGCGAGCAATTCAGGGGATACGATCCCTATGACGGGCTGACCACCCGTTTGCCGGTGGCCCGGCTGGGGAAATGGCCCACCATACTTTTCATGCAGGCCATGAAGCGGTTTCCGCTTAATGTACGCCCCCTCCTGATGATCCGAAAGGTTCACAATGCAAAGGCCATGGGACTGCTGCTTCATGCCTATAGCCTTCTTTACCGGCAACAACGGGATGAAACCACACGCAAGACCATGGACTGGTTGTTCAACTGGCTGAAAACAAATGCCGCAACCGGATATTCAGGTCCGGCATGGGGTTACCCGTTCGACTGGGCTGGAAACACCAAGACCGTACGCGCGTTCACGCCCACCGCCGTCGCCACAGGATTTGTGGCACGCGGCCTGTATGCCTATTATTCCGTCACCGGTTCCGAGGAAGCGAAGGCGCTGATCATCGCGTCGGCAAAATTCATTATGCATGACCTGCCGCACGACGAAAGGCCCGAAGGCCTTTGTATCAGCTATACACCACTGGTGCAGGACCATTGCTACAATGCAAGTTTACTGGGCGCCGGGGTACTGGCCATGGCGGCAGCGCTGGACGGACGCGACGATTACGCTGAAAAAGCCAGGCAGGCTGCGGCGTACGTGCTGCACCATCAGAAACCCGATGGCAGGTGGAACTACAGCCTGGATGTGCGCACCGGCAGGGAACGGACCCAGATCGATTTCCACCAGGGGTATGTGCTCGAGTCACTGTACGAGATCGGTTCAGTGATACAACTTGAAGACAAAACGACTGAGGCGCTACGCAAGGGCATGGCATTTTACCACCGGGAGCAGTTCTTCCCTGACGGACGAGCCAAATGGCGGCTGCCCGTGGTGTGGCCGGTGGAGATTCACAACCAGGCACAGGGAATCATCACACATGCGCGCCTGGCATTCCTGGACCCAGTGTACCTCCCGTTCGCAATGCGGATCGCGCAATGGACCAATGAACAAATGCGCCATCCATCCGGTTATTTTTACTATCAGAAGCATTCCTGGTTTACCAACCGTATCTCGTACATGCGCTGGTCGCAGGCTTGGATGTTACTGGCCCATGCGACCCTATTGTCCATTGCCGAAAAGACCTTGCACACAGATACTGCTAACCGGTCCCAAAAAAAGACGCCCGTAAGCTGAACAGATGAGATTTCTTTTTTACCTGGGACACCCGGCGCACTTCCACCTGTTTCGGAATATGATCAAATTGCTGAAGAACCGCGGCCACGAGGTCATGGTTCTGATTAAGAAAAAGGATGTGCTGGAAGACCTGGTAAAGGCGACAGGATGGCCATACACCAATATAAATCCCAGGGGCAGGAAAAACAACCTGTTATCCATTGGGTTCCAGGTGGTGAAGCGGGATATAAGAATGCTGGGGATTTGCCGGCGGTTCCGGCCCCATAAGTTATTCGGCACATCGGCGGAGATCACGCATGTGGGGCGACTGCTTGGTATTACCTCTGTAGTGCTGAACGAGGACGACAGCCATGCCATCCCGCTGTTCGCGAACCTGGCTTTCCCGTTCGCGGATATCATTCTATGCCCGGATTGCGTAAACCTTGGACGTTGGGAAAAAAGAAAAACCGGGTACAAAGGCTACCAGGAACTCGCTTACCTGCACCCGGATTACTTCACCCCGGACCATGAGATCAGCCGGAAACTGGGCGCTGGTAAGCCATATTTTATCCTCCGATTTTCCGGGCTGGACGCCCATCATGATTTCGGGTTCAAGGGTATCACGGACGCCAGGGCCACTGAGCTAATTTCCATACTGGAACCCCACGGACAGGTGCATATCACCTCCGAACGTCCCGTTGCCGGCAACCTCGAGCATTACCGGATCCGGATCGATCCGACCGACATGCATAGTGCGCTTGCCGGCGCGGCCATGTATATTGGCGACAGCCAGACCATGACTGCCGAGGCCGCGGTACTGGGAACGCCCGCCCTCCGGTACAACGATTTCGCCGGAAAGCTGGGTTACCTGCGGGAACTCGAGGAACAATACAAGCTTACCGCCTCGTTTCCCACCACAGATTTTGAAGGATTGAAATCCAGGGCCACGGAATGGCTTCAGCAGGAAAATATCAAATCCCAATGGCAGGAAAAACGTGTGAAGATGCTCAATGAATGTATCGACCTCACAAAGTACCTCGTCAACCTGGCCGAGCGCGACGCCTGATTGTTCATAACCTGTGCATTCCAGGGCTTTCCGGCCCGGAATTTGTATTATCCAAATGTATATTTTAGCGCATCCATGCCGGAAGGCGGGGCTTTTCCTGACCTGAACTTTTTATGCTCGAAACCGTTGCGAATGAAATCATGGCACCTGAAGGGGTCGTTCGTGATCTTTATAAGCAAAACAAGGCAGCAGATGCCATTTCGAGGGGTTATGGCCCCGAAGTGCTCGAATTCCTCAAAAAGTTTGTCCCGCTGGGCTCCGACCAGACATGCATCATGGCCACGAATGACATCTTCAATGTCCATTCGTTGTCGGACAACTATTTCAACCATGTCGTCAACCTTTGCCGGATTAACGACATACCCCGGATCAGCTCCTTTTACAAGGCTGCGAACGGCAAGCTGCCATCGAACGGCACCCTGATCGGGTGTATGGAGACAAAGAACATCCGCAAGCACCGGATCCTTCGCAAATACCCGCGCGGGCTGGCGGAGATATACTATGTTTTTGATTTTATTCTCAAGCGCATTTTCCCCAAGCTTCCGGTCACACGCAAAATCTATTTCAAGATTACGGCAGGCCGTAACCGTGTATTGTCACGCACGGAAGCCATGGGCCGCCTTTATGCCGCCGGATTCGAAATGATCGAGGAACGGGAATTCGGGAACCTGCTGTTTTACGTGGCCAGGAAAAAAAAGGCACCACTTTTCGACGAACGGCCGTCATACGGACCCATCTGCCGGATGCGGCGGATCGGCCAGCACGGCAAGATCATCACCGTTTACAAGCTGCGTACGATGCACGCGTTTTCCGAATACCTCCAGCCATACATATACGAGAAAAACTCCCTGCAACCAGGAGGCAAGTTCCGGAACGACTTCCGTATATCCACGCTGGGGCGGCTGCTGCGCAAATACTGGATCGACGAACTGCCCATGTTCGTAAACCTGCTCAAAGGCGACATTAAACTGGTGGGCGTCCGGCCGCTGAGCTCCCATTACCTGGGACTTTATTCGAATGAACTGAAAGTGCGCCGGCTTGATTACAAACCCGGTCTTGTCCCGCCGTTTTATGCGGACATGCCCAAGACTTTCGAGGAGATCCTGGCGTCCGAAAAGAAATACCTGGACGCGTACGATAAAGCACCACTCCGCACGGACGTGAGGTACCTTGGCAAGGCGCTGTGGAATATCGTTTTTAAGCGGGTTCGGAGCAAGTAAGCCCCGGCCGACCGCGCTGCCTGAATGCGCTATCTTTCGTCCCTTGCGTACCCGGATTCATACCATTTTTGTTTTGCTGGCCTGTACGCTGACCGTTTCCCGGTCAGCCGCACAGGCTGTCTATTACCCTATCGAAAACCAACCGCTGTATCAGTTCCTGGATGAGCTGGCCAACACCGGGATCATCGACATCAATTCCGTGGCCAGACCCTATACCAGGAACCGTATCGCCGGCTGGCTCCAGGAGGCATCCGGGGATTCCGGCAGCCTGGGACGCGGCCAGCGGGAACAGCTGGATTTTTACCTGCGCGATTTCAGCAAGGAAACGGGTGATCCCGGGCACGGGAAAAGACATGACCTGCTATTTCGAAGCGACTCGCTGTTTACGCTTTCCATAAACCCGGTGGGCGGGTACAGGTACTGGAAAAACGGGAACGACGGATACTACCACCGGTGGTTCGGCGCCGAGGCTTTCGCCTATGTGGGCGGCCGTGTGGGCTTTTATGCGAGTCTGCGTGACAACCATGAAAGTCTTTTCCTGGCGCAGCCCGGGTTCCTGACCACCCGACCGGGAGCGGTATACAAGCACGGGCCTGACGACCCGGGGGGAGATTTCAGCGAGTCGAGAGGCGGCATTACATACGCCTGGAAATGGGGGCATGCCGGCATTGTCAAAGACCGGTTCGCATGGGGAAGCACCTACAGCCATTCCAACATCTTTTCAGGTCACGCCCCCTCCTTTCCCTACATCACATTCACGGCGCATCCGGCCCACTGGTTTGAATTCCGTTATGTGCACGGGTTCCTGGTAAGCAACGTACTCGATACCAGCAGATCCTATACCGGTGGCGTTAAACAGCGCTCGGTGTTCTTCCCCAAATTCCTCGCAGCAAATATTTATACATTCAAGCCCTGGAGAGGTTTTAGATTTTCGATCGGAAACTCCATTGTTTACGCAGACGACTTCCAGCTGGCATACCTCGTACCGGTATATTTCTTCAAGTCCGTTGATCATGGCAACACGAATACGGGCGGTAATTTTACAGGCCAGAATTCGCAGATGTTTTTTGACATCAATTCCAGGCAGCTTCGCTACCTTAACCTGTACCTTTCCGTATTTATCGATGAAGTGAACATCGGGAATTTCTGGAAGCCTGACGAACAGTCGAATTTCTTCAGCATCAAGGGCGGGGCTGCCCTCACCCATCCTGTCGTGCCCAATACGACCTTTATCCTTGAATACACCCGAACACATCCCGGCACATATAAGCATTTCGTGAGCACCACCACGTTTTCCTCGAATGACTTCAACCTGGGTCACCACCTCCGGGACAACGCAGGTGAAATATTTGCCGCCGTGCGTTACCGTCCATTCCGCGGCCTGTACCTGGAAGCTTCCGCCTCGCTCATGGAAAAGGGAGAAAACTACCCCTATACCGGTACCGGTGGCAGCGGCCTTGGATTGCCCTACCTGGAGCGGGTGTTCTGGAAAAGCCACACGTATACCCTTTCCGCACAATACGAGATTATCAACGACGCCTTTGTAATCGCCTCCTTTTCTTATGGCAAGGTCTCCGGTGATGATGCGTACGTGGAAGCTTATACCCCGGCCGTCATGCACGGCACCACCTCAACAGGTTCGGCAGGCGTCCGGATCGGCTTCTAAAGGATGCATACGCCTAATCGTTCATCATCAATCATACCCGGCGCTGAGAATTCTTCCGTTCCACTTCTAAAGCAGTACTTTCAACTCCGGGAGCGCTGAAATCTCGTACGTGGGGCTGCAGGTGACTTCCTGGCGGCCGGGATTGAAAAGCACGGCATGCCAGCCGGCTCCCACGGCGCCGCCGATGTCGGCCTCCTGGTCATCGCCTATCATGAGACAATCCTTCGCTTGCGCGCCGGTTTCCCGTTCCGCATGTTCGAAGATGCCCTTTTCGGGTTTCTTAAAGCCGGTGTTTTCGGAGATGACGATCACATCGAAGAACCCGGTGAGCCCAGACTCCCGCAATTTACTTTCCTGCACATTCCTGAACCCGTTCGTGATAAGATGCAGGGCATACCCTTCCCGAAGGTATTCAAGCACTTCCAGCGAGCCGGGCAGGAGTTTCTTCCGACGGGGAAGCAGGTCCAGGTAAGCCTCGGGAAACTTTTGCTTCAACCCACCATCGGTAATCCCGAAATGTTCGAATGTTTTCCGGAACCGGATACCGCGCAGCGTTTTCCGGTCAATGGCGTTCCGATGGTAAAGGTTCCACATCGCGGCATTGATCTCAAAATACTTACTGATGAATTCATCCGCCGAAACGCCATACTGCTCCAGGTCATGCTGCCGGAACAGCGCCTGCAGCGTATCGGCGGAATTCCGTTCGAAATCCCAGAGGGTATGGTCGAGGTCAAAAAAAATATGCCGGTAAGCCTTCACTTCAGCAAATGAAAGAATTCATTCAGAATCATGGACGTGGCACCCCAGATCCTGGCTCCTTCGTAATTAAAGCACGGTGCTGACTGGCGTCCGTAACTGGTTTCGAATTCCGCCTCCTCGAGCAGCCCTCCTTCCAGGAACGGGGCCAGGTCAGCCTCGATGATTTGCCTGACCTCGGCCGGATCGGGGATGAATGCCTGTGGTTCGGGCAACCAGCCCACGTATGGAAAGACATGATAGCCGCTCACCGGGATATAAAGGTCCGACAGGGCACCGATCATGCGTACTTTCGAGGCGGCAATTCCAGTTTCCTCCTCCGCTTCACGTAACGCGGTTTGCTGCAGGCTTTCGTCACCGGGCTCGTATTTTCCGCCAGGCAGTCCATACTGGCCGCTGTGCACGCCCCCGTCCGCCCGTTCGATGAGCAGGAACCGTGTTTGGCCGTCCCCGGGGTACAACAGCAGCAGCACCCCGCTTTTGGATTTTGCAGCGGAAGGCGATCCCGGGTGCCTGCGTCGTGAAACGGGTGCCATCCGCAATTGAACTTCCGGGCCCGGAAGCGGATTCCGGAAGCGTTCATGCAGCAGGTCGATGCAGGATTGAAATTCCACGTGAATGATGGCGGGCAGGACCCGCACTTACAGACCGCCGACTGTTTTATCTTTCGGGTACCTGACGGTAAAGGTGATCCGCCATTCCTGTTTCTCACCGGGTGCGAGCAACTGTTGCCAGGTAACCCGTCCCGTTTCCGGATCAAGGTTTCCGCCTGACAGTTCTTCCGCCTTCACGGTGATGTCCTTGTCCCTTGATACCGGAACCTGATCTTCAAGGGCGAGGCGCACATTTTCTTTTGTCGTATTCCGGACCGTGATGACATACCCGAAGGACCGCACCCGGTTGCCGCCAAATGTCTTCGTGGATGTGAAATCCCTGGCTTGCCTGCGCTCCGTAACCACCCTGGGATCCCGCCCCAGGGAAAACAGCAGGGTATCTTCCGTCGCGAAGGGATCCAGCGGCGAGGTGCCTGTGTAGGCCCCGTCAAGGTATACGAATGCCTTGCCCGGCAACAGCCCGAGGTCCTGCCATCCGGTCAGCCGCGCGACCAGGAATACACCCGGATCCAGCTTCGGCACGCAGGCATGGCTGTAGCCGGCAGGAACTTCCGCATGGCGGACGGTCACGGTATGCGTCTTTCCGTCCGGGGGTATCGTGCTCTTCGCCCTGATCCTGAAGTCGGTGCTGAGACGGTTCTCCATGACCTCCACCAGGGAAGCCGCGTCGCCGGCGGCCAGCGGCGGTTTTTTCATTTCCGCAGGCTGCATTTCCTGCATGTCCATGACCGCATTTCTAAGCACAGGCCTGGGCCGCCGGAAGCTAAGATACCACGGCCGCAGTTCCGGCAGTGATCCGGCGGCCATGGGATTGCCGGTCGAAAGCGTCAACTCCACCCCATCCCAGCGCACACCCGTCTGCTGGCTCACATGCGCCTTGTAGGCCAGCTGCACAGGTCCTGATCCGTCCGAGCGGATGTCGTAAAACGGCGTCCAGGAAGCCTGTGGCGTGATATACTTAAGGAACAACGTGCCTTTCACGGACCGGTCCGATGACACCTCTACCGAGATGGTGGAGGTGGTGCGGCGGCCCTTCGATTTCAGGATGGCCAGCTGGGACTGCAATCGGCTGACCACCTCCTGGAGGGAATCGCGCGCCAGCTCGCGGTCCAGCAGTTGCTGCCTGATCTTGCCAAGTCGTGCCCGTACATAATCCGCCACTCGTGCAAGCTCAGCCGCGGTCACGCCCGTCTGTGACCCGCCGATAGATTTATTCGAAAGCAGCAGGGATTGCTCTTCATTCAAAACTGCAATGCCGTTCATGGATTGCTTTAGTGCATAGGTCATGGACCCAAGGCTGTCTTCTACCATTTTATATGCCGGTGATTCCTGTTCGGGGGCGAGGTGGTCAAGCCTGTGCTGCACCGACATGATGGTGTACGTGCCTTCACCCTTCACACTTATGCTAGCGGGGTCAAGGCTTGGGGACAGTCCCTCGAAACGCAGGGTTGTGGAACCGGCAGGTACAGCCAGTGATGCCGTCCGCTCTATCCAGGCGCCGCGCAGGTAAACGGTCACTGCTGCTATCCGGGAATCGACCGTCACTTCCGGCTTTGCCAGCGAAACGAATGTAATCAGTAAGGAAAGGAAAATAAGACCTGTTGACTTTGCTGCTTTGCTCATAATATGATGATGCCGCAAAGTTCATCATTTCACAATGAAAATAAAACTATTTTCCCTGCAGGCGATTTTTGACATTCCGCAGCTCTATCGTATAGTTGGCCTCGGACATGCTGACCTCATTTTTGAAGTAGAATACACCTCCCCAGTTGTAAACGATCTTATAAAAAACATCCTGGGTGATGGATCGCCTGATAACGGTCCGGAAGAGGGTCCGGTTACGCTCTTCAATCGTCTCTTCAGATATACCCTCCGGGTAGTCCTTATTGAGAGACGGAAGTGCCTGGCTCGACGGGGACGTTTTCACTTCCTTCTGCGAGTGCGCCTTGGCAAGTGCTTTTTTCTGGTCTTCCAGGTCCTTCATCCGCTTCGCTTCCGCATCAGCAAGCGCTTTTTGTTTGGCTTCCCTGGCTGCTGCAATCCTGGCCTTATCCAGGCTGTCTGCCACGAAAGCAGCCCGCGCCCTGGCCTGCGCCTGTGCCTTTGCCAGTGAGTCCTGCCTGGCTTTTTCCCGTGCTGCCAGCAGGACCTTCTCGGCGGCATGTGCCGATGCGATGGAATCAGCCACAAATTTGGCACGTGCCTGCGCTGCAGCCTTTGCCGCATCGATGGAATCCTGCCGTGCTTTTTCCATTGCAATGATCCTGAGTCTTTCTTCTTCCCTGGCCTGCGCAATGGAGTCAGCTACGAATTTCGCACGTGCTTCGGCAGCATCTTTCGCGGCGGCAATGGAATCCTGCCGTGCCTTTTCAAGCGCTGCCAGGCGGGCCTCTTCCGCTGCCTTTGCACTGGCGATCGAATCCTGCCTGGCTTTTTCAAGCGCCGCCAGGCGAGCCTTTTCTGCCACCTCTGCTTGTGCAATTGAGTCTTTGCGTGCTTTTTCAAGCGCCGCCAGGCGTGCCTTTTGCTCCGCCTCCGCTTTTGCAACAGAGTCCTGGCGTGCCTTTTCAAGTGCGGCCAGGCGTACCTTTTCAGCCGCCTCTGCCCGGGCGATCGAATCCTGCCTCAGCTTTTCCAGTCGTGCCGCCTCACGTTCCGCCGCTTCTGTCGAGTCCTGTCGTGCCTTTGCCAGCGATGCCTGCCGGGCCTCTTCTGCTGCCATGGCTTTTGCGATCGAGTCCTGTCTTATCTTTTCCAGCCGCGCCGCTTCCCGTTCAGCAGCTGCAATCGAGTCCTGGCGCGCCTTTTCGAGGGCTGCCAGCAGGGCTTCCTCTTCGGCCCTGGCTTTCGCGATCGAGTCCTGCCTTATTTTTTCCAGTCGCGCTGCTTCCTTTTCCGCCGCGGCCAGGGAGTCACGCCGTGCTTTTTCAATGACCGCCTGCCTCGCTGCCGCCTGCGCCTGCGCCCTGGCTATGGAGTCTTCACGTATCGCGGCCAGGCGCGCCGCTTCCTTTTCCGCTTCGCGGATGGAATCTTCACGGGCCTTCGCAATGGCCTTCTGCACTGTTTCGATGCTGTCCTTCCTGGCTTTTTCCCTTGCGACGGCCTGCGCCTGAACCTGTGCGAGGTAATTAGCCCGGTCGACGGAATCCTTTTTCATCTTGGCGATGACGGTCTTCTGCTCTTCCTTGAATTCCTTGTATTCCTCTTTCCGTACTTCGGAATAGCTCTTGTCGAAATTGAAGTCGTCTATCGACTGGTCATATCCGTACTTCACCACCGGCTTCTCAGGAAGGGCGGCCTGGATCTCGTCCTCGGCAGTCCGGAACAGGTCCATTCTGAACTTGATGGAAAACAACATAAAATCATTTTCCTGCGGGATATGGGTATCGATGATGGCCGACTTGGTAATGGCCCCTTTCTTGGAAAACAAGAGCGTGTACTCGTACTGGAAATCCAGGTTCAGGATGAACCTGCCATTGCCGGAAGTCAGGATTTCGTCGATGGGCTCATTGCCCTTGTAGATCTTGATCAGTGCCCCTTCCAGCCCTTTCCCGTCCTGCTGCACCTTGCCCACCACCTCCAGGTAGCCCTTTTCCTGGCCGGAAGCCGTGAGTGAGGCCATGGCAAATGAAGCCAGTAACAACAACCAAGGCCTGAATGCTATCTTAAGGTTCTTTATCAAACTGAAAAACAGGTACTTATACAAATACGGGTTTGGAAGCTTCCAATGCTTTATTAAAACGCAATTTATCCAATCCGGTTTCAACGTTCTTTTCTTCCAGAAACTGGACCAAATTCTCTGTGGCCAGGTTACCCACCAGCTCATCTTCCGCCATGGGACAGCCTCCCATGCCCCGCATCACCGAGTCAAACCGGCGGCATCCGCCGTCCCAGGCGGCCTGCACCTTGCCCAGCCAGTTTCCGGGCTTGCAATGCAGGTGGGCACCGAACTCCACATCCGGGCAGTCCTGCGCCAGGGAGGCAAACATTTGCCTGATATCCGCTTCCCTGGCCATGCCAACGGTATCCGCAAGTGATATCGTACGGATCCCAAGGCCGGCCATTTCGTTTGTCCATTGACCGGCAATATCCGTATTCCACTCATCTCCATAGGGATTACCGAAGGCCATGGAAAGGTAAACGACCAGTTCCCTGCCGGCTGCCCGGCAAAGGTCATAAATTACTTTCACGGTTTCCAGGGAATCGCTGATAGAGGCATTCGTATTCCGTCGCTGGAATGTCTCGGAGATGGAGAACGGAAAACCCAGGAAGGATATTTCATCAAAAGCCAGGGCCTCCCTTGCCCCACGTTCATTTGCCACTATGGACAGGAGGCGGGTACCGGTCCCATTCAACTCAAGCCTGGCCAGCACATCAGCTGTATCCCGCATCTGGGGAATATGCCTGGGTGATACAAAGCTTCCAAAATCGATGGTATGAAAACCCACCTGCAGCAATGAATTGATGTAGGAGGCCTTTACCTCCGTAGGCACAAATCCCTTCAGTCCCTGCATGGCATCACGCGGGCATTCGATAAGTTTCACGGGATTTCCTGACATCTATCCAGGCTGCACGCGGGCAGCCGGCTAACAGGTATCAGTCCTTCAGGATTACGCCATCGGCGACAAACACCAGTTGCCGCCGGGGCTCCGTAATGGCCTCGATCTCTTCCTCTGACTTTCCCGCATCTTCGGCATAGTGCTTCAGCTCGGCGACGGTCGTTTCCTCAACCCGTGCCGTACCCCGCATCACAGCGGTCTTTCCTGCACAGTCCTTTGGAACGAAAAAACCGTAATCCTTAAACTTCACCCGCATGGTCTCCCCATCCCCGGCGTCAATCTCCATCCAGCATCCTTTCATCTGGCAAACACCTTGCACCTCGGCCTCGACCTTCACATCAACGGATTCCTTTCCCTCAAGCTTCTCCTGCATTTCCTGCATTGAAATGGCGTTTTTGGAATCGATCTTTTCACCGTAGTGGGTGTCCTGCGCGGCCGCGGTGCCATAAGCGAATACGGCGGCCAGTAACAATATTTTCTTCATGATTTTCAATTAGTAAGCATTCTTTGCAAAGTTAAATATTGGTCCCGGAATTACCTGAAATGCCCATGAATAAAAAAACTCCGTCCCGGAAACCGGGACGGAGTTCACTGTTTTTTCAGCCGGCTACCGGATCAGGTTGAGTGCCCCTGAATAGTAGTATTCCTTGCCTGTTCTGGTCATCACCTTGATGGCATACACATAGGTGCCTTGCGGTGCGGCGTTTCCGCTCCGGTCGGTGCCATTCCAGGACTCCCTGATATCCGAGTTCTCGTATACCTTCTGGCCCCAGCGGTTGAAGATGCTCATGCTATAGCTCTTCACGTCCATCTGGTAGCCAACATTGAAGAACGTCTCGTTCAGGCCGTCGCCGTTGGGTGTAAAGGCATTGGGAACGAAGAATGGGGTGATATACACCTCTTCCCTGTATCGGTCCTTACATCCGGTGATGTTGGTTACGGTAAGGTCCACGAAGAACTTACCCGGCTCATCGAAATAAACCAGCGGGTTCTGCTGGTACGACGTGGCGCCGTTCCCGAAATCCCAGAACCATGAAACGGCATGCTGGGACTGGTCCGTGAACTGCACGGAGCTGTTGAACACGCTGACCTCCCGTGGATCGAGATCGAATTCGGCTATGGGAAGCGGGTAATACATGACATAAATCTGCTGTTCCGTGCTGTCCGCGCAGCCTTCCTGTGAAATGATCGCCAGGGAAACCGTGTAGAACCCTGAATCCGGGTATATATGCGATGGGCTGGCTTCGCTGGAAAACTCGCCGTCCCCGAGGTCCCAGTAGAACATGGAGCCTGCCGGGTAGCTGGAGGTATTGATCAGGTTGATGGCCACTGTTTCGCAGCTCAGGGAAGTATCATGCGTGAAGCTGACTACCGGTGTTTCATGGACGGTCAGCAGCAATGCGGCGGTATTGGTACATCCCTCCCCGTCGGTTACGGTCACCACGTAGTTGCCGCCGGCGTTGATATTGATGGCCTGCGTGGTTTCGCCGTTGGACCACTGGTAGCCCACGTACAATCCGGTAGTGAAGGTGGTAGACTCACCATCGCAGATCTCGTTTATGCCTGTGACAGCCGGTGTGGGGAGCTGGTTCACGGTTACGGATGCGGTTCCGGACCCGGAGCCCACGCACCATGCATCAGATACGCTCACCAGCGAGTAGACTGTGCTTACCCCTGGTGAAACGGATATGGTTGCAGGGTTGTTGCTGGTGCTGAACGGCCCGTAATTACTGGTGCCGTCCGTATACTCGTAGGTATAAGGCGCGGCCCCGTTAAAGGTGACCTTGAACAACGTGGGCTTACCGAAGCAAATTTCAGAGTCGTCACTGATCACCGCCGTGGGCAGTTCATGGACGGTTACGGTCGCCTGTCCTGATGCCGTGCCGGTACAGTTGTCGTCACTCACCGTCAGTGCTGTATAGGTAGTGGTATTGCCCGGGGCAACGGAAATGGACGCCGGGTTGTTGCTGGTCACGAACGGCCCGAAAGTCGTGGTCCCGTCATTGTAGGAATATGTGAATGGCGCAGTGCCTGTAAAGGCAAGCGACAGGTTCGCATTGTTGTTGATGCAAATATCCGTTGTACCCGTGAGCGTGGCCGTGGGCAGCGGGTTCACCGTCACCTGGGCCTGACCCGATGCAGAACCCGTGCAATTCACGTCACTCACCACGGTTACCGTGTAAGTGGTCGTGGTCGATGGGGTGACGATGATCGTCTCCGTGGGACTGCTGGTGTTGAACGGACCATAAGTAGTGGTCCCGTCCGAATACGTGTAATCATACGGCGGGTTGCCCGTGAACGTAATGTCGAACGAGGTTTGCTCACCGTCGCAGATGGTGGAATTACCAACTACCGTGGCCGTTGGCAACGGGTGCACCGTGACAGTGGACTGTCCGCTGGTCGTACCGGTACAACCGGCACCGGTTACCGTGGCGGTAAGGCTGTAGTTCGTGGTGCTGGTCGGCGCCACATTAAGGGTTACGGACGTATTGTTGGACGTAAACGGTCCGAACACATTCGTACCGTCAGAATAGCTGTAGTCGAATGGCGCCACCCCTGTGAAGTTGACTGTCAGCGTGGTGCTCTGTCCGTCGCAAATAACCGGGTTGCCAATGAGGGTGGCAGTAGGCAGCGGTGTTACGGATACTATCGCCTGGCCGCTAACCGTACCGGTACATTTGTCATCGTTCACCATCACGGCCGTGTAAGTGGTGTTGACCGATGGGGAGACGGGTAAGGTTACCGAAGCATTGTTCGTGTTGAACGGTCCGAAGGTGCTGATGCCATCCGTGTATTCGTAGGTGAATGGCGCCTGGCCCGTGAAGTTGATCGTCAGGTTGGCCTGGTCACCGTCGCATATGGTCTGCGTACCGCTGATCTGCGCGGTCGGCAGCTGATGGACCGTCACCGTGGCCTGCCCGCTGGCGGAGCCGGTGCAATTGTCGTCACTCACCGCCACCACGGTATAGGTCAGGGTGGCCGACGGGGAAACCGTCACCACTTCGGGGTTGGCGGATGCCGTAAACGGACCAAAGGTATTGGTGCCATCGGAATAGGTGTAATCGAACGGCGGTGTTCCGGCAAACGTTATGTTAAACGTGGCCTGGTCGCCCACGCAGATCTCCGGCGTTCCCGCGACGACGGCTGTCGGCAGCGGGTGCACGGTGATGACCGCGTTACCTGACGTGGTACCGTCGCAGCCATTGCCGTTAACCACGGCAGGCAGCGAATAGGTGGTCGTGGTCGTGGGGGATACCGGTATGGTCACGCTGTTCGCGTTCGTATTGAAGGGACCCATCAGGGTGCCGCCTTCGAGATAGCTGTACGTGTACGGTGCCTGGCCATTGAACGTGATGGTCACATTCGTGCTTTGGCCGTCACAGATGGCAGTGGTACCACTCATCGACGCCGTGGGCAGCGGGGTAACCGTCACCACGGCGGAACCGGAAGTGGCGGTGCCGGTGCAGTTCACATCCGATATGGTTGCCGGCAGCGTGTAGGTGGACGTCGCGGACGGTGTCACGTTGATCACGGCCGTGGCGGTGTTCGAGGTGAACGGCCCGACAGGCGTACCGTTTTCCATGTAGCTGTAATCCCACGGACCGGTGCCGGTGAAGGTAATGTTGAGTGTCGCCTGCTCCCCGTCACAGATGGTTTGCGTACCGGTGATCTGGGCAGTCGGCAGCGGGTGGACGGTCACCACGGCGGAGCCTGACGTGGTTCCGTCGCAGCCGTTTCCGGATATCGATACCGGAAGCGTGTAGGTAGTGGTAGATGTCGGGGAAACGGGTATGGATACCGAGGCGTTGTTCGTGTTGAACGGCCCTACCGGGTTACCATTCTCGAGGTAACTGTAGATATACGGTGCCTGGCCGGCGAAGTTAATGGTCACGCTGGTGGACTGGCCGTCACAGATCGCGGTCGTGCCGCTGATGGCGGCCGTCGGCAGCGGTGTCACCGTAACGGTTGCCGTGCCGGCTGTGCCGGTGCCGGTGCAGTTGGCATCGGATATGGTCGGTGGCAACGTGTATGTGGTGGTGGCATTCGGTGACACGTTGATAGTAGCCGGTGAAGCAGCCACATTGAAGGGGCCCACGGGATTGCCGTTGGCGAGGTAGCTGTAATTCCACGGGCCTGTGCCGGTAAAAGTGACATTCAGCGTGGCAGGGTCTCCGTCGCAGATCGTTTGCGTTCCGGTGATCTGGGCCGTTGGGAGCGGATTGACCGTTATCGTGGCGGTACCGGAAACGGAACCGGTGCACCACTGGTTGCTCACACCCACCAGCGTATAGTTGGTCGTGGCACCCGGTGTCACGCTGAGTTGATGCGGGCTGGTCGCACCGTTCACCGTGATGTTACCCGGGTTGTAGGTAAAGTCGTACGGACCGGGCGCGTTGGCGAAGGTTACGTTCAGGTTCGCGGATTCACCGACGCAGATATCCTGTGTACCGGTAAGCGCGGCAGTGGGCAGTGAATGCACCGTAACGGTAGCATTTCCGCTCACGGTACCCTGGCAATTGGCATTGGCCACCGCCACGAGCGTATAGCTGGTGGTGGCGCCCGGCGTGACAGGAATCACATGGGGGCTGCTGGCCCCGAGCACGGTAACATTACCCGGGTTGTACGTAAAGTCGTAAGGGCCCGGGGCATTGGAAAACGTAATGGAAACGTTCGTGCTTTGCCCGTCGCAGATGTCGGTGGTACCTGATATGGCAGCCTGCGGGATGGCATTTACCACCACGTTGGCGTTGCCGGCCACATTGCCTTCACACAGGGCATTGCTTACCGAAACGAGTGTGTAGTTGGTGGTGGCAGCCGGTGTCACGTTAAGCGTGGCCGGGTTGCCTACCGGGCCCACCATTACGGCTCCGGGATTGTACGTGTAGAAGAACGGCCCGGGTGCACCGGAGAAGGCGATGTTAAGCCCTGTCGTTTCTCCATCGCATATCGCGGTCGATCCGCTGAGCGTGGCCTGCGGCAGCGGGTTTACGGTAATATTCGCATTGCCCGCAATGGTTCCCGGGCAGTCGGCATTGCTCAGGGAGAGCAATGTATAGTTGAACGACGCAGACGGGCTTACCGGGATGACAAGCGGGTTGGTGCCCGTGCTCAGGATGCCGGACGTGCCGGCTGGCGTGTTGTATTCGTAGTTCCAGGGACCCGGACCGGTGAAGGTGATGGTCAGGTTGGTCAGGTCGCCGTCACAGATCGCTGCCGTGCCGGCCAGCGTGGCCGTGGGTACCACGTTCTGCACCACCGTGATGAGGGTATCGCTGGTACAACCGCCGGGATTGTAGGTAACGGTAAGGGTATACGTACCCGGTGCGGTAGCGAGAATGGATTGCCCGCTGCCGGTGGCAGCGCCCGACCACTGGTAGTTCGAGCCGCCCGGATTGGCGGTAAGCGTCACATTTCCGCCCGTACAGAAGGACGGGTTTGACGGCGAGATCACCGCAAGCGGTGCGCTGTTGACCACGTGGATGCCGCCATGCGACGACCACGACTCGCAGGGTGGCCCGGTGTCGGATGTCTGGATCCGGTAAGCCAGCGTGTCGTCACAGATCGACTGCGTGGTAAGGTCGTTGTACGAGGTGTTGGGATGCTGCGTGGAATCGATCAGCGTCCATGTCCCGATGGGGAACTCCTTCCAGATATAGTACATCTGGTTGGAGGTGGACAGCAGCGGGTTGTGCACCGGGTTCCAGGTCACGTCCACGGAGCCGTTCGGCTGCGGGCCCGTCGTCACGTACATGGAGCGCGCCACGTTGGAAGGCGCGGAAACGCTGTCGCTGTCGCAGCCGCAGCGGGTGTACATCTGGAAATAGAGACCCTGCTGCTGGGCATCCGTTCCCAGAAGGGTCTGTTGCTTGGCTGCCGGGATGACCAGGTTGGTTGTATAGAAGTCGCTCAGGCTGCCGTAAATGCTGTCCATCTTGATCCATGGTCCGGCAAGCGTGGTAGCCCCGTAAATTTCATATTGGGCAAAGGTGTTGAAGGTATCCCTTGGTGAGGGTGGTGTCCATGTCAGCTCCACATCACCGGCCAGGTTCATCACGTCCACGCACTTTATCTCGGGCGGATCCAGCTTGGGGGGACGGGTGACGGTCAGGGAAAGGGTTGTGACATCGATCGCATTGGCCGGACAATAGTCGTCGCTGACCTTGATGACGAAGTTATACGTATTGCTGATGTGTGTACAGGCTGTATCGAAGCCCAGGTGCCCGCAGGTGGTTTGCCAGTCGAACAGCAGCTGGGTCCCGAACGGGGCCGACAGCGGGAGCGCCAGGTTGGTGGTGGCACATGGCGGCAGGATGCATCCGGTGTTTGGGTTGGTATAGGTATTTGACAATTCGCTGCCACTGGCGCTGAAGGTCACCGTCTGCACGCCCAGGATCGGATGCGGGTCGTTATCGAGGGCATTCAGCCGCAGCATCACCGTGTCGCCTGCATAGACGACGAAGGAGTTGTTCGGCAGCGGGAAACCGGTCTTGCGGTCGATGACCGTTACGTCCGGCGGGTTGTTCGGTACGTTAAACGTGGGGATGATGCATCCGGAGATAAGGACCACGTTGATCTCCCGCCATACCTCGGCGGCAAGCACGCCGCACTTGTAGGCCGAAGCCTTGATGCAGGTGGCGAAATAGCCCTGCGTAAACGAGGTGTACTCGATCTCTCCCGTCAATGGATCCAGCGTGACCGCCTGGTTCTGGGGGTGCTGGTTTACACTGGGCAATGGACTGATCACTGAATACCCCGGCGCGAACGGTACCGCCTGGTTCGGGGGATTGTTGTTGTCGTCCAGCAGGATATCCCACGAATAGGAAATCGAATCCAGCTCGGGGTCGATGGCGTTGTGGTTATAGGTGAACGGGTAGCCGGTGCAGATGATCGTACTCGGCTTCTCAGCGAAATAAGGTGATGCGTCATTACACTGTCCCGCCACGAAATTGTTGTACGGGAACATCCTGGCCCGCAGGGCGAAGCCATAACTTCCCCCGTTGACTACGTTGTCCAGCGCACCACTGCGGCAGCATGACTTGTACCAGAACGTCCACCCGGTGGCAGGTGGCGTGCCGGGCAGCACGGTAGGGTTGGACTGGAAAACGAACTCCTCCACGGCGCCGTTGCCGCCCGACGGGCAGGTGGGACAATTGGAGGAACCGGACGTATTCGAGCCATCGGGACTGATATCCGTCTGGGAGATCAGGTTCATCGGGATACTTGAAATCCCCGGGACATTCGTTTGCAGGGAAAGATTCTGGGGGCCGGGAATACCATTGCAGTCACGGTAAAACTTCAACTGGAACACATAACTTGTTCCGTTACACCACCACGTAATCTCTCCCCCCATGCCATGTGAGGCATGTGCGCTTTGCGCAAACAGAATCACTATAAAAAATGACAGAATCGACTTGGCCAATCTCATGAGCTGGTATTTTGGTTCTTAATTAGTTTGATGCATTTCGAAGCCAAATGGTTGCATCCGCAATGCGCATCGTTCGCCTGCTTATCTACAGTACCCAACAAATATACGGGTGAAAAGGTTAAAACCCACTATTTATTAGTGAGTTATCCACGGTTTTGGGCGAATATTTCGGGGGTTTTCGGGCCCGGATTGAAAAATAATACTTTTGTATGATTTTAGCCCACGGAGACCTCCCAGAAGGACTCTTTTTGAAGATATTGCCCTGCCAGTTCCTGAAGCTTTCCCGGTGTGGCGTCCATCAGCCCGCGCATGAAGTCCCTGTAATACGAAAGGTCCATTCCTGAAAGCATGACATTCCGGAAGGCGGAGGCCGCGGCAAACGGACCGTCGAAGCCGCGCTGCAGCATGCCGGCCATGTAATTCCGCACGAGATCCAGCTCTTCATGGCCTACCCTGGTATCAGTAAGCTCCTGAATTTCAGCATATATTTCATTAAGCGCATCTTCCCGGGACTGCTTGTTCACCTCCGTGGAGATGTACATGAACCCTGTCCCCGAAAGCGGCACCACGGCTGAGCCGATTCCATACGAGTATCCCTTGTCCTCCCGGATATTGGACATTAGCCGTGACCCGAAATACCCGCCGAGGATGCAGTTGAGGACTTTCATCGGGATGAAATCCGGGTGCCGGCGGTCGAACAGCGGCAGGCCCAGGCGCAGGGAGGTCTGCATGGCATCCGGCCATTCACGGCGGATCTTTTCAGGCTGCGGCCGATGGCCGTTCCCTGCCGCGACGGACTCCGTTGACACGGACCCGAAACCGTCCAGGTGCCTGCTTATGAGTTCAATTTCGCTGTCGGCGACTTTTCCGGATACGATGATGCCGGCCAGATTGCGGCAATTGCCCTTGTGAAAACCCGCCAGCATCCGGCGATCCAGTGCAGCATATTCCTCTTCCGACTGGTAGTGCCCGTACGGAGAGTCATTACCGAACAATGCACGATGCAGGAGCTTACGCGAGACATAACCCACCTTCTTATTCTGCACGCGCTGTCTTTGCATGCTCTGCGTGATATACAATTCCAGTTCCCGTTCCGGGATGGAGGCCCCGAGGATCGCCTCTGCGATCACGGGCACCACCTCTCCCAGGAACTTGTTCAGGCATACCACTGATACTGCGGCATACTCCGCGGAGCTGTCGCAATCGGCGGAAGCCCCGAAAAATTCGATGCGTTCCGCGATCTGCTCAGCGGTCCGTTGCGCGGTCCCGTTCAGCAGCAGGGCACTCACCGCGGGAGCAAGCAGGCGGTTGGGGTCTTCCCGCGTGCCCGCACGGAACAGCAACTCCACGCGGCACACCTCCTGCTGGCCCCCTGGGATGACGTACAGCGGGGCGCCGCCGGACAGTGATTCAACTAACGGTTCTTGTATACGAAGTTCAGGCGCTGGCCTTACGCGCGGCTCCCTGGTCCTGTCCGGTGTTTCCATTTGCATGTTGGGGGTGATAGTAAAGTACCGAGCTGTTGTCCTCGGCAAGCACCTGTCCGGCCACTTCCAGGATCTGCGCGCCCGTCACCTCGTTATACCTTTCCGTGACGTGGTTTACCTGCGAGGCGTCGCCCAGCATCTCGTAAAACGACAGGTTGAGCGCGCGGTGTGCATTCTTGATTTCAGAACAGATTTCCATGGCCTCCGCCATCTGCTTGGCCTTGGTCAGCTCAGCATCCGGCACGGCGTTGTGCGTGAGTTTCGCCGTTTCCTGCATCAGTGCGGCCTCTGCGTCCTCCATGGACACCCCGTCCACGAGACGGCCCTCGAATACGAGCAGTCCCTTGTCGAGATCGCCGCTGTGATACGCATGGATCTCGGTAAACACCTGGCGGTTGCGCACCAGCGAATTGTGCAGCCGTGAGGCATGTCCCTTGGAGAGGATGTCTGCCAGCAGGTCGGTAGCATGGAATTCAGGATCGGTCCGTGCACAGCAGTGATACACCTTGTAGAGCCTGGCGCCGGGTACGGGCCGGTGCACCACCCGGGTACGTTTTTCATGCTGCCCCGGTTCGGCGGGGTAATCGCGGGCGGGCGCCCGGCCCGTGGCGATGGGCCCGAACCATTTCTCGCACAGGTTCCGCACCTGCGATGTCTTCACATTTCCGGAAACGGAAAGCACCGCGTTTAGCGGATGGTAAAACCGGCCGAAGAAATCCCGAACATCGTGCATGGTGGCGTTTTCGATATGCGAGACCTCCTTGCCAATCGTATTCCACCTGTAAGGATGCACCTTGTAGGCCAGCGGCTTCAGCAGCAGCCAGGCATCGCCGTAAGGGTAATTGAGGTAATTCTGCTTGAACTCCTCGACCACTACCCGCCGTTGCACCTCGAGACTGTGATCGGAAAACGCAAGGCCTGCCATGCGGTCCGACTCCAGCCAGAATGCCGTTTCGATATTCTGGGCCGGGATCGTGAGGTAGTAATTCGTAATGTCGTTGTTTGTAAAAGCGTTGTTCTCCCCGCCGGCCTTTTCCAACGGCTCGTCGTAATTGGGAATGTTTGCCGATCCGCCGAACATCAGGTGTTCGAAAAGATGGGCGAAACCGGTCTTGTCTTCATGCTCGTCCCTGGCCCCCACCTTGTACAGCACGTTCATCGCCACCAGTGGTGTACCCGGATCCTCGTTCACCAGCACTACCAGGCCATTGGGCAGGGTGAATCGTTCGAAATTGATCACGGGGCAAAGATAGAAGATAGTGGACTGCCGTTACAAGTAAATGACCCGACTAGCGATCTAAGATTAGCGATGTCTGGTTTTAGATTTGAAGCTTTTGACGAATCGAAGTCCATTCGCAACCGGTCACGGTTCACGCCTGCCTGCCGGCCTTGCTCCGCCGGAGCCCCGTTACCCGGGGCGAAGGTGATGCAGGCAGGGATCACGGACAGGAATCCGTCATTGCGAGGAGCGCAGCGACGAAGCAATCTCCTGCCCTGAAATATTATTCGATGGAAAGACATTCGGGTATTGGTTCGGGAATGCCGCGTCGGCCCGATCCCTGCCGGGCGTCAGCCCTCCTCGCAATGACGGAAATCTGCAACGGCCTCTTTCAACCCTCACCCAACCGTTTCCGCGTCATTTCGAATTCCTCCCAGATCTCCCTCACGATATCCGCGGCGGACTTCACCTCTGCCAGGGCGCCACTCACCTGCCCGATCTCAAGTTCCCCTTCATCGAGGTCCCCTTCGAACATGCCCTGCTTGGCACGCGCCCTGCCCAGCAGTGCTTTCAGCTCATCGACCGAAGCACCGCGGTCCTGGGCTTCCCGGACCTGGTCGAAAAACCTGTTGCGGATCAGCCGCACGGGCGTGAGCTTTTTCAGCGTAAGCAGCGTATCGCCTTCCTTCGCATCAGCAACGGCCTGTTTGAAGTTGGCGTGTGCCGATGACTCCTCCGACATCACAAACCGGGAACCGACCTGCACGCCCTCCGCTCCAAGAGCAAAAGCTGCGCACATCGACTTCCCAGTACCAATGCCGCCAGCAGCGATGACGGGGATGGAGACGGCATCGCAGACCATGGGCACGAGGCACATGGTGGTGGTTTCCTCCCTTCCGTTATGGCCGCCCGCCTCGAAGCCTTCCGCCACCACCCCATCGACGCCGGCATCAGCGGCCTTTCGTGCAAACTTCGAACTGCTGACCACATGCACCACGGTCACCCCCCTTTCCTTCAGGAAGGCGGTCCACGTGGCGGGGTTGCCCGCGGAAGTAAAGACAATCTTCACCCCTTCACCCGTGATGATCTCCATGAGCTTGTCAATCTCGGGGTAGAGCAAAGCCACGTTCACGCCGAAGGGCCTGTCGGTGGCCTTTTGGCATTTGCGGATATGCTCCCGCAGCACATCGGGGTACATGGAGGCGCTGCCAATGAGGCCCAGGGCCCCGGCATTAGCCGCGGCGGCGGCCAGCTTCCAGCCGCTGCACCATACCATGCCCGCCTGGATGATGGGATACCGGATTCCCAGCAGATCGCAAACCCTGTTCGGTTCGGTATGCATATTATATATATGAGTATCCCAATTCAGCCTGAAAAGACAAAGGACAGGCAGTCCCAGGCGCAGCGCAAACGTGCGAAATATTCGCGTAACCGGTGATAATGCGGGTGTTGGTAAGGCAGATCCTCATCGGCCGCAAGGCCATAAGCCGGCAGGCCGGTGCTACGTGCGATAAACAGGATCCGTTCCAGGTGCCGCCGCTGGCTTATGAAAACCACCGTTTTGCCCCCTGCAAGTTCGCGGACACGCAATACGGTGGGAAACGTCCTCCTGGCATTGGTGTCAAGGATGAGGGCCGATGGGGGTACCTGCCGGAGGATGAGAGCCTGCGCCAGGCTTTCCGGCTCATGGTAGAGATGGCCGTCGCTCAGTCCCACCAGGACCAGGGAATGCACACGGCCGGCGCTGTACAGCCGGGCAGCCGCATCGACACGGCCCTTGAAATACAGGTTGTTAACCGAATCACCTGCACCGGGCACCACCCCCATGTCCAGGACCGGAATATCCGTTGGATCAACCTTGATCCTGCCTGCCGTTGTGTTGGATATGAGGAAGTTAACACCAAAAAACAGCAGCAGGGCCCCGGAGACCGCAAGCGCTGAAAAAAGCACTGTTTTAATAGCTATCCTTATCATTATCAATTATTTATGTCAATATTCCCTGTAACTTCTTTTCCTCAGGGCAATTGATAAATTTGCAACCCTGCTTTATGAAAATCATCGTGCCCGTGGCGGGCGTCGGGAGCAAGCTGCGCCCGCATACACATACCCAGCCCAAGGCCCTTGTACCGGTGGCCGGCAAGCCCATCCTGTCCCATATCGTGGACTACCTGGTGGAGGCCGGTTTCAATGAATTCATCTTTGTCATTGGCCACCTGGGCGACAAGATCGAGGAATACGTTTCAGGCAAGTACCCGAAACTCAAGTCCACTTTCGTGGTCCAGGAGCCGCGCGAAGGAACCGGTCATGCCCTGTGGCTGGCCCGCGACAAGGTGCGGGCCGACGAGGACATGCTCATCGTGCTTGGTGATACGCTGATTGAATTCGATATCGCCTCGGTGCTGAAAAATAAACATTCCTCTTTCGGTGTGAAGAAGGTGGACGATCCACGGCAGTTCGGCGTGGTGGAGGCTGACGGTGCAGGGCGTATTGTGAGGGTGGCGGAGAAGCCCAGCATTCCCAAGTCGAACCTGGCCATGGTGGGCATTTACCACATCAAGGATTCCCGGACGCTGTTCGACGCCATCGAATGGACCATGAAGAACAACATCCGTACCCGTGAGGAGTTCAACCTCACGGATGCCATCCAGCGCATGATCGAGCAGGGCGTCGTATGCGAGACCTTTCCCGTGGGCAGCTGGTTCGATTGCGGCAGCAAGGCGAACCTCCTGGAGACGAATGCCATCATGCTGAAGAAGGTCGATACCGGGAAGAAGAAGTACAAGTTCAAAAACACCGTCATCATCCACCCGACCATTATAGGCGAACAGTGCGACATCAGTGATTCCATTATTGGTCCCAACGTCTCGATAGGCGAAAACACCACGGTACGGTCATCCATCATTTCCGACTCCATCATCGGCGCATATGCCGAACTGGATACGGCCGTTTTGCACGAGTCGGTCATTGGGAGCGACGTCTATTTGAAGGGACTGAGCCAAAGCCTCAATATCGGCGACAGTACAGAAATCGATTTTTCCTGAACCACCGAACCTAACTTTTTCCAAATGCAGAAAGACAAGAAAGTTTTCGACCTCATCCGCAAAGAGCTGAAGCGGCAGCGTGACGGCCTGGAGCTGATCGCCTCGGAAAACTTCACCAGCCCGCAGGTGATGCAGGCCATGGGCTCATGCCTGACCAACAAATACGCTGAGGGGTTGCCGGGCCGCAGGTATTACGGTGGCTGCGAGGTGGTGGACCAGGTCGAACAGCTGGCCATCGACAGGGCCAAGACGCTATTCCATGCGGAGTGGGTCAACGTACAGCCGCATTCAGGCGCCCAGGCCAATTTCGCTGCCATGCTGGCCCTGCTGAAGCCCGGCGACAAGATCCTGGGTTTCGACCTGTCGCATGGCGGCCACCTGACCCATGGATCACCTGTGAATTTTTCCGGGAAGCTGTACAAGTCGTCATTCTACGGCGTGAATGAAGATACCGGTGAGGTCGACTATTTCCAGCTGGAGCAGATTGCACATCGCGAAAAGCCGAAGCTGATCATATGCGGCGCCTCGGCTTACAGCCGGGACTGGGATTACAAGCAGCTGCGTGAGATTGCCGATGCACATCAGTCGTTCCTTTTGGCCGACATCGCCCATCCGGCGGGCCTGATTGCCCGCGGGCTGCTCAACGATCCGCTGCCACACTGCCATGTGGTGACGACCACCACGCACAAGACGTTGCGCGGACCACGCGGCGGCATGCTGCTGATGGGCAAGGACTTTGAAAATCCCTTCGGCCTGCATACGGCCAAGGGCAAGATCCGCATGATGTCATCCCTGTTCGACAGCGCCGTCTTCCCGGGTACGCAGGGCGGCCCGCTCGAACACGTCATTGCTGCCAAGGCGGTGGCTTTCGAGGAAAACCTTACCGATGCGTACTTCCGGTATTGCCTGCAGGTGATCAAGAACGCCAAGGCCATGGCGGAAGCATTTACGGACCGCGGTTACAAGATCATCTCTGGCGGAACCGACAACCACTGCATGCTCATCGACCTGCGCAACAAGGAAATATCCGGCAAGCGTGCCGAACAGACGCTGGTCAGCGCGGATATCACGCTGAACAAAAACATGGTACCATTCGACGATAAGTCGCCCATGGTCACTTCCGGCATGCGCCTGGGTACGGCGGCGGTCACCACACGCGGCCTGCGCGAGCCGCAAATGCGGAAGATCGTTGGCTTTATCGACAAGATCCTGATGAACCATGAAGACGAAAAGCTGATTAAAGCCGTAAAGAAGGAGGTGAATACCATGATGCGGAAGTACCCCCTTTACAAGTGAAAAGAATGATGCGTGCAGGGCGGGTATTGATCCGGATACATGTTCCGCACGGGCCGTTCCAGGTTCACCCGGTTCACCCCGGGAGTCGCGCAGGGTTTTTCGGTTTAAAACTCAGCATGGCAATCCTTCGAAACAGTTTCAGGCAGGATAAAATAAACCAGCTACCACCCCGTTTGTTATAGCGACCATAACCCATGCGCCGCATTACTATCCTCCTGCTTCTGGCCGCCGGACCATTGGCCACGCGCGCCCAGACCGGCGGAAATAACACCTACGAGTTTTTGAACCTCTCTTCCCCGGCGCGTGTCGCGGCACTGGGCGGACATGTGCTCACGATCCGGGATAACGATCTCAACCTCGCCTTCGGCAATCCCGGCCTGCTGAATGACTCGATGAGCAGGACCATCGCCTTAAACTACGTACCCTACTTCGCGGATATCAAATACGGGTATGCGGCCTATGCCCATCACTTCGACAGCCTGGGGACGTTCGCCGCGGGGATTCACTACGTGGATTACGGCACCTTCCAGGGCGCCGATGAAACGGGAGCACTCACGGGCACGTTCACCGCGGGTGAATATTCCTTCAACCTGTCCTATGCCCGGCCGGTGTACCAGCGTATTCATGCCGGCGTCACGCTCAAGACCATTTACTCCAGGCTGGAAACCTATACCTCGACCGGCTTTGCGGCGGATTTGGGCGCCAGCTACGTGAGCGCGGATAACAACTTCGGCCTCGGGCTTACGATAAAAAATATAGGCATGCAGCTGACTTCCTACCGCCCCGGGAACCGGGAGCCGCTTCCGTTCGAAATCCAGGCGGGCATCTCCTACCGGCTGCCGAAGGCACCCCTCAGGCTGGCCATGGTGCTGCAGCACCTTGAAAAGTGGAACCTGGGATACGTCGACCCCGCACGGGCCGTGGAGGTGGATCCCATTTCCGGCGACACCACCTTCAATACGGTTTCCTTTTTCGAGAAGGTCATGCGGCATGTGGTAGTGAATGCAGAGATCCTGATCACGAAGAATTTTCACCTGCGCATCGGGTATAACTATATGCGGCGCGCCGACCTCAACCTGGAAACGCACAAGTCCATTTCAGGTTTTTCAGGCGGCTTCGGATTCCGCATTAACCGCTTTCACCTGAGCTACGCCCGTGCGGCATATCACGTGGCGGGAGGTTCCAATCACTTTTCGATTTCAACTAACCTGGATACGTTCGGAAAGAAAAAATAGTTGGTTTGTTTGTTTGTTTGTGTGCAGCTTCTGTTTACCCGGCCGACTGAAATTACCGTTTGTCCCTGCCTGACGGCAGACAGGGGTTTCTGTGTCGAAGCGCGAAATGCTATTCAAAAAAACCGCCCTGACATGAAGGACAGGGCTGGCAAAGGGTTCAATCAAAGGCAATCAGATCCTGGGAAACACCTGCCGACTGCCACTGCGACTGCTACTGCGACTGCCACTTATCTCCCCCCGTACCCGAACCGCTTCAGTTTCTTCACATCATTGCGCCAGTTGTCGTTGACCTTGATGGTGACATCCAGGAAAACTTTCTTGTCCAGGAACTTTTCCATTTTGACGCGGGCGCGCGTGACGGTACGCTTGATGGCGTGGCCCTGGTGTCCCAGCAGGATGGCCTTTTGCGATTCCCGCATGACATAGACGGTGGCATAAATTTCCGCCAGCGTTTCCTTGTCGCGGAACGTACCTACCTCCACTTCCACGCTGTACGGAATCTCCTCGCGGTAGTTAAGCAGGATCTGTTCCCGGATGAGCTCTGCCACGAAAAAGCGTTCGTTGCGGTCGGTGAGTTCGTCTTCCGAATAGTAAGGCGGACTTTCAGGCAGTGCTTCGGTGATGGCCTCCAGCAATCCGTGCAGGTTAAAATGATGCTCGGCGGAAACCGGCACCACGGAGGCGTCCGGGTGATTTTGCTTGAGCTTTACGGCAAGGGCTTCGAGCGATTGCTGATTGGTCAGATCGATCTTGTTGAGCGCGATAACCAGGTGGAATTTCTTTTCGTTTGTGTCTTCGGGAAGCATCAGCTGTTGTTCCGGGTTGCCGGCATCGATGATGTAGACAATCACGTCGCTGTCGCCGCAGGCCTCGCTGACTACATCCATCATTTTCTCATGCATGGCATAGGCTGGTTCCAGGATGCCGGGTGTATCTGAAAAAACAGCCTGGTAGCCGGGCCCGTTGAGGATGCCCTTGATGCGGTGGCGGGTCGTCTGGGCACGCGGGGTGATGATGGCCAGGTCTTCGCCCACGAGTGCATTAAGCAGGGACGACTTCCCGGCATTGGGCCTGCCCACGAGGGCCACGAAACCGGCCCGGTGCGGGGATTTGTTATCCATCGTCTTCTCTTTCAAGGGGCTGCAAATTAACTTAATTAACCGCAGGTTGGTATTGTGGTTTGGAAGGTATACATTTGCACTCCTCAAAAATATTGCGGGGTGGAGCAGTGGTAGCTCGTTGGGCTCATAACCCAAAGGTCGTAGGTTCGAATCCTGCCCCCGCTACGAAGAAAACCCGCGTTGCCGCGGGTTTTTTCATTTCAAAGCGGGAGAAAGCCTGCTTTCGGACGCGGAGAAAAGAAAAAACATGACACGCCGAAGGTGTGCCGCGGAGGTGTACGTGATCAGGATCGCAACCGAAGGAGGGTATGCAGCCCGTTAGGTGATCGTGAGTAACGAATAAAACCATTCAGGTCACAAGTCCCCTTTGTCTCCTGACCCCCTGTCATAGGCTACCGCCACAAACGTGACGTCCGGGTGGGGGTTGGCCCGCACCTACTCCCTGTACACCAGGTGCCACACACCCCGCACATCACCTACCTTAAACCCGGTGGCATCGTCATCAGGGTATTGCACGGCAAGCTGCTCCAGCACAGCCGGGCGGATTTCGGTCTCCGGGTTGCCATGGCAGGATATACAGGCGCCCTGCAAAATGATGGGCCTGAAATAATGTGTTTTGCCCCCGTGCGTCACCACGCGCGATGACAGGGGTTTTCCTTCCCGCTTCAGCGCGATGAGCGCTTCCATGATGACCGCCTCCAGGCTGTCGGCGGCATTTTCCGGATTACGCACGCGCAAAGCGGCGCGGGAAATGGATTCGATATTTTCATTTTGATAGACCGAGGTAATGTCATGCGCATTCAGCCGGCAATAGTCAATGGCCCCGGCGACCCCTTCGGTAGCCATGGCAAGGCCCAGCGCACTCCTGAGCGTATCAAAGGTCATGGTGGTAATGCTGTCACCAATGGCGAGGTAATCTTCCTCCCTGTTCGAATCATCGCACCCTGTCCCGGCTGACAGACCGAATAAGAGGATCAGGCATAACCCTAAAGCTGGAATCTTCATTTTCAATATTAGTAATGATTTCCCATTCAAACCGGATTTACCCGAATTGACCCTACCTGTTTTGTTCCACCAGCACCCGCGCAGCAGCCCTGTATTGGGTACCCGCAAGGTTTACATTATACAATCCCGATGGCAGACCGGTAACATCGACCTCAAAGCCCAGCTTGCCTTTTGGCACGTCGAATTCCAGCACCCGTTGCATGCCGGTATTAAAAATCGTCAGCAGCCCTGCTTCGCCCATCGGCACTTCCCATGCCAGGAACATTTTCCCTGAAGCCGGGTTCGGGTATGCATGCAATGCCGGTTCAGGCACGCCATCCGCCAGCCTGGCATCAATGGGCTTTTGCGGCCTGGTGGTAAAAAGGCTCTTGGGTGACCATGTCACGGGGTTTACCGTACCCGGGCTTTGAACAGTTTGCCACCTGCCCTTCCACCGGCAACCAGTTGTAGCTGGCCGCCCCGGAGGTAAACCCCACCTCACTTTCGCCCGATTACTTCAATGCCTGTGCCCTCACCAGCCTCGTGTCCGTGCCGCAGAATGCCTGGGGCGTCCAGCCTGCCCATGCCGGCGATGCATATGTGGGCATTTATGCCATGCAACCCTCCACCGCGCCCGATATCAGGGAATATATCCGCATCCAGCTGGCCCAGCCACCGCCACCGGGCTGGTGGCGGAAAAGGTGGTCATCGGCGGAAAGCAATAGTTTTTATCTTTAATGTAGTCATGAAGACAACAGGACTGATCTTCCTTATGTCCATCTCGCTTTTTGATTCGGCCCAAGCGCAACATTCCTCATCCAGCATTGCGCTGGTGGGCGGACGCCAGAACGGCGCGGAGATCGCAAGGCAGGATTTCATCGGCGCGAAATCGGTCACGCTCGGGAATTTTAAAGTCCAGGGACGCCTCGGGGATTCAGCGCATTACTGCAACCGGGTTACGTCGTTCCGCCTTCCCGTGGTCATCAAAGGTGCGGAACCGGCGGATTACCATAACCCGGACGGCAACAGGTTCACACCGGAGATGACGCGGGCGATCAGCACGGCCCCGCCCGGCAGCAAGGTTTATATCAAGTACATCCGATGCCGGGATCCTGATGAAAAAGAGTTCAGCCTTATGCCCCTGTACTATAAACTAAAATAGCCATCCGAAATAAACCATTAAACCAAAATCATGAAAACACCATTTCCCTGTTGCCTTGCCCTGATTATATATGCAACCTGCCTGGCTGCGCCTAACCCATCCGCCGCCCAGTTCACATCCACCTGGGACCATGCGGTCGATCCATCGTCTGCCGACGATGACGCCAATGCCATTACCGTGGACCCGACCGGCGTTTTCATTGCCGGTTTCGACGCGGTGAACGGCGACAAGCGGCTGCGCATCGAGAAGCGTGAGCTGGCTACCGGCATGCCCGTGCTGAACTTCGGTCAGTCGGGCGTGGTGAACGTGGACCCCACGCCGAGCGACGATGTGGCCAACGGCATTGTCACCGATGCCACAGGGGTGTACGTGACCGGCTCCGAGATGATCTGCCTGGGATGTGATACGAAGTGGTACATCGAAAAGCGGGATGCCGTCAACGGGGGGCTTGTGTGGTCACAAAACAGCAACCCCAGCATCAACCCCGACGGATCCAATGCCATCGCCATCGATGCAACGGGGGTTTATATATGCGGCACCGTGGGCATCTCGTTTTTCAACTGGGCCTGGCGTGTGGAGAAGCGCACGCTGAACACGGGCGCCCTGATCTGGGGACATACCCTCGATGTCAGCAACCTGGGCGACACCCCCTACTCCATTGCGGTGGATGCCACGGGCGTGTACACGGTAGGGTTCGAATATTCAACCGGCAACCAGGCGTGGCGCATCGAAAAGCGGGACCTGGCTACCGGCACGGTGTTGTGGGCGCAGGTCAGCGATCCCGGTACGGCCGACGATTTCGCGACGGCAGTCGCCACGCATCCCTCCGGCATCCTGGTAGCCGGCGCGGACCTGAGCGGACCGAGTGCGCAGTGGCGCATCGAAAAGCGGGATACCGCCTCCGGTGCGCTCATCCCGTCGTTCGGCACCGGCGGCGTGGTGGTAAGCGATCCCAGTTCGGGACCTGACGAGCCGTGGGCCATGACGATTGACCACAACGAAGTTTTTGTTTCCGGTTTTGACGACCTGCCCGGCAACCGGCAGTGGCGGATCGAGAAGCGTGATCCCTTCACCGGAGGGGTGGCATGCAGCACGTCCGTCAACCCGGGAACGGGCGAGGACCGTGCACTGGCCGTGGCCGCGGATACCAGTGGCGTGTACGTGGCCGGTACGGATGTCATATCCGCAAACAACGAATGGCGGATGGAAAAGTTCGACCGCTGCCCCGTAACCGTTTCCGTCGTACCTGTCTCACCTGATGCAGCGTTGGCCACCCGGCAGGACGGCAGTTCCCTGATCCTGCTTCACCCGAATATGAATGAAGGGACTGTTGTGTTGTACGGTCCTGCCGGCAGAAGGGCCATGCAGGCTTCACTGGGAAGCGGCGAAACCATTATCCGGACAAGCGGGCTGCCCACAGGTATTTACCTGCTGCAGATCCGAAGTGCAGGCCGGGTATACAACCATATGGTGGCCATCGCCCGGCACTGAGCATATTTCCCTAATTCCCTGATTATTCATACTTTTAAGCCTTCAAACCGGGATCACACTAACCTGGCTCTCCCCGGAAAGATTTCTTGCACACTAAACCTTTGTTAACCCTTAAACCCCCTGTATTATGAAAACCAAGTACCTGCTGGCCTCGCTCCTCGTGGCCTCTGTTTCGATTAATGCCTTCGTGCTCCTGACCGGGCACAAGCCGGCACCCGCTCCTGCCCCGGCTCCCGCGGCTGAATGCGACCTGCCGAGCTATTCATCACCCGTCGTGATTACATATGACGATGCCGTGACGTTCACCAACAACTACAGGGAACAGGCAGGTGAATCACCGGCTGAGGGCGGGTATATCACCGGCGACGCCATCCAGACCATATTTGACGGTACGGGCGCAAATGCACTGTACTACCGGTATGCAGTTGACAATACCGGGTCAGTACAGGACGGGAAGATTTTCCTGGTAATTTCCGGCGCCACGGTCACGTATGAAGACGGGAGTATTACCGGCGCCACCAAAACCGGTACTGACCTTCACACCAGCAACAATTGGTGCCCGCCGAACTGCGCACCATTGCGGTAAACTGCCAGATCAGCAAATCATCCAAAGGCCATGAACCGACTCCTTGGCATTTTCATGCTGGTGCCGGTCCTGGCCTTTGCATTTTCAGCACGTGCCGATTCGCTGACCCGTGACAGCCTAGATGCAGTCTTAAGGCAGCCATATAACACCCAGGCGCATATCGACAGGCTGAATGCGCTTTTAATATCCCTCAAGGAAAAAAGCGGGACTTCCGAAGACCTGCTCAGCGAACAGCGGCAGGTGCTGGAGCTTGCACGAAAGGAGAAGTACCGCCAGGGGGAGGCCGATGCCCTTGCCAACCTCGTTCGCTTTCACCTGGAGATTTACGAAAGTCCCATTTCGCTTGAATATGCGCTGGAGGCCGTGAAGATCTACGAGGAGCTTGGCGACAGCGAAAAAGCGGCCAACAACCTCATGCAGATCGGGGTGATTTACTACACCTCCCAGAATTTTACGAAGTCACAGGAATTCTACAACCAGGCCATCGAAGGGTATGTGGCGCTCGGCATGCCGGAGAAGCTCTCCACCCTGCACTACCTGTCCGGGCTGAATTATTCCAAAATACAGGAACATGACAAGGCGCTGGAGCAGTTCCGGCAGGCGCTATCATTCATGCGGGCGCCGGACGACCACAAGGGCATGGCCGAGTGCCAGACCGGCATGGCGGAACTTTTTATCCGGAAAAGCGAACCTGACAGCGCCCTTTACTTTGCCGGCCGGGTCGCGGGGCTGATCGGCTCGCTGGATTCCATCTCCCGGGAATACGGGGCCGTAAAGGTGCAGGTACTCCGTTCGGCAGCCTGGCGCCAGAAGGGCTCGGCGGACAGCGCGCTGTACTATGGCCGCCTGGCCCTGGCCGGCGCCGAAAGCTCATCGTACCGCGAGCTCCGCCTGGATGCCTACCGGCACATGAGTGACGCCCATGTGCTGAACAACGATTATAAAAGTGCCTATATCCTGAGCGGTCGCTATCACCAGTTGCGTGACAGCCTGTTCAACGAGAAGAACACCATGCGTATTTCTCAGCTGGAGTCGGCCTACGCCCTTCAGAAAAACGAAAAGCAGATTGCGTTGCTGGAAAAGGAAAAGAAAATCAGGGATATCCTGCTCCGGGGCATCGCCGCCATCGCGGTGCTGGTGCTGGCGCTGTCATTTCTTTTGTTCAGCAGGTACCAGATCAAGCAAAAGGCCAACCAGAACCTGAAGGAGGCCTACGACAAGCTGAAGGACACCCAGGAGCAGCTGCTGCACCACCGCAAGATGGCGTCACTGGGTAGGCTGGCGACGGGCATCTCCCACGAGATCCAGAACCCGCTGAACTTCGTCAACAACTTCGCGGAGATCACCCAGGACCTGCTGAAAGAAATGGAGGAAACGGGGCTGAACGAAGAGCAGGCGGCGCTGGTGAAGGAGCTGCGCGCGGGCAATCAGAAGATCAGCACCCACGGCACGCGGGCCCACAAGATCGTGCGGCGGCTACAGGATCACAGCAACATGACCACCAACCTGATGGAGCCTGCCGATATCAATGCCATCATACGTCATGGCCTGGAACGTGCGATGAAGGAAATGCACAGGGAGCACCCGGATTTCAGCTGCAAGGTGGTGAAGCACCTGGACGAGTCCATCCCCTCCATGCGGGTACAGGCCTCGCAGCTCATGCGGGTAGTCTACAACATCATGCGAAATGCATTCCAGTCCATCGCGGAAAAGACAGGCCACCATGAAGGCGTTTATATCCCGGAAGTCTCCGTCCAGAGCGAGGCAGAAGCCGGTCATGTGACCATCCGTTGCAGGGACAATGGTACCGGTATGGATGCGGAATCAAGGGAAAAGGCGTTCGAACCATTTTTTACCACGAAGCCCACGGGCTCCGCCACCGGCCTGGGATTGAGCATCAGCTACGACATTGTCAACGCGCATCGCGGTGAGATCATGATCGAGTCGGAGTTCGGGAAGTATACGGAAGTGACGATACGGCTGCCTTTAGGTCAATCCTGACCCGTCAGGTGGTTTGCGTATCTTTGGTTTACACCTCCAGATTCCGGGCCCTATGAAAAACACGATCATGGCGGCCGCCCTTTTTTCGCTGGCTATTCATCTTCCCGCGGCGGCACAGTTGACCCTCACCGACAGTTTCGATTACTGGGAGGACCAGACCACGCACAATATCACTGTAAGTGGTGTGACCTTCCAGGGCGCCTATACCTGTGCCAATGACCAGACACTGCGGTGCGGCAACTGCGGCGTGGGTGTGGGTGCGGCCACGGTGGACATGGCCGTGGCGCCGGGTTGCGACACGGTCATGCTGGTATTCTTCCTGGGCTGGTCGGGAAACCACTCGGTGGTGTCTGTCGACAACCTGTGGCAGGGCACGATCGGCATTTTCGGCAGCTGCGATTACGACACCATCCTCGTCTCAAACGCCGCCGCCATCACCGCCGACAGCCTCGTGGAGGTACGCGTGCGCGATACCATCCTGGGCTGCAACGGCGACATCCAGATGGCGCGGCTGGATGTGTACAGTTCCGCACCGGCTACGGTGGGTATTCCTTTGCAGGAGGATGAAAGGGGAAGCCTCCTTTGCCATCCTGACCCTCAATCCAATTTATTAAGACTGGAATGGGTCACTACAGATCCTGATCAGGCACTTACCTTATATGACATGGCTGGCCGTGTTGTATTTTCAGATTCATGGCAGCAAGGACCGGGGCCCGTAAAAAAATCAATTGGACTTTCCCTTTCAAACGGCTTTTACCACGCTCGTCTGATTTCGGGCAAGGCAAAACGTACCGGGCACTTTTACTGGTTGAAAGAATAATTTTCCTGGCCGGCAGCCTTGTGCAAAGTAGGTTGTCATGGACTCGGGAATGCATTGACGAATTGCTACTGCCTGCTGCCGCTTGCTTTTGGCATAAGCAGGATACTTCCTGGCAACAGGTTCCGTTGGCAATCTACGCCTTCACCAAAAACATTTCCTTCAGCTTATCTACCGTAAAGTCGATTTCCTCACGTGTATTGAACTTGCTGAATGAAAAGCGTACCGCCGGGCGGGCGGGGTCGGCCTTGACGCCGGTAAGCACATGCGAACCTACATCGCTGCCTGACGAACAGGCGCTGCCGCCGGAAGCGGCGATGCCCTCGATGTCGAGGTTAAAAAGCAGCATCTCCGCGAAATCGCACGGGGGAAAGGAAACATTCAATATGGTATACAGCGACTCCTCCTCCAAATCAGTGTTGAACGCCAGCCCCGGGATCTCATCGCGCAGCTTCCCGGCCATATACTCACGCAGCCCTTTAATGTACCGCGATTCGGCATCCATTTTCCTATACGACAGCTCCAGTGCCTTCGCCATCCCGATGATGCCATAAATGTTCTCCGTGCCGCCGCGCATATTGCGTTCCTGTGAGCCGCCGGTGATGAATGGCTCGATCTTCACCCGGCTGCTGATATATATGAACCCGACGCCCTTCGGTCCGTGAAACTTATGTGCACCGGCGGAAAGGAAATCCGCATGCCATTGCTGCAGGTCCATGGGAAAATGACCCATGGTCTGCACGGTATCGCTGTGAAACAGGGCTCCGTGTGCCTTGCACAACTGCCCGATCTCTTGCACGGGATGCAGGTTGCCCAGCTCGTTGTTGGCATGCATCAGCGAAACGAGGGTATGCTGTTTCGCCTTTAGTTCGTCCTCCAGTTGCTGCAGGTCAATATGTCCCCTGGCATCCGGTGGCATCAACGTGAGACTGATCAGGCCACGCTTCTCCATTTCCTCGAGCGTATTCAGCACGGCATGATGTTCGATGGGCGAGGAGATGACATGCCGGATGCCGAGGTCCTGCACGCTGCAGCGCAGGGCCATGTTATTGGCTTCCGTGCCACCGGAGGTAAAGAAAATCTCGCCGGGGGCGCAGTTCAGCAGTCCGGCCACCGTCTTGCGCGCATGCTCGATCATGCTGCGTGCTTCCCTCCCCCAGGTGTGAATCGACGATGGGTTGCCGTAGCCGTCATTCAGGACCGGCAGCATGGCTTTAATCACCTCCGGGTCGAGGGGCGTAGTTGCCGCATTATCAAGGTATACCTTCATAAAAAACAATCTTTTTTCAAGGCGTACGAAGTTACGAAAACAGGGTGAAATCTGAAAAGTTTGCGGTCCGCCGTTCGTGGTTTATAACTGGTTGAAACCGGAGGCAGATGGCAAGCCTCATCCTTCAGCTATCAACCTTCAACCACGTAATATAGACCGTCGCATTTCAAGGTTTTGCGAAAAATTCATTCGGTCCAAAAGGTATACAGCTTTTCACTGATCCCCAGCCTGACTGTCCCTCATTTCTCCCTCGTTCCATTCTACCAGGAATTCCTGAAACGTGGTGTCCTTGTATGCATCGTCCCCGAAATAGTGCAGGATAACTTCAAATCGACCGGTGGCGATGAAATATGGCGCCAGGTCAAGCCGTTTCAGCTCTTCATCCAGGATCAGGGTTGAAGGAAGTGAAAAGGTGCCCCCGGTAAGCTTCCGTACCACGGGATTAAAGGGAAACTGCTGCGATTCGATGCCGCCGAACCTAATGCCGTCGTACTCCACGGTGTCAGGAGACTGTACGTTCAGGTCGACCAGGTAGAAGTTATCCTCCAGGTAATCGCGGTAAGCAGAATCGGAATACGTGGACACACGGTTCATCCGGCAGGTGAGGCACCAGTCCGTACCCATGCCGATGATCATCTTCTTCGGCATCCGGCGGTGCTTTTCCAGTGCCTCTGAAAGCGAAAGCATACGGATCATGCGCCCGGCGGACAATGAGTCCCTGAATGTAGTGGCAAACGCGGCCTTGAAGTCCTCGTACTGTGCGGCCCGGTAACCGTTCTCAACCACATAAACCAGCAGCGGCTCGATAGTCTGTTCATCAAGGTACCCGGTAGTATTGAGCGCGTACTGGTAGTCTGGCGTGACGAAGACCGTGGAAGGATAGCTCAGCTTGCTCCCGAGCATTTTGATGGTGAAATCATGAGGTGGCCGCCGGCCCTCGCTGTTGTTCACATACATGGTGTCGCGGTAAAAAACGGTATCCCGCGTTTCGGCATCGAATTTGACCGGGTAATACCAGGTGTTGATATAACCGGCCAGTGAAGGGTTAGAATAGGTGGTCTGCATCATGCGTTTGCACCACCCGCACCACGAGGTGTAGAAATCTATCAGCAGCGGCTTCGGTGCTTTTTTCACGGCATCCTGCGCTTCTTCAAGCGTCAGCCACTTCACCAGTCCGCTTTCCGGAGAAGGCTGCTGGGCAACCGCGGGACCCTGCATGCTGGCGAGCGCCAATACGCAAATCCAGCAACAGATACGCGGGCTGAATGTCATCGACACAAAATTACAGGATAAATTGCCGGAAGGCAAATCGGGTCATCCGGCAGGCACCGCTTCGGAGAACTTGTACCCGATGCCGCGCACCGAGTGAAAATACCGGGGCCTGGACGGGTCCGGCTCGAAATACTTGCGAAAAGTCACGATGTAGTTATCAATGGTCCGGGTGGACGGGTAAATATCATATCCCCAGACAATCTCCAGTATGTGTTCCCGTGACACCACTTCATTCTTGCGCTCAACCAGCAGCCGGAGCAGGGCCGCCTCTTTCTTGGTCAGGTTAATGGTACCTTTTCCCGGCACCTCTGCCTCGTGCCGTGAAAAGTTGATCCTGTAACCGTCAAAGCTGTATTCGGACAGCGGCTCGCCATCCTTCCTCGTGCTGCGCCGAACGAGGTTATTGACACGCAACAGCAACTCTTCCAGGTTGAACGGCTTGGACAGGTAATCATCGGCGCCGATCTTTAGGCCATGGATCCTGTCGGCGGCAGAATTCTTGGCGGTGAGGAAGAGAACCGGCAACTCACTGTTTACCAGTCGGATCGATTCGCATACAGAAAATCCGTCGATCTCGGGCAGCATGACATCGAGGATCACCAGGTTGAACCGCGCCTGCTTGACAGCCTTCAGTGCGGCCCGGCCGTCCTCTGCAAGCGTTACATGGTACCCTTCCAGCTCAAGATTCAGCTTGACAGTCTCGGCGAGGGATTGTTCATCCTCCACGAGCAGGATCCTTTTAGCAGCTACCGCTTCCATATATCAAAGATAACCAAGGTGTCTGAAGGAATAAACAGGTGCGATAGCGAAATGTTAATCCATTGTCAAAATTCCACCAGCTTCAGGCACGGATTTCATGTGCAAGCCTGCATTTTTAATATGTTTGTTAGATGTATGAAGCCATTGATAGCGGTGTGTCAGCGGAATTGCAGGCCATAGACGACAAGATACTGGAAGGCGGGCGCCTTGATGGTGATGACGCATTGCTGATGTATGAAAACGCTTCCCCCGCATGGGTTGGCATGCTGGCCCACCGGGAAAAAATCCGTCGTCACGGAGAGCGGGTTTTTTACAACCGCAATTTTCATATCGAACCCACCAATGTATGTGTCTTTGCTTGCAGTTTCTGTTCTTACTCCAGGCTTTACAAGCACAGGGAAGAAGGATGGGAGCTGAGCAGGGAGGAAATGCTGAACCTGGTGAAGGCCTATGACGGCAAGCCGGTTACCGAGGTGCATATCGTCGGGGGTGTACACCCCCGCCTGGACCTGGAATTTTTCTGCGGGCTGATTCGTGACATAAGGAAGCACAGGCCCGGCCTGCACGTGAAGGCCTTTACCGCGGTGGAGCTTGAATATATGATCCGCAAGGCGGGTTTAAGCTGGAAGGAAGGACTTAAAAGGCTTAAGGATTCCGGACTCGACTCACTTCCCGGTGGAGGGGCGGAGATCTTTGATCCTGTTGTCCGTGACGAAATTTGCGGGGACAAGTGCACGTCGGAACAGTGGCTGGAAATCCACGGGACAGCGCACGACCTGGGCATACCTTCCAATGCCACGATGCTGTACGGGCACATTGAAACATACACACACCGGGTGGACCATATGAACCGGTTGCGCGACCTGCAGGACCGTACCGGCGGGTTCAACGCATTCATACCGCTTAAATTCAGGAACCGTAACAACGACATGTCGGATGTCGCAGAGGTGACCGTCATCGAGGACCTGAAGAATTATGCGGTGGCGCGATTGTTCATGGATAACATCCCGCACATTAAAGCTTACTGGCCCATGATTGGCAAGCAGACGGCGCAGCTCGCGCTGGGCTGGGGTGTCGACGACCTGGACGGCACCATCGACGATTCCACCAAAATCTATTCCATGGCGGGCGCCGAGGAGCAGCACCCCGCGATGACCACGGAAGAAATCAGCCTCCTGGCCCGGCAAAGCCGGGGCGAGGCCATGGAGCGGGACTCCCTGTACCGTTTAGTGTAGCCCATCGCACCGGTTTTCTGTTACGGGCAGACGGGTTGATAAATTTGGATTTTTTTACATCTTTGCGCCGATGCCATGCAAATCCAAACACCCCAGGGTTAAACGGGATAAGGTCCGCCAGGACCGGTAAACCCAGGCATCAGCCGATTCCATTCCCGTATTACCTTTCAACATCCTTCTTACCATGTTACGCAATTCCATGCACCTGCCTGCACCCATGTTATCAGAAATCGCCGACACCTTCGGCACGCCACTGTACATTTACAATGCCGACCGCATCCGGCAGCAGTACGAACGCCTGGACCGTGCATTCAGCGGTACCCGCATGCGTGTTTTCTACGCATGCAAGGCCCTGTCAAACGTGAACATCCTCCGTTTCATGCATGGCCTGGGTGCGGGGCTGGATACGGTATCCCTTGGAGAAATCCGGCTGGGCCTGGCAGCGGGGTTCAGGCCCGATGACATCATCTTCACCCCCAACTGTGTTGACCTGGAAGAGATCATCACTGCCAAGGACCTGGGGGTGAATGTCAACATAGACAACATCTCTATCCTTGAGCAATTCGGAAACAGGTTCGGAGACAGTTACCCGGTTTGCATCCGGATCAATCCTCACATCATGGCAGGTGGCAACTACAAGATCTCCACGGGCCATATCGACAGCAAGTTCGGTATATCCATCCATCAGCTCAGGCATATCGAGCGGCTGGTTAAGTCAACCGGGATATATGTCAAGGGCCTTCATATGCACACCGGATCGGAAATCATGGATACCGATGTATTCCTGCGCGGGGTGGAGATCCTTTACGAGCTGGCTGAACACTTTCCCCGCATCAGCTTTATCGACATGGGCAGCGGATTCAAGGTACCCTACCAGCCTGGCGAGCCCTCTACCGATATCGAGGAGCTGGGTGCCCGGATGACCGAAAGCTTCAATGGCTTTTCAAAGAAATTCGACCATGACATCGAACTATGGTTCGAACCTGGCAAATACCTAGTGAGTGAATCGGGATACCTGGTCGCCAGTACCAGTGTGGTGAAGCAGACCACCGCCACGGTATTCGTCGGGCTCAATACCGGTTTCAACCACCTGGTCAGGCCCATGTTTTACGATGCCTACCACTCTATCGGTAATATCTCGAACCCTGAAGGGACGGAGCGTATCTACACGGTGGTCGGAAATATCTGCGAAACGGACACCTTCGCATGGGACCGCAAGCTGAATGAAGTCCGCGAAGGGGACCGGCTGTGCTTTTACAATGCGGGCGCCTACGGTTTCGAGATGTCGTCAAACTTCAACTCCCGCCTCCGCCCCGCGGAGGTCATGGTCGAAAACGGTGAAGCAAAGCTGATCAGGAAACGGGAAACCTTCGAGGACCTGCTACGGAACCAGGTGGTTTAAACGGTGCTCGTGTGACGGTTGCGCGGCTCGTTACGTCTATCGTCGTTCGGCAGGCACGGTGTTCGAATAATCAAAGTGCAAAAGCCGTTAAAAGACCCAGGCCTGCTGATCCAGGTCAAGTGCACGCTGAAGCGAAAAACCTAACCGGAAATCGATCAGTGGTTTTCAGGCCATCGACATGGCGGAGGACTTGCGCGCGGCGGATTTCTTCCTGGAATCGATTCCGAAAGCCTTCCTGACCGCACTCACGGCATTGAGCTCTTCCCACGGGAACAGCTTTACCTTGACCCGCTTTTCATTCTCGCGGCCCTTGTTGAATACCTTCTCAACCACCTTGCACTCCCGGCCCATGTGGCCATAAGCCGCAGTCTCCTGGTAAATGGGCGTACGCAGGCGGAACCGCCGTTCGATATGATAAGGCCGCATGTCGAACTCCGGCATCCTGGAGACGATCGCGGCAATCTGGCTATCGGACTTGTTCACCCGTGCGGTCCCGAATGTATTCACATAAAGCCCAACCGGGCGTGCCACGCCGATGGCATAGGCTACCTGCACAAGTGCTTCGTCGCATACCCCGGCTTCCACCAGGTGCTTGGCGATATGCCGGGTGGCATAGGCCGCGGAACGGTCCACCTTCGACGGATCCTTCCCGGAGAAAGCACCGCCGCCGTGTGCACCGCGCCCCCCGTAGGTATCGACGATAATCTTCCTGCCTGTCAGTCCCGTGTCGCCATGCGGGCCGCCGATGACGAACTTGCCCGTGGGATTGACATGGTATTTTATTTTTTCATTGAACATTTCCTGTACACGCTTGGGAAGCTTCTTGCGTACCCGTGGAATGAGAATGTTGATGACGTCCTCCTTGATCTTCCTGAGCATGGCCCCGTCCCGCCCGAAATCGTCGTGCTGGGTTGACACCACAATGGCGTCGATCCGGATGGGCCGGTTATCGTCGTCGTATTCGACCGTCACCTGTGACTTGGCATCCGGCCGCAGGTAGGTCATCTCCTTGCCCTCCCGGCGAATGGCGGCGAGCTCACGAAGGAGCATATGGGCCAGCTCCAGCGGGAGCGGCATCAGGTTATTCGTTTCCCGGCATGCATACCCGAACATCATGCCCTGGTCTCCCGCACCCTGGTCCTCGGGGTTCCGCCGTTCCACGCCCTGGTTGATGTCGGGCGACTGCTCGTGGATGGCCGAAAAGACGCCGCACGAATGTGCCTCGAACATGTATTCACTCCGGGTATATCCGATCCGCCTGATCACGTCGCGTGCGATATCCTGCACATCGAGGTAGGCCTTGGACTTCACTTCACCGGCGAGGACCACCTGTCCGGTGGTCACCAGCGTCTCGCAAGCCACCTTCGAGGCGGGGTCATAAGCCAGGAAATGGTCGATCAGCGCATCAGAAATCTGGTCTGCGACCTTATCGGGATGGCCCTCCGAAACGGATTCGGAGGTAAACAAATAGGGCATAGATGATGATTAAAAAGTTAGAAATCGTTGAATCAAAAAAGCAAGGCAAAGGTAAGGAAATACAGGTTTTCCGGCCTTTCAGCCGGCAGTGAGGCGATGGAACACCTCCTCCAGGCTGTGTTCCTCCACGTCGAGCTTCAGCACGGCCAGCCCGTTATCCACGGCGAAGCGGAAAAGCGGCTCGCGGAGATCGGCGCCGTCTGCCGCACGCACCCTCCACCTGCCCTGCTCCAGTTCGGCGCTGTCCACTCCCGGAAGCTGCTCCAGCGTCTTCCTGCCTATCTTCTTGTCGAATTCAACGACGAATATCCGCCCGCCGGACATCTTCCTGCGCATCACCTGCGTCTCATCGTCCGCCACGATCACGCCCCGGTTGACGATAATGACCCGGTCACATATCGCCTCCACCTCCTGCATGATATGGGTCGACAGGATTACCGTCTTCTGCTTTCCCAGCTCACGGATCAGCGCGCGGATGTCGAGCAGCTGGTTCGGATCAAGGCCGGAGGTGGGTTCATCCATGATCAGTACCGAGGGATCATGGATCATGGCCTGCGCCAGCCCCACACGCTGCCGGTAGCCACGTGACAGGGCGCCGATCTTCTTCTTTACCTCGGGACCAAGACCCGTCACCTCCACCATCTTGTCCACCCGGCCTCCGATCTTCCGACGTTCCAGCTTATGCAACCCTGCAATAAATTCAAGGTATTCCCGCACATACATGTCATGGTACAGGGGATTGTGTTCGGGAAGGTATCCTACCTGTCTCCGGACCTCTACCGGGTGATCGATCACGTCGTGCCCGTTTACCGTGACATCACCTGACGAGGCTGGGATGTAACAACAGATGATTTTCATCATCGTGGACTTGCCGGCCCCGTTGGGTCCGAGGAACCCCACCACCTGGTTGGTGGCCACACCGAAACTCACGTTGTCCAGCGCGCGCTGCTCACCGTAAAGCTTGGTAACTCCCCTGACGTCGATTCCCATGACCTGTTTGTGACTGAGTGAACAAAAATAGGAATATTGAACTGCAGGGTTCTTACTTTCTATCTTTGAGCATCCATGACCGGTACAGTTATCAAATCCACAGGCAGCCATTACGAGGTGATGGCCGGCGAGGATTTGTTTACATGCAGGTTAAGGGGCTCATTCCGCAAGAAAGGCGGCGGCGCCACTAACCCCCTCGTTGTGGGCGACATGGTGGATTTCGATGCGCCGGAAACCGGGGAAGCGGGCATGATCACCCGCATCCATGACCGGAAAAACTACATCATCAGGAAGGCCACCAAGCTGTCAAGCCAGGTACAGGTGATCGCCGCCAACCTTGACCTGGCCCTCGTGCTGGCCACCCCGGTGCTGCCACGAACCAGCGCCGGGTTTATAGACCGCTTCCTGGCCACCGCAGAAGCCTATTCCATACCGGCCGGCATCATTTTCAACAAATCGGACCTGTATGACGACGCCGTCGCTGAACATGTACGCATGCTTTCAGAAATGTACACCGGCATCGGTTACCGTTGCTTTTCCATCTCCGCACTGACCGGGAAAGGACTCGGTCCCCTGCGGGATGCGCTCCGCGCGCAGGTGACCCTGCTCACCGGTCACAGCGGCACGGGAAAGTCCACCCTCATCAATGCCCTGGTACCGGGACTCGGCATCCGCACCTCGCAGATCTCCGAGACGCATCTCAAGGGCACCCATACCACCACCTTCGCAGAGATGCACCCGCTGCCGGGGGGCGGTTACCTGATTGACACTCCCGGAATCCGCGAGTTCGGCGTGGTGGACTTCGACCGCCGGGAGGTATACCACTTCTTCCCCGAGATCTTCAAGGTGGCCAAAGGGTGTCGCTTCTATAACTGCATGCATGTAAATGAGAAGGACTGTGCGGTGCTTCAAGCGGTCGAACAGGGCGGGATCCATCCTTCCCGGTACCACAGCTACCTGAGCATATACCACAATGAAGATGTGTTCAGTTAGTCTTATCGTTGCATCATGAGGGCTGTTATCCAGCGGGTTTCAGGCGCCACCGTTTCTTCGGCCGGCAAGGAATCACAAACGATAGGGCATGGCCTTGTGATCCTTCTTGGCGTGACTGACGAAGATGAAAGGGACGACATTGAATGGCTTTGTGACAAGATTTGTCACATGAGAATTTTTGACGACAGCAGCGGTGTGATGAATGATTCGGTCATCGATACGGGTGGCGCCCTCCTTGTGGTCAGCCAGTTCACCCTGCTGGCCTCCACCAGGAAAGGCAAACGGCCATCCTACATTCGGGCCGCGCGCCCGGAAAAGGCCATTCCACTGTACGAGCTTTTCATCGCCCGGATCACGGCGACGTCCGGCCTGCCCGTGCGCACGGGTTGGTTCGGCGCCCGTATGACCGTGCGGCTGGACAATGAAGGACCCGTGACTATCCTGCTGGACAGCAAACAGAAAGAGTGATTTCCATGTTCCGTGACCGGCTTCTGCATACCCTGAACCCCTGCCCTAACGCCGTATGACCGGCAGACTAAACTTTTAACCTCTCCCACCATGACCATAACCGAACTTCAGAAAACCATAGACCAGTGGATTCACGAACATGGCGTACGTTACTTCAGCGAGCTCACCAACATGGCCCTGCTTACCGAGGAAACCGGTGAGCTGGCCCGTGTGATCGCACGGACCTACGGCGAACAGTCCTTTAAGGAAAACGAGAAAAACCTGGATCTTGCGGGTGAAATGGCGGATGTCCTGTTTGTGCTGGTATGCCTGGCTAACCAGACCGGGGTCGACCTGGAAAAGGCGATGCACGAGGCGCTGGCACGTAAGACCAGCAGGGACAGGAAGCGGCACAAGGGTAACCCGAAGCTTGGGAATGCGAAGCAGTAGCGGTGGCAGCAGCAGTAAAGTTTTGCGACCGGACCGCTATGGTTACTGTAACATAACAGGCCACCGCGGACTTGAGACCGGACGGGTTCAACAGGAGGCCTGGTGCTGCCCTGTTCGGAAGAGTTGCTGCACCACGAATGTCATCACGGCAACTTAAGATTGCCCCGGGCTTTAGCCCCGGGGAGATCAGCTAAAACAGCCTTTTGTCGTCCCCGTCACTACATCCCGAGGGTCCATAAAAAAAACCGGCCACCAGGGCCGGTTCGGAGTTGTTGCAGAACTTCCTTCCTGCGTTATTGTGCGATATAAGACCTGAGCAGGTTGCCTTTCGCGGCAGAATGCCGCAACCGCTTGATGCCACTGTCCTTGATCTGGCGCACCCGCTCACGGGTCATATTGAGCTTGGTGCTGATCTCTTCCAGCGTGAAGGCACGTGATTCTCCAATGCCGTAAAAAAGGCGGAGCACATCACTTTCTTTCGGTGGCAGTGAATTAAGCGAGCGCATGACATCCCGGTGCAGCGATTCGTGCATCAGCATGTCATCCGTATGTGGCGTGGTGGTGTTGGCCATGACGTCCAGCAGGCTGCCGGAGTCTTCCTTTGAGTCCAGGGGTGCGTCCACGGAAACGGCCTTGCCGGAGGTTCCCATGACTTCCGAGATCTGGTCCTTCGTCATCTCAAGCACCTTGGAGAGTTCGTCTGCGCTCGGTTCCCGTTCATATTCCTGCTCCAGTTGCACGAATGCCTTCCGGATTTTATTGAGGGCCCCCAGCTTGTTGAGCGGCAGGCGGACAATACGCGCCTGCTCGGCCAGCGCCTGCAGGATAGACTGCCGGATCCACCAAACTGCATAAGAGATAAACTTGAAACCTTTCGTCTCGTCGAACTTCTTGGCGGCCTTTATAAGTCCCAGGTTGCCTTCATTGATAAGGTCCAGCAGGCTGAGGCCCTGGTTCTGGTATTGCTTGGCAACGGAAACCACGAATCGAAGATTAGCCTTGACGAGCTTGTCCAGGGCGGCATGATCACCATCGCGGATCCTCCTGGCCAGCCTGGGTTCCTCATCCGGGGTAATCATGGACTCCTTGGCGATGTCCTGAAGGTACTTCTCCAGTGACGCGCTGTCCCGGTTCGTGATGGATTGTGTGATTTTTAGTTGCCTCATGTGTATGGTTATAAATAATTGTCAATCAACCTTTTAATGCTCCCGGCGCCTTTTCCCGGCGCCCCTGCAAATATGCTTCCCGAATGCCAACCTGAGAACAAACGAAGGCGGATCAGGTTTATTTTAATCGGCCGGCATGATCCAGGAGAGCAATCAAATGACTTAAAATCAGAATATTAAAGTAGCTCCCGCCCCGCTTTCCAAGGCCTGCAATATACGTGTCCATCCAGACATTACAATGGCCGAATTTGTTTTTTTTAACCGCGCAGGGTGAATTACCTGCCTAGTTCAGTGCTTCTTGCGGAAATAGAGGGAGATGGGTACCCCCTCGAAATCGAACACCTCCCGCATCTTGTTTTCCAGGTACCTGCGGTACGACTCCTTAATATACTGGGGCAGGTTGGCGAAAAGCACGAATTGCGGTGTCTTGCCGGGAAGCTGGGTGATGTAATTGATGCGAATGGTTTTCCCCTTTACCGAGGGCGGCTGGTAGGCCTCGATGAACGGCAGCACCTTGCGGTTGAGTTCGGAGGTGGAGATACGTTGTTTCCGCCGTTCGTGCACCCTGATTGCTGTTTCCAGGCTTTTGTGGATCCGTTGCATCCCTGTCACGGAGGTGTACAAAACGGGGACATCATTGAAAGGCGCCAGGCGGTCGCGCACCGCCTTCGTAAAGAATTCCGTGTTCTTCTGCTCGCCTGTCACCAGGTCCCATTTGTTCACCAGGATCACGACGCCCTTCCGGTTCTTTTCCGCCAGGTGGAAAATATTTACGTCCTGCAAGGTGATCCCCTGTGTGGCGTCAATCATCAGCAGGCATACATCCGACATCTCGATAGCCCGGATGGCCCGCAGCACGGAAAAGAATTCGAGGTCCTCGTGCACTTTTTGTTTTTTCCGCAGGCCCGCCGTGTCGACAAGATAAAAGTCGAACCCGTAGGCCGTGTAGCGTACAAACAGGGCGTCCCGCGTGGTGCCGGCTTCCGGATTTACAATGCTCCGTTTGTGTCCCAGCAATGCATTCAACAGGGAGGACTTGCCCACGTTGGGTTGCCCGATGATGGCCAGCCGCGGTATCCCCTCCTCGGGTGGCTGCTCGTCCTTCAGGTGGATGATCACCTCGTCGAGCAGTTCGCCAGTCCCGGACCCACTGGCGGCGGAGATACTGAATACCTCTCCGAAACCGAGCTTATAGAACTCAGCGGCAAGGGGCAGCCGGTCATGTGTATCGACCTTGTTGGCTACCAGGACTGTCTTCTTACCCGACTTCCTGAGCAGGCGGGCCACATTCTCATCCAGGTCTGTAACCCCCGTGGTCACATCCACCATGAACATGACCACCGCCGATTCCGCTATGGCCAGCTCAACCTGTTCCCGGATCGCATCGGCAAACTTGTCTTTCTTGTCCCGCACATATCCGCCGGTATCAATAACGGAAAATGCTTTTCCCGCCCAGTCGGCATGCCCATAATGCCTGTCGCGGGTGACACCCGGCACCGAATCAACGATCGCACTGGTGCTTTCCGTAAGCCTGTTGAATAAGGTACTTTTGCCGACATTGGGCCGGCCCACGATAGCGACGATGGAGGACATAAAATGCTATAATGCTGAAAACGAACCCGGTTTAATCCCGGCGACCCGCGGTGGCCGCAAAGCTATACCAAAAGGTCCAAAGACCCGCCTCCCGGACACAATAACCGGCCCTGTAAACCGTTTCGCAATAATTATGAAACGTGTCATCCTGGTCATTGTACTCATCAACCTTTTCATCGCCACCGGCTGCGGGCTCACGCGGGTGGATCCCGCCGAGGGCAAACAGATCACGAAGTCACTCATGGAGGACCGGAAAAAGGGCAATCTCGACAACCTTGGCGACTATTACCTGTCCACCTACCTCGCACAGGAGTCGGTTGAAAGCATGGCGGAGAAACTTCGCAAGATCGAGGAAGTGGCCGGCAGGGTACAGTCGTATGAGCTGGTAAAGGAAGAGCAGTTTTACGACGAGGGCACTGCCTACCATCAGCTCGTGCTGGAGTACAAGGTCAAATGCGACCGGACCACCCTGCGGGAAACCTACATCGTGGTCAAGGATGAGGGGCGGACCGGCATCCTGGCACAGGATACCCAGAATTGGGAGATGGCTGAGTGATCGTCCTTTTACAGGTCTTGCGCCACTAACTCGCGAAACCACCTTCCCATGTCCCGGTCAAGCGACAGCGGCAGGAGGCAGCAAGGATGTACACGTGTCTTTAATTCCAAAAGGCATTTTTAGTTACATTAGCGCGAGTCCCGGCTGCGGTTCATGAACAAATTCCTGCAACAGCCCATCCTCACGGTGGGTGAATACACCCTTACGTTTGAGAGCGTCATAGGTGTCATCATTACGATCGTAATCACCATGACGGTGCTTTTCCTGTTCAGGACCGTGCTGCTGCGCCGGCCAAGCCTGACCGTGAGCGAACGGGGACGGCGAAACTCCTTCTACCTGCTCATCAAATACTTCCTGATTGTCATTGCATTTACGGCCTGTATTGAAATCCTAGGCTTCAAGATAACCATCCTGCTTGCAGGTTCCGCCGCGTTGCTGGTTGGCCTCGGGCTGGGGGTGCAGGATATTTTCAAGGATTACGTCTCCGGACTCTTTCTTCTTTTTGAACGTACGATCAAGGTGGGCGACATCATGGAGGTTGGCGAAGTAGTGGGGCGTGTACAGCATATCAGCCTGCGCTCCTCAATTCTTCATTCGCGCGACGGGATGGACATCATCATTCCCAACCACAAGTTCATCACGGAGAATGTCATTAACTGGAGTCACCAGTCATTTACCTGCCGGTTTGAAATTGATGTGGGGGTGGCCTATGATTCGGATGTGGAAAAGGTACGCGATATCCTGTTGCAATCTGCGAACGAACAACCGCAGATCACGAATAACGAGTTGTTCAAGCCGTCTGTCAGGCTGCAGAAATTCGGTGACAGCGCTCTCGAGTTCAGATTGCTTATTTGGACGGATGAGATCTTCAGGGTAGAGCGAGTGAAAAGCCAGATTCGTTTCAGGATTGTAAGGTATTTCAGGGAACAGGGCGTAACCATCCCGTTCCCACAAAGGGATCTGCATGTAAAGGACATGCCGCCGTCAATAAATGGATGATTGATAGTGAATAAAATTCCGTGATCCGCGACCAGTCGTGGTTTTTATTCGTTTCATTAAGCGCATCAAACCTGAAATCATAAATCGCTATTCCCTGCAGCAAGCAATGACGATTATCCTTAATCCCGAACTTTAATCCCCGCAATCCATTGGAATTCTCCGTATACAACCTCCTCGTGCTGCTGTGTGTGATCACCCTCGCGAGCTACCTTTTCAACTTCATTTCCGAAAAACTCAAAATCCCATCCGTAATCCTGCTGATGGGTACCGGCCTGGCCCTGCGGTATGCCTCGGAATATTTTCAGTTCGATGTGCCGCCCATGCGCAATGCACTGGAATTCCTGGGTGTACTGGGGCTGATCATGATCGTGCTCGAAGGGTCGCTCGACCTGAAGATCAGCAGGCGCAAGGCAGGTTTGATATTCAGGTCGCTGTTCGCAGCGGTGGCTGTATTGCTGGCCACCTCCTGCTCCATCGCCTGGATCCTCTCGGAGCTTAACGGCATTTCTTTTACCCTGGGCCTGGTTTACGCGGTGCCGCTGGGCGTGATCAGCTCTGCCATCGCCATTCCAAGTGCAGGAAAGCTGGACGAACATAAAAAGGAGTTTATCATTTACGAATCGACGTTTTCCGACATATGCGGCATCATGTTGTTCAACTATGTCATTGCGGACAACATCATGACAAAGGAGTCCTTCCAGGTGTTTTTCATGAATACGGCCTGGATCATGCTGATCTCGGTATTGTGCACGGGACTGCTGTTGTGGCTTTTCAACCACCTGGGCGGCCATTCAAAGATCTTCCTGATTTTCTCCCTGCTTATCCTCGTTTACATATTCGGGAAGTCGTTCCACCTTCCCTCCCTGCTGCTGATCCTGGTTTTCGGGCTGGTCATCAACAACATTCAGCCATACCTGCGCGGCAGGCTTCAGGGATTCCTGCACCCGGAAAAACTCGGGATCATCACCGGGGAACTGAAAACCATGACCCATGAACTGGCCTTCCTGATCCGGACCTTCTTCTTTCTCATCTTCGGTTTTAACATAGATCTGTCGTTGCTGGTATCGCCTGATGTAATCGGCACCGGTATGCTGATCATCGTCGTGATCATGGTGATCCGGGCGCTCACATTGCGCTTTGTTTCACGGATCAACATTTTCCCGGAGATTTTCATCGCGCCGCGCGGGCTCATCACCGTCCTGCTTTTCTACAGCATCCCGCTGCACCTGCAAACCGAGAACTTCAAGGAAGGGGTGCTCACGTTCGTCATCCTCGCCTCCACGGTCATCATGGGGTTTGGCATCCTGTTTACCCGCAAAACATACAAGGCCGCCGACGACCTGGCGCAGCCCTTGCAGGGTGAAAGCACGGACGAAGATGGGACAGCGATTGAAAATGAAGGGGCAGGCCGGCCCGTTTCCTGAAAAGAGAATTCAGCCGATCAGGGATCAGTTGTTACTGGCAGGGGAAGCCTTATGCTTGTGTTTCATCACCTTGGCCTCGATATAGAAAATGATTTCCTCTGCGATATTTTTACTCTGGTCCCCCACCCGCTCCAGCTTTCTCACGGATGACAGGGTGTATAACGCCTGCTCGGTATTGTCCGGATTTTTCCTGATGTAATCCGCGATCACCTGGTTGGCCTTTTCATTGATCTCATCCAGGTAGTCGTCGCGTTTGAAAATTGTCCGGACCACACGGGTATCGTCCGTTTCAAAAGCGCTCAGCAGGTCCACCAGCATTTCATTAGCCTCCTCGAACATTTCGACCAGCTGTATCTTTTTCAGCAACTCCTTGTCGAATGCCTTGGTGGACTCGGTGATAAACCGGGCAATCCCGTCGGCAATGTCGCCGGTACGTTCCAGGTTATTGTTGATCTTGAGAACTGCAAGTACAAACCTCAGGTCCACGGCCACCGGGTTCTGGAGGGCGAATATATTCTCACAATCCCGGTCAATCTTTAGCTCGAGTGAATTTACCCGCTTCTCCCGCGCATGAACTTCAAATGCCAGGTCCTGGTCATAACTAACGAGGGCTATATGGGTTTTTTTTAGCTGGGAAATGACAAGATTCCACATGGCGACAATGTCTTCCTTCAGCTGCTGCAGTTCTACGTCGAGATGTGTCATGATAGAATGTATAATTAACCGAATCGTCCGGTGATGTAGTTTTGTGTTTGTTCTTTTCTCGGGTTTGTAAATATCTCCTTCGTAGCGCCGTATTCGATCAGCTCTCCCATGTAAAAGAATGCGGTGCTGTCACTGATGCGGCCAGCCTGCTGCATGTTGTGCGTTACGATGACAATCGTGTATTTCTTCTTCAGGTCATACACCAGGTCCTCGATCTTCGAGGTGCTGATGGGGTCGAGTGCCGAGGCCGGCTCGTCCATCAACAGCACGGAAGGCGACACAGAAAGTGCCCGTGCAATGCAAAGCCGCTGTTGCTGTCCGCCGGAAAGCTCGAATGCCGACTTCTTCAGCTTGTCCTTCACCTCGTCCCACAGGGCGGACTGGACCAGCGAATGTTCCACTCGCTCCGCGATAAACTTGTTATCCTTCACGCCATTGACACGCAGCCCGTAGGCCACGTTTTCGAAGATCGACTTCGGAAACGGGTTCGGCTTCTGGAATACCATGCCCACTTCCTTCCGGAGCTTGTCCACCTTCGTTTTCCTGCTGTATATGTTTTCCCCGTCAATCAGCACCTTTCCCTCGATCCGGGTACCATCAATCAGGTCGTTCATGCGGTTGAACAACCTCAGGTATGTAGATTTCCCGCATCCTGACGGCCCGATCAGCGCCGTAACCGAATTGGCATTGATGCTGAGGGAAACATCCTTTAGCGCCTGGAAATCGTAATAAAACAGGTTTACGTTCTCCGTCTGGATCTTGTAAACCGACTCCACTCCGTCAGACGCAACTGAACCATTCACGGCATTGCCCGGCGCCGCAGCTCCGGTTTGCACCTGGGCGGAATTTTCGGTGGGAATCATCGTGGTGTCCAATGCAAATTAATGATAATAAACGAACCGGGTCAATACTTTACGGTTTTCCTGATCCTGAGATATACGGCAATGGCATTCAACAGGAAGGTGATGGCAAGCAGAACGATAATGCCCGCTGAAGCATTCTCCAAAAAGGCTTTCTGCGGCCTGGAGACCCAGTTGAATATCTGAATGGGCAAGACCGTGAATTCCGACGACAATGACGTGGGTGTAAACGGAACGTATGCAAGGGCACCCACTACGATCAGCGGAGCCGCTTCCCCTATGGCCCTGGACAGGGCAATGATGATCCCGGTGATGATTCCGCTTCCGGATGCCGGCAGCACGGTCATTTTAACAGTTTGCCATTTACTCGCCCCCAGTGCATAGGAGGCCTCCCGAAGGGAGGAGGGCACGGCCTTGATGGACTCCCGCGTGGCCACGATAATGATGGGAAGGATCAGCAAAGCCAGTGTCAGGCTGCCGGCCAGGACACTGCCTTTCATGCCGAAAACCCTGCTGAATATCTCGAGGCCCAGCAGCCCGTAAATGATGGACGGCACCCCGGCCAGGTTTGAAATGTTGATCTCCACGATCCGGCCGAACCTCGTCCGCTTTCCATATTCTTCCAGGTAAATAGCGGCACCGATGCCCAGGGGGATCGATATGATGGCTGTCAGCACCACGATCCAAAGGGTGCCCGCCAGTGCAGAAAGAATACCGGCACGCCCCGCGATCCTGGAGGGGTAATTGACAAGGAAATCCCAGCTCAGCCTGCTGCCCCCGCTTTTAATAATGTGATAGATGAAGATGGCCAGCATGACCAGGCCGAAAAAGGTGCACAGCAGCCCCACCACACTGAACACCCTGTCCTTTGCCGCACGGACCTTGAAGAACATGCTAGACATACTTGCGGTGGAATTTTTTGTTTAACCAGTAACTGATGTTATTGAGGATGAACGTAAATACAAACAACGTGATGCCGGCCGCGAAAATGGTCCTGTACTCGATCGTGTCGTGCATGACATCCCCCAGGCTTACCTGGACAATGTACGTGGATATGGTTTCCACCGGCACCAGCGGGTTCGCGGTAAGTCGCGGCTGCTGACCCGCCGCAATGGCCACGATCATGGTCTCCCCTACCGCCCTGCTGATGGCCAGGATCACGGAAACGATGATACCGGAAGCCGCCGAGGGAATCACCACCTTGAAGGCTGTCTGCAAACGGGACGCCCCCAGC
>JAHEKC010000133.1:0-4090 GCA_024638565.1 Bacteroidota bacterium
TGCCTTTTTGCAGCTGAATTCTTTTAATGTCAACCCGCAGCGCTCCCGGAAACTGATCCGTTCCACTTTTGCAATTAATGAATCCGGGAAGTACCCTACCTGCCTGAATGAAAAATGCAGTGAATCGAGGAAGACATCAGCAGGATCGAAGAGCGCACCGCCGGGTGCCCGGTTCCTGTCCCGGAAAGAAAACTGCCCCTGGGTGATCTCAAGCCTCCCGGACTGCAAGGTCCAGTCCTTGCCCCGGATGGTATCCCGCCGGTCACGTGAAAAATAATCCGTGATGAAGGCGAAATTCAGCTCATCGGCTCCCTTGTACTTCTGTATTTTAACGCGCGCCCCGGTAAGCTCCACGGCTGAAAATCGGAGATCACTCCCGGAGAGGTCGTAATCCCGGACATGAATACGCAGCAACGGTGCGAACAACAGGGTATCCCCTTCCCTGTCCTGTATATAAAGTTCACGCACTACGACGCGCCGGAAGGGCTCCACGTAAAGGGAGCCAACAGATACATGGGTCTGCAGTTCCTTGGAAAGGTAGGATGATACGCGCTTGACAATGATGGTCTGGACTGCCGGGATACGCACAAGCACCAGCAAAGCGAGTACGAGCAGCACGATACCCGAAAAGAAAACGACCGCTATGTGAATGGCCTTTTTAATAACTTTGGTTTATTCCCTAGCTGGAAAGTTACCCTTATTATTCTGAATAATGCCTGAAAACCCGGTATATATCCTTGGAATTGAGTCATCCTGCGATGAAACGGCAGCCGCGGTAGCCCGGGATAATACGGTGCTTTCCAATATCATCGCCAACCAGGCCGTGCATAAGGCCTATGGTGGGATTGTTCCGGAGCTGGCTTCACGGGCTCACCAGAAGCATATTGTCCCGGTGGTGGATCAGGCGCTTCGGCGGGCAGGCATCAGGAAAGACATGATCGATGCCGTAGCCTTTACCAACGGGCCGGGGCTGATCGGTGCGCTGATGGTGGGCAGCGCTTTCGCGCGTACCTTTGCGTTGTCAATGGGAAAGCCGGTCATCGGAGTGAACCACCTGCATGCACATGTCCTTGCCCATTTCGCACGTCTTGGCGGCGAGGACGGTAATAGTCCTAACTTCCCATTCCTATGCCTGACCGTATCCGGAGGGCACACGCAAATTGTTAAGGTGAATAGCCATCATGACCTTGACATTATCGGCCAGACGCAGGATGATGCCGCAGGCGAGGCTTTTGACAAGGTAGCCAAGATCCTGGGGCTGCCCTACCCCGGTGGCCCGCTGGTGGATAAGCTGGCGGCTGGCGGCAACCATGAAGCATTCGAATTCCCACAGCCACGCATGCCTGGCCTCGATTTCAGTTTCAGCGGACTCAAAACGGCTGTTTTATATTTCGTGGAACGGCAGCAATCCAAAGAGACTTTTGTTCGTGAGAGGATTACCGACTTGTGTGCATCCATCCAGCATACCATTGTGACCATTCTCATGAACAAGATGGAAAAAGCAGCGGCCCAAACGGGGATTTCCGAGATCGCGCTCGCGGGCGGGGTTTCCGCCAATCGTGGCTTGCGAAAAGCCCTCGATATAATGGGTAAGAAGAACGGATGGAATACCTATGTACCGCCGCTTGAACTGTGCACGGACAATGCGGCCATGATCGCCGTTACGGGATATTACCGTTACCTGGACGGCGAATTTTCTGAAACAGACGAGGCACCCTTTGCGCGATTCGAAAGATTTTAACACGCAGTACCTGTTGATGACGGGAGTCTGTCGCACGATCCGTGTATGTTACCGGTACGTGTTGCGAGTGGCTTGCCTGGCGCTTCTCCCCTTGATGCCCGGGCCATGTGTGGCTGGTGACGGGGACAGCCTGCTGACCCGAAAGTACTTTGATTACCGGGAGCGCCTGAAAGCGCAGTTTTTATCCGGCATGGGTACCGGTTTTGGAGAAAGTGTACCTGCCAGCATTCGCGGGACATGGGACAAGGACTACCGGGGCAGGCAAACGATGTCCTGGGGTGATGCCACCATCGACCTGGGATTGTACATGGGTGTGCTTGCCACTGAATATCACCTGCTGGTTTCCGGCGGGCGGGAAACCGAACCGACTGTTGCGGAGCTTTATTTTGCGCTCGAGGCCATGAACCGCCTGGACCGCTATGCGGGCGGTTACTACGGTGCAAATGATTCCCTTGACGGCTTCTTCGTGAGAAGCGATATCGGAAGAGGGCTTTTTGATGCCGGCCAGCGGGGCCCCGGCTATCAAAAGGTGCTGCGCAGGGTGAACAGGGGCAGCCCGGACAGCATCGATAACCTGCGATCCGAATGGGTCAGCCACCACCTTTTCGGAAAGCGAAAGCGGTTTGCCGCCAGCAAAGACCAGGTTATCCACCTGTTTGCAGGGCTCATGCTCGTGGTCAGGTGCGTGCCGGATTCCGTCACCTTCCGGGGAAGGCCATTCATGGACGGGGAGGTATCACTGGCCAGGGAAGCCGGGCATATCACGGATCGCATCATGGCCTGGATGCATCCTCCGGGCCGTTCCAATTTCATAACCAATTGGCGCCTGCGGGAACCAAGTGGCAAGCGTGTGGGAGCCGGGTATAATGCATGGTCCTTTGCGCATGGCTTCAGCAGGTCCCAAAAATTGATATCGGGTACGGAGAACCCACGTAAACGGGGCTTTTCCTACTGGATGTCAAAGGCCGTCTATAACTTTACCTGGTTGGCATTCCGCCCGATTTACTTCTTCAGCCGAAGTGAAAGCCTGAAGACGCTCACGCTGGTGGCTCTGAACAATACATGCAACGGCAATGCGGAAAAGGTCTACCGGTATTCCATGGCGTTCGGTAAATACACCTGGTATCATATTCCCCTGCTATACGGGTTTTTGCACGGGGCGTATTCAGAGCGGATCGACTGGCCGCACTACCGGCACATGCTGCACGAGGCACCGGATGAAGGGCCGCACTACTCGCTCGAAACGGGTTATGCATCAGAAACCTGGTCTTCCACCTCCCTGCTCATACACCCGGAACGGAGGGGCCAGGAACGCCCTTACTTTCCCGGCAGGTACAATGGCCTCGACTACCTGTTGCTTTACAACCTCTACCTCGCGGGAACGGGCAGCGGGTACTGAAATCGGCCTGATCACCTGAAACCTGTTACCTTTACCCATCATAGCAATGGCAGGTATTCCAAGGTATATCCGTGTCGAACACGATCCCTTCGGCGAATCAAAGGTACCCACTACCGAACCGCAGCGTGAAATCTGGACTTCTATCCAGCTGGGTGGACACCCGGCCAATTGCGCATACATTGAATCTGTAAGCCTGGTTTTTTCCACACAACCGGACCAGGAGGCGCTGCGACATGCAGCCCAATCCGTCGTGGAGCGGCATGACGCCCTTCGTGCCACTATAAGCATTGACGGCATGTCGATGGAAATTCATGCGCGGCCGGAAATCAGGCTGCCATTCACCGACCTGTCCGACCGGGAAGGCATGACCGCGGAGCAATGGATAAACCGCGAAATGGATACGGCTTTCGATCTCGAAAACGGCCCGCTTTTCAGGTTTCACCTGCTCAGGGAGGCACATGATTCATACTGGCTGGTTTTATCCTTCCACCATATAGTATGCGACGGGTGGTCCCTGGGTATCGTCATGCAGGATCTCGGGAAATTCTATACCGCCTATATCAATCAGGGCATACCCCCTGCCGATCAGCCGGTGCCCTTTGCTGAATTCGCCTCCGGTGAACAGGCGTGGTACACATCGGATGAATACGGTCAAACGGAGCAGTTCTGGATGTCCCAGTTTGGGGATGGCGGCCCGGTGATGAACCTGCCGGTGGGCCGGAAACGCCCCGCACAGCGGTCATTCGGGGCCAGGCGCGTGGACCATCCGCTCGATGAGGGAACCGTGGATAAGTTCCGGAAGGCCGCCGCCAGGCAGGGCGTCAGTTTTGTGCAGGCGCTGTTCAGCGCATTCGAGGTTTTCATTTGCCGGATTACCGGACAACGGGATATAGTGACCGGCATGCCGGTATCCGGGCAGAATGCCACGGGTAATATCGGACAGGTTGGAC
>JAHEKC010000133.1:4100-5129 GCA_024638565.1 Bacteroidota bacterium
TACCTCCCGCTTCGTACACAAATCATGGAAGGCATACCTTTTTCGGAATACCTGTTGGAGCGCAAGAATTATTTTACGGATGTCATGGAACATGCCAGGTATACGTTTGGAAGCCTGGTATCAAAACTGAAGATCGAACGCAGTGACGGCAGGATCCCGCTGGCACCGGTGGGCTTTAATGTGGACCTCGGCATGACGGAGGGTGTGGCTTTCGCGGGACTGACCTATACCTACCGGACCAATGCGCGCATTTATGACAACTTCGAGCTTACGGTAAATGTGTCAGGAAACCTGCCTGGTCTGGTAGTCGAATGCACTTACAACGCTGACCTTTTTGAGGAGGCATCGGTTACCCGATGGCTCGAATCATTTGAAACCATGCTGGGAGATATTGTCAACGATCCCGATAAAAATACTGACCGGCTTGAGCTGCTGTCGCCAGCGAGGAAGCAGGAGTTACTGGAAGAGTGGAATGGCAGGCCTGTCGGGTCGGATCAGGAATCACTGCATGCGCTTTTCGAGCGCTGCGCAAAATTATATCCTGATGAAACGGCTGTTTCCTGGGAGGACCGCATGATATCGTATGGCGCATTGAACCATGCGGCAAACCGCCTGGCCCTGCGCCTGGCAGAGGAAGATGTGGCAGCCGAACATATAGTGGGCATTTGCCTGGATCGCGAACCGGCGATGGTCGTTTCCGTCCTCGGGATACTGAAGGCCGGTGCCGCATACCTGCCCCTGGACCCTAACTACCCGGAGGCCCGGATCCGTTTCATGGTCGAAGATGCGCGGACAAATTGTATCATAACGGATGAAAAGCACCAGCAGCTATTTCTGGATGCAGGATGCAAGGTGGTGTTGGCCGACAGCGAGATTTCAGATGATGATCCGGGCGTGGCCGATCCTGGCCTTCCGGTGAATCCGGAAAACCTCGCATATGTTATATACACATCGGGCTCCACGGGCAAGCCCAAGGGGGTGATGGTCGAACACCGGCAGGCGGCCAACCTCGTGGCATGGGGACATACG
>JAHEKC010000056.1 GCA_024638565.1 Bacteroidota bacterium
CTTACCCATCAGGCCCTTTTCTATGAAAGTATCACGGTCCACTTCCTTAAGTTTATGCTGTTCGGCAAGTGCCTGCAGCGTATCCAGGTTAACCGTACAGTATTCAACCCGGTTCAGGTTCTTGAATCCAAACTTGGGCAAACGCCGCTGCAGGGGCATCTGGCCACCTTCAAAGCCTTTCTTCCTCTTGTAGCCGGAACGGCTCTGCGCGCCTTTATGTCCCCGCGTGGAAGTGCCGCCTCTGCCGGAGCCTTCTCCGCGACCTACCCTTTTCCGCTTTTTTAAAGAGCCTGCGGCCGGCTTCAGTTCGCTTAAGTTCATCACCCTTTACTTTATATCCTCAGATTTTTTCGATTGAAACGAGGTGACGCACCTTATGCACCATGCCCATGATCTGGGGAGTACCCTCGATTTCCACAACCTGGTTCAGTTTCCTGAACCCGAGCGCACGCAGTGTCCTTTTCTGAGATTCCGGACGATCGATGCCGCTCCTGACCTGTTTGATTCTGACCTTTCCCATCTTGATTTACTTACCCGTGAAATACCTGAGATATTTTAACACCGCGCTGTTGCGATACCTGTACCGCGTCACGCATGTTCATGAGCGCCTGGATGGTCGCTTTTACCACGTTATGGGGATTGGATGACCCTTTGGACTTGGCCAGTACGTCATGTACACCCACGCTCTCAAGCACGGCGCGCATGGCACCCCCGGCAATAACACCGGTTCCGGGCGCGGCCGGCTTCAGCAACACCGTGGCTCCGCTGTATTTTCCAATCATCTCATGGGGTACCGTGGCCTTACTGAGTGTAACTTTCACCAGGTTCTTTTTTGCATCATCCACCCCTTTTGATACGGCGTCAGTCACTTCCTTGGCCTTGCCCAGTCCGTACCCGACCACGCCTTTTTCATCACCTACCACCACGATGGCAGCGAAGCCGAAAGCCCTTCCGCCCTTGGTGACCTTGGTGACGCGGTTAATGGAGACCAGCCTGTCCTTGAGCTCTGTCTCGCTTGATTTTATTCTTTTCGTTCCGGGTGATAACATATGATTCAGAATTTTAGACCGGCTTTACGTGCACCGTCCGCCAACGCTTTAACGCGTCCATGATATAGGTATCCGCCGCGATCGAAGACCACCTTGGAAATTCCGGCTTGCACCGCCATTTCCCCAAGGGTCTTGCCTACCTGCCCGGCTTGTTCCGTTTTGTTTATTTTCTCTCCTGATTCCTGGCCGGCTGAAGACGCTGCCGCGATCGTACGACCGTTCACATCATCGATAAGTTGCGCATAGATCTGCTTATTGCTCCGGAAAACAGAAAGACGCGGACAGCCTTCGGAACCTGTCAGGCGTTTCCGGATGCGGCGGCGAATTGTTTTTCTTCTTTTGGACTTTAATGCTTCCATGCGCTTTATACTTTCTTGGCAGCAGCTTTACCTGCCTTACGCCTTATTGTTTCGTTTACGAACCGGATGCCTTTGCCCTTGTACGGCTCCGGCTTCCGGAGGGACCTGATTTTCGCAGCCACGGCACCCAGTAATTGCTTGTCATGACTTTCAAGGGTAATGATGGGGTTTGAACCCCGCTCCTGCTTGGCTGATACCTTAACTTCCTTCGGAATCTCAAAGACCACGTGGTGCGAGAAACCAAGCACCAGGTCCAGTACCTGGCCCTGGGTGGTTGCACGGAATCCAACGCCCACCAGTTCCTGCTCGACCTTGTATCCCTTGCTTACCCCATGCACCATGTTGGCAATCAGTGCGCGGTAAAGGCCATGATAAGCCTTGTGGCGCTTTTGTTCGGTGGCCCGCTTGAGCGACACCTTGTTATCTTTGACTTCTACGGAAATGCCAACGTCCACCTGCTGTGAAAGCGCTCCTTTCGGGCCTTTCACCGCAACGGTATTCTTCTCGATGGCAACTTCAACGCCGTCCGGGATGGAAATAGGTGCTAAACCAATTCGTGACATGCCTTTTCTATTTTAATAAACGTAACAAACCACTTCGCCCCCGACGCCTTCTTTCTGCGCTTCCTTGTTCGTCATCACACCCCGGGAGGTGGACATGATGGCAATTCCAAGACCATTCAGTACGCGGGGCAGACTGTCCTTGTCAGTATACTTCCGCAAGCCGGGTTTACTCACTTTTCGCATATTCCGGATCGCGGGAACCTTGGTGACGGGATGGTATTTGAGCGCCACCTTAATGATGCCCTGTTTGTTTTCGGAATCGTCGAAACGATACCCTGCGATGTATCCCTTGTCGTACAGGATCTTGGTAATGGACTTTTTAAATCCCGATGCCGGGATATCCACAATCCTGTGTTTGGCCTTGATCGCGTTCCTGATCCTGGTCAGGTAGTCTGCAATAGGGTCTGTCATGTTATATAATCGATAATAATTTAACGCTTTACCAACTGGCCTTGGTTACGCCGGCGATTTTGCCTTCCAATGCCATCTTACGAAATAATACCCGCGAAATTCCGAACTGCCGCATGTAACCTCGCGGCCTGCCGGTAAGCTGGCACCGGTTACGAACCCTTACAGGTGATGCATTCCTGGGCAGCTTTTGCAGGCCTTCCCAATCACCCTTGGCTTTTAGCTCGGCCCGCTTGGCCGCGTACTTGGCGGCCATCCTTATGCGCTTTCTCTCGCGCGCTTTCATTGATTCCTTTGCCATTTATATGGTTCAGTTTTGTTCTGTTTCTTTTGACTGGTTTTTAAACGGAATGCCGAATTCCCTCAGCAGCTCCCGTGCTTCATCATCCGATTTCGCTGAGGTGACAAACGTGATGTCAAGTCCTGAAATCCGGCTTACCTTGTCAAGATCGATCTCCGGAAAGATGATCTGTTCCGTAATCCCGATCGTATAGTTACCGCGCCCGTCGAAGCTTTTGTCGTTCAGGCCGCGAAAGTCGCGTATCCTGGGCAGTGCCACCGATATGAGGCGGTCCAGGAATTCGTACATCATTTCATCACGAAGCGTCACCCGAACCCCGATGGGCACATTGGCGCGAAGCTTGAAATTGGAAATATCCTTTTTCGACTTCGTAGCTACCGGCTGCTGGCCGGTGATGACCGTCATTTCTGCAATGGCAGAATCGATTAACTTTTTGTCAGTCACCGCATCGCCCACACCCTGGTTGAGGCAGATCTTTTCCAGCTTGGGTACCTGCATGATACTCCTGTACTTGAACTTATCCTTCAGGCGGGAAACGATTTCCTCGCGGTACTTGGTTTTTAGCCTTGGTGCCTCTTTCATGACTTGATTACCTCCCCTGATTTACGTGCGATCCGGACGAGCTTGCCGTCATCCCCACGGGAACGCCCCACGCGGGTCGCTTCCCCTGATTTGGGGTCCACAAGCATCAGGTTGGATATATGTACCGGTGCTTCCTGGTTAACAATGCCGCCTTCCGTATTCTTCGCATTAGGCTTGGTATGCTTCGATACCAGGTTGACGCGCTCCACAATGGCGCGGCGCTCTTCGATCAGCACTTCAAGCACCTTTCCTTGCTGGCCCTTCGATTCGCCGGCAATCACCTTGACGATGTCCCCTTTGCGGATCTTTAACTTGGGTCGTTTATTGAATTGTCTGTTCATGATATTCCGTATAGTACACCGGGCTTTCTCAGAGCACCTCGGGTGCGAGTGAAATGATCTTCATAAATCGCTTTTCCCTCAATTCACGGGCCACAGGGCCGAATATTCGCGTTCCCCGGAGTTCATCCTGAGGGGTAAGCAGCACCACGGCATTGTCATCAAACCTTATATAGGATCCGTCGCTGCGCCGGACTTCTTTGCGGCATCGAACCACCACAGCCTTGGAAACGGTCCCTTTCTTGATATTGCCTGACGGCAGGGCGTTCTTGACGGTGACGATGATTTTGTCACCGATGGAAGCGTATCGCTTTCGGGTACCTCCCAGCACCCGAATACAGAGTGCTTCCCTGGCCCCGCTGTTGTCCGCCACTTTAAGTCTCGATTCCTGCTGTATCATCTTCTTATCTTATACATCCGGCCAATGGCCGGTGGTAATTTTATTTCGCCTTTTCAAGTACTTTAACCAGCCTCCATTTCTTGCGCTTGCTCAATGGCCGGGTCTCCATAATGAGCACCTTATCTCCCACTCCGCTCTGGTTGGTTTCGTCATGAGCCATGAACCTGCTGCTTTTGTTGATATACTTCCCGTAAACGGGATGCTTCTCCTTCATCGCCACCTCTACCGTGATCGACTTCTGCATACCTGCACTCTTGACGATCCCTGTTTTGGTCCTGCGGCCCTGCCGCTTGGGATCTTCAGCCCTGACAGCAGGTGCGGCCTGTTCAGGTTGCGTTGTTTCCGTTTCTTCAACCATTTGATTCACGTTTTTTCAACTCCGTCTTCAGACGTGCCACAAGCCTGCGGGTGGCCCGGATCTTCAAGGGGTTCTCAACCGGCGATACGACATGGCTCATGCGCATTTTGCGGTAGTTCTCCTGTTCTTCCAGTATCCGGTCCCGAACCTCTTCTGTGGTCAGGTCTTTGACAATTGACTGTTTCATCACTCTTTTTATTTATGCTTCATAGTCAGGGCGTACAATGAACCGCGTGCTGACCGGCAGCTTCTGTGCCGCCAGCCGCATGGCCTCCTTGGCCTCCGGCAACGTGATGCCCTCCGCTTCGAACATGATCGTACCGGGCTTCACAACGGCTACCCAGTATTCAGGGGCACCCTTCCCTTTACCCATACGCACTTCCAAAGGCTTCTTGGTGATAGGCTTATCCGGGAAAATCCTGATCCAGGCCTGTCCTTCACGCTTCATCTTCCTCGTCAGGGCCACCCTTGCCGCCTCGATCTGCCGCTGGGTAATCCAGCCGGTTTCCTGTGCTTTAAGTCCGAAGGTGCCAAATGAAAGCAGATGGCCGCGCGTGGCATTGCCCTTGGCTTTCATCTTATGCATCTTCCTGAACTTGGTCTTCTTCGGCTGTAACATGACTTGATTTATTTATCTGCTATCTATGATCTCCTTTTCAACTCAAACCCGGTCCCTGGACCTTGGCCGGTCACGGCGTTTGTCACCCATTCCTTTTCCTTTGCCCTGGCTGGACAAACCCACGTTTGGCGAAAGGTCGCGCTTGCCATAAACCTCGCCCCTGCAAATCCACACCTTCACGCCAATCTTTCCATAGGTGGTTTGCGCTTCAGAAATGGCGAAATCAATGTCCGCACGGAAAGTGTGAAGCGGGGTGCGTCCCAGCTTGTACTGTTCTGTACGTGCTATTTCTGCACCTCCCAGCCGCCCGGAAACCATAACCTTGATGCCTTCTGCGCCCATGCGCATGCTTGAAGCCACTGCCGACTTTACTGCCCGACGAAACGAAACGCGTGCTTCGAGCTGCCGGGCAATGCCCTCTCCCACCAACTGGGCATCAAGTTCCGGGCGCTTGATCTCAAATATGTTGATCTGAACGTCCTTGCGGGTGATTTGCTTCAGTTCCTCCTTGATCTTGTCCACTTCCGAGCCACCTTTCCCGATAACGATTCCGGGCCTGGCCGTATTTATAGTCACGGTAATAAGCTTCAGCGTCCGCTCAATGACCACGCGGGAAATACCGCCCTTGGCCAGCCTTACAGCCAGGTATTTCCGGATGCGCTCATCCTCCACAAGCTTTTCGGTGTAGTTATTCCCGCCGTACCAGTTGGAATCCCAACCGCGGATAATTCCCAGGCGGTTACCTATCGGGTTTGTTTTTTGTCCCATTTATTCTTCTTTCTCCCCGGCTTCTTTATCGCCGGTAGTTTTTTTCGCTGACTTCCTGGCTGCCTTTTTTACAGCTGCTTTTTTCCCGGCCGACTTCCTGGCAGGCTTTTTCTTTGCCGGTTCCTTGGCGGGCTTTTCAACCGCGACCGCTTCCTGTTCCGCCACTTCCTCTTCCTCAACTTCAGCCTGCTCCGGCGCGGCCGGCGCTGCCATGTTGCCCAGCACCAGGGTTACATGATTGGACCTCTTGAGTAACCTGTGCCCGCGGCCCTGCGGTGCGGTCTGAAGCCGCTTCAATACACTGCCGCTGTCGACATAAACCTCGCTGACAAACAGGTCCTGGTCCTCGATCCGCATCGACTCGTTCTTGTTCTGCCAGTTGTTAATCGCGGAAAGCAGCACTTTCTCCATGGGTACGGATGCATCCTTGGTGCTGAACTTAAGCAGGTTCAATGCCTTTTCCACACGCTTGCCGCGGATCAGGTCCGCAACCAGGCGCATTTTAAACGGTGAGGTGGGATAGTCCTGGAGCCTGGCGTATGCGATCGATTTCATCGCTTCCTTCCTGCGCTCGGCGGTTTCCCTTTTGCGTTTACCCATTGTTCTTTCTTCTTACTTCGTTCCTGCTGACTTGTCCTTATTGCTGGAATGCCCGCGGAAGATCCGTGTGGGGGCGAATTCACCCAGCTTATGGCCCACCATATTTTCTGTCACGTAAACCGGGATGAATTTATTCCCGTTGTGAACGGCAATGGTGTGTCCCACGAATTCAGGGGAAATCATGCTCCTCCTGGACCAGGTCTTGACCACGGTTTTCTTTTTTGATTCATTCAGCTTGTTGACCCTGGATTCCAGTTTCAGGTCAATGAATGGTCCTTTTCTTAATGAGCGGCTCATGGATTATTCTGTCAGCCCCGGTGTTCACCGGGTGATCGATTTGATTTACTTCTTCTTTCGTTTGCGTTTTTCGACGATATATTTATCAGAAGCGTTTTTACGCTTTCTTGTCTTATAGCCCTTGGCATACAATCCTGTTCTGGACCTGGGATGCCCGCCTGATGCACGGCCTTCGCCACCGCCCATTGGGTGGTCAACCGGGTTCATGGCCACACCCCGGGTGCGCGGCCTCCTGCCAAACCAGCGGCTCCGGCCGGCCTTTCCGTGCTGTTCCTTGTTATGGTCCGCATTGGATACGGTTCCGATGGTTACCATGCAGGTCGCAAGGATCATTCGAGATTCCCCGGACGGCATTTTCAGCGTGGCAAACCTGCCTTCCCGTGCGGCAAGCTGGGCATAAGCGCCTGCGCTTCGTGCCAGTTTACCTCCCTGTCCCGGACGCATTTCAATGTTATGCACCAGTGTTCCCAGCGGGACATCTTTCAGGTACATGGCATTCCCTATTTCTGGGGTGGCTTTCTCACCGGACATGAGTTGCTGGCCCTCTTTCAGGCCGGTAGGCGCCAGGATATAGCGCTTCTCACCGTCCGCGTAATGCACAAGTGCGATATTGGCTGTACGGTTCGGATCATATTCAATGGTCTTAACCACGCCCGTGATCCCGTTTTTATTTCTTTTAAAGTCGACAACACGCAACAGCTTTCTGTGACCACCGCCCATGTAGCGCATGGTCATCTTTCCCTGAGAATTACGACCTCCGGATCTCTTCTTGGCTACGAGAAGCGACTTCTCTGGCCGGTGACCTGTCAGCTCTTCATTCTTGTTAATGATCTTGAATCGCTGGCCTGGCGTAACCGGGTTTAGCTTTCTGACTGCCATGTGCTTGTGTGCTGCTGATTATTAATTTAAATGCTGCTGTAAAAATCTATGGTATCGCCTTCCTTCAGTTTCACCACCGCCTTCTTGCAGCGGCCCTTGGTTCCCTTGGTAAATCCGTTTCGCGTACCACGCATGGCTGTTTTGCCACGGTAGCGATGTGTATTCACTGAATCCACGGACACCTCGTACATCTTTTCAACCGCTTGCTTGATCTGCAGCTTATTTGCATCCATATCCACGATGAATGCGTACTGACCAAGTTTCTCACCGAGTCCGGTCATCTTTTCGGATATGATCGGTTTCTTTAGGATGCTCATGATGCTTTCAGGCTGTTTTCAATCACAGGTAATGCTCCTTCCAGCAGCACCAGGTGCTGCGCATGAAGGATGTCGTAAGTGTTTATATCTGTAGCAGCAATAACCTTCGACTGCTTTAAATTCCGCGAGGACAAATACAAATTGTTATCCGACTCACCCAGGACAAACAAGGTTTTCTTGTCCCCCACCTTGAGGTTGTCAAGGATGGACCGGTAGGCGCCGGTACCCGGCTTTTCTAATTCTGCACGGTCGATCACGGTGATGTTCTTTTCCTTCGCCTTGTATGTAAGTGCGGACATCCGCGCCAGTTTTTTCAGCTTTTTATTAAGCTTGAAGCCATAGCTGCGGGGTGCGGGGCCGAAAACACGTCCGCCACCCACGAAGATGGGTGCTGACCTGCTGTGGTGCCTCGCGCTTCCGGTACCTTTTTGCCTGTATATCTTTTTACGCGAACCGCGCACCTCGCTTCGCCCACGCGTTTTGGAAGTGCCCTGCCGCTGGTTTGCCAGGTAGTTTTTGACATCAAGGTATATGGCATGATCGTTGGGCTCGATGCCGAATACTTCCTTATTCAGCTTTACGCTCCTGCCCGATTCCTTACCGTCCGTTTGTAATACTTTCAGCTCCATGACTTAAAATTCTATGTTGACATAAGAACCGTTCGCGCCTGGTACGGCTCCCCTGAGCAACACGAGGTTGTTATCCGGGATCACCTTCACCACGACCAGGTTCTGGACCTTGACGCGTTCACCACCCATGCGGCCGGCCATGCGCTTGCCTTTCACCACCCGGGATGCGTATGACGCGTTGCCAATTGAGCCGGGGGCGCGCAGCCTGTTATGCTGGCCGTGCGTGGCTCCGCCCACTCCGCTGAAGTTATGTCGCTTCACGACCCCCTGAAAGCCCTTTCCCTTCGAAAGGCCTACGACGTCACAGAAAGCGCCCTCCTGCAGCCGGTCAACTTTGATTTCATCACCGGGCTTCACATCAATCTCGTAATCCCGGAATTCCGCGACCTTCCTTTTCGGTGTGGTATTCGTTTTAGCGAAGTGCCCTTTAAGGGCTGCCGTGGTATGCTTCTCTTTCTTTTCGTCATAGGCCAGCTGAACGGCGTCATACCCGTCATTGTCTGCTGTCTTTACCTGCGTAACCACGCAGGGTCCCGCTTCGATCACGGTGCACGGAATATTCCGGCCCTCGTCATCGAAAAAGCTGGTCATTCCTATTTTTCTGCCAATGATGCCTGACATGCGTTATTTCTTTGTGCCAGAGGTTGCAGATGCAACATGGCTGTTTGATGCTTTTAAGTTTTAGACTTTAATTTCCACTTCCACGCCGCTGGGAAGCTCGAGTTTCATGAGGGCGTCCACTGTCTTGGTAGTGGAACTGTATATATCAAGGAGGCGTTTGTATGAACAAAGTTGAAATTGTTCACGCGCCTTTTTATTCACATGGGGGGAGCGCAATACGGTATAAATGCGTTTTTCGGTCGGCAACGGAATGGGGCCGCTTATTCCGGCTCCGGTGGTCTTAACCGTCTTGACAATCTTCTCTGCTGACTTGTCGACCAGGTTGAAGTCATAGGACTTCAGTTTTATTCGTATTCGCTGGCTCATGGGTTGGTATATTAAAGAACGATGATAATCAGGATACTTTTTCCGTATTTCCCTTTGCTTTGGCCACCACCTCCTCGGCGATGGAACGAGGTACCTCGTGGTAATGCGAAAACTCCATGGTGGAAGAGGCCCTTCCTGAGGTTATGGTACGCAGGGATGTGACATATCCGAACATCTCCGCAAGGGGCACTTTGGCCCGGATCACCTGCGCACCCGCACGCGTATCCATTCCTTCCACCTGCCCGCGCCGTTTGTTAAGGTCGCCCATCACGTCCCCCATGTTTTCCTCCGGGGTCACCACTTCAATTTTCATGATTGGCTCAAGCAGTACGGGCTGGGCCCTCGGCATCAGGGTACGGAACGCCGAACGCGCACAAACCTCGAAGGAAAGCTGGTCGGAGTCAACAGCGTGAAAGGAACCGTCAATCAGCCTTACTTTAAGGCTGTCCACCGGGTATCCGGCCAGGGATCCGTTGTCCATGGCGGCCTTGAAGCCTTTTTCAACGGACGGAATAAATTCCTTTGGAATATTGCCGCCGGTAATTTCGTTTTCAAACTGCAACCCTTCCTTTCCTTCGTCCACCGGCGATACAACCACCTTTATATCCGCGTACTTACCGCGGCCCCCGGTCTGCTTCTTGTATATTTCACGATGCTCCACGGTTCCATTGATGGCTTCCTTGTAGGCCACCTGGGGGGCGCCCTGGTTGCATTCCACTTTAAACTCTCGTTTCAGCCGGTCCACGATAATCTCGAGATGCAATTCTCCCATCCCGCTTATCAGCGTCTGACCTGTTTCTTCTTCGGTACTTACCTTGAAAGTTGGATCTTCTTCTGCAAGCTTCCCCAGGGCGATACCCATCTTGTCCACATCCGCCTGCGTCTTCGGTTCGATCGCCAGGCCGATCACTGGCTCGGGGAAGGACATTGATTCCAGTACGATGGGATGCTTCTCTGAACACAGGGTATCCCCCGTCTTGATGTTCTTGAATCCAACAGCAGCCCCGATGTCACCGGCTTCAATCCGTTCAATGGCATTCTGCTTGTTGGAATGCATCCTGATGATGCGTGAAATCCGTTCGTTCTTTCCGGTACGCGCGTTATATGCATAGGATCCTGCATCAAGCGCTCCGCTGTAAACACGGAAAAATGCCAGCCGGCCCACAAACGGGTCCGTGGCAATCTTGAAGGCCAGTGCCGCAAAAGGATCATCCGGTTTTGGCTCCCGTATTTCCTGCTTTCCATTATCAGGATTCGTTCCCTGAACGGCGGGTACATCCACGGGCGACGGCAGGAAGGTAATAACGGCATCAAGCAGGGTCTGCACGCCTTTGTTCTTGAACGCCGATCCGCACAGGATCGGGGTAATGGTCATGGCAATGGTGGCCTTCCGGATGGCAGCCATCATTTCATCACGGGTGATGGAATCCGGGTCGTCGAAAAACTTCTCAAGCAGCTGGTCGTCGAATTCCGCAATGGCTTCAACCAGCTTGCCGCGCCATTCCGCCACTTCTTCGGCCATGTCTTCGGGAATGGGTATCTCCTTGAAGGTCATGCCCTTGTTCTCCTCTTCCCAGATAAAGGCCTTATTGTCGATCAGGTCAACGATACCCCTGAAATTATCCTCGGCCCCAATGGGATACTGCAACGGCACGGCGTTTCCGCCCAGCCTTTCTTTTACCTGGTTGACCACACTGAAAAAGTCTGCCCCGGCACGGTCCATCTTATTGACAAACCCGATGCGCGGCACATTGTACTTGTTCATCTGACGCCAAACGGTTTCACTTTGCGGCTCCACGCCGCCCACGGCGCAGAAAAGCGCCACGGCACCGTCCAGCACGCGGAGAGAGCGTTCAACTTCAACCGTGAAGTCAACGTGCCCGGGCGTGTCAATGATGTTGATCTTATATTTATTGTCCTTGAAAGTCCAGTAGCAGGTGGTGGCAGCAGATGTAATCGTAATGCCACGCTCCTGTTCCTGCACCATCCAGTCCATGGTGGCGGCACCTTCATGCACTTCACCGAGCTTATGGGTGACCCCGGTATAGAACAGGATCCGCTCGGTCGTCGTGGTCTTGCCCGCGTCGATATGGGCGGAAATCCCGATGTTCCTCGTGTATGTCAGTTCCTTGCTCATTTCCTGGTCGCCGCTGCCTGGTTGTTTAAGCCCGGAAGTGCGAGAATGCCTTGTTGGCCTCTGCCATCCGGTGCGTATCATCCTTTTTCTTGACAGCCGATCCTTCGCCCTTGGCGGCGGACATGATCTCGCCGGCCAGCTTCTCTGCCATGGACTTTTCGTTGCGCGCCCGGCTGTAATTGATAAGCCACTTCATGCCCAGGGCTGTTTTGCGTCCCGGCCTTACCTCGCCCGGGATCTGAAAGGTGGCACCTCCCACACGGCGGCTCTTCACCTCAACGGAAGGCATGACATTGTTCAGCGCCTTCTTCCATGTCTCTAGGCCGTTTTCCTTGGAACGTTCTTCCACGATGTCAAGGGCATCGTAAAAAAGCTTTGTGGCGGTGCTTTTCTTGCCTTCTTCCATGAGCGAGTTCACGAAGCGCGTAACGAGCACGTCATTATACCGCGGATCGGGAAGCAAAATTCTTTTCTTGGGTCTTGATTTACGCATGGTGTTGAATGGTATTCAGTTACTTCGATGCCTTGGGTCGTTTGGAGCCGTATTTGGACCTTCTTTGTTTGCGGCCTTCCACTCCCGAGGTATCCAGCGCGCCCCGTACGATATGGTACCGCACGCCCGGCAGGTCCTTAACCCTGCCACCCCGGATCATCACGATGGAGTGCTCCTGCAGGTTGTGGCCTTCTCCGGGGATATAAGCCGTTACTTCGTATTTGTTTGTCAGCCTGACCCGCGCGACCTTGCGCATCGCGGAGTTCGGTTTCTTGGGCGTGGTGGTATACACGCGCGTGCAAACACCGCGGCGCTGCGGGCAGGCCGTCAGGGCCGGTGACTTGCTTTTGTATGAAAGCTGCTCGCGTCCTTTCCGGACGAGTTGCTGAATTGTCGGCATGGTCTGTTAATCAATAAGAAACAATATCCTCACACCCCTGCAAAACAGGGAGCGCAAAGGTAGCAGAAGTTTTTGAAAAGACAACGGCTATTTGAATTAATTTATAAGCATTTGTGGCTGCAATTCAGCGCTCCCAGCGCACGGACTGACCCGGACAACGTGGCACCGGAATCCGGTATTGGACCCGGCCGGAACCAGTGCCGTAAAACCATCGCAAGAAACCCCTTTCCAGGTTCCGGCCACCCGGTTGGATACAAACCGCTCCGGAATGGCCTCCGCAGGGATAATTTCGGAGAAAGGGGTGAAAAATTGAAATTTCATACAAATGTATTAAGCGTAACCCTTTGTGAATGTTCCGTTTAGGGTCTGAAATGGAACAGCGTGAATGGCCCCGCCATGAACAGGATCGCCTTAAAAGGAGCAGTATCAAAGGTTTCCGGAAACCGGCCTGATCCGGACGCAGCCGCCAGCTGCATCTTGCGGCCTGGAAACCGGGGATCTTGCAGCCTGTGGTTCTGGCATGAAGCGGGTGCTCCATTCATCAAAAATGCTTGTTTTTGGCCGTTTTTTTTCGTATAATGTTGTATGGTTTTGTCTCCTAACAGCCAGAGGTTGAAAAATCAAGGCTTAATCCCTACATTTGGGCCACCATACTTACAACGGAATAACTAATCAAAATAGGATCTATCGAATCAAACCTTTACACCTTCGGATCATGAACAAAATTTTACGTCGCACTTTTGCCGGGCTTACCGGTTCTCTCGTTCTGGCCATTGCATTAACGGCAGGCACCCAACTGGTGCCGAAAAAAGCCCAGGCCACACACGCGGCGGCAGCCGACGTCTGGTACTCATGGGCGGGCGCAAACTTTTATGTGTTCCGGCTTTACTTCTTCAGGGATTGTTCCGGGATTTCCGCGCCGTCACAGGTTACCATGAGGCTTCAGTCGAATTCCTGCGGTTATAATATCCCGCTGACACTCATTCAGTCAGGCGGCGGTGTGGGGCTTGAAGTACCCCCGATTTGCAACCTGGGAACATCCACCTGCAATGGCGGTTCTGTATTCGGTGTAAAAGAACACCTTTACTTTCTGAGTGCGGGCATTTATCAGTTACCGGCAAACTGTGCAGACTGGACCTTCTGGTGGAGCACCTGCTGCCGGAACTTTGCGATCAACAATATTGCCAGCCCGGGTTCCCAGGGCCAGTACTTTTATGCCACGCTCGATAACCTGAATTTTACCAATAACAACTCCATGCGCTTTAACGAAAAGCCGTTCCCGTTCAGGTGTACGGACGCACCTTTCGGCATGGACCTGGCAGGGACCGACCTTGATGGAGACTCACTGTCATACCAGTTGGTAACCCCTCAGACCAGCCAGGTTGGTACGGTGTCCTGGCTTGGCGGGTACACCCAGACTACACCCATCCCGTCCTCGCCAACCATGACATTTAATCAAACAACCGGTCAGGCATTTGTATGGCCTACATTCCAGGGGCAATATGTAATGGCTGTCAAGGCCACTGAATTCCGAAACGGCGTGCAGGTAGGCTCCGTGCAGCGCGACATGCAGATTAACATGGTTCCATGCCCCTGCCTGTTCCCGCTCCCGGTGGAGATGATCAGTTTCAAGGGGCGGAACGTGGGCAGCTACAACCTCCTGGAGTGGTCCACCGCCAGTGAAATCGACAATGATTACTTTCTCGTGCAGCGCAGCTTCGACGGCGAGAATTTCGAAACGATCGGGCGAATTGAAGGCGCCGGAAATTCAACCGAGCAGGTTGATTACACCTGGACAGACTACATTACCACTGACAAGGAGATGGCCTATTACCGGCTCGAGCAGATTGACTACGACGGGAACAGCACCCATTCGGATGTAATCAACGTACGCAATTACATCCTGAAAAATGCAGTGGAGTTGTATCCCGTGCCCTTCAAGGAACAACTGAACATCAGTTTCCCGACCGATGACCCGGCCAACTATATCGTTTCCCTGCGCAATAATGTAGGGGTGCTGGTTCGCCAGTGGAGGGTTAAGAAGCCCCAGGGCGCTTTCGTTGAAACATTCGATGTCGATGCCGACCACGGGTTTTATATCGTGGAAGTGCAGGGCCCGGACGGAGTGACTTCCTTTAAGGTGTTTGCAGCTGCGGCCGATCGCGGACGGTGACCAGAACGAAATTTGAATTCTGAATCCCCCGCAAGGGGGATTTTTTTTTGCCCTGCGCCCCGGAAAACGTTACGCACCCATGAACCAAAAGGAAATAGGCATCCTGTTGACCCTGGCGGCGGTGAACTTCACCAACATCATGGACTTCATGATTATCATGCCGCTGCAGGAGTTCCTGGAACTATCCTTCGGCATTACACCCGCACAGTTTGGCCTGCTGGTATCATCCTATGCATTCAGTGCCTTCGCCGCCAGCCTGGCGGCTTCATTTTTCGTGGACCGGTTCGACCGGAAACGCACCCTTCTGGTTGCATTCGGCGGGCTGATCACCGGCACCATCGCCTGCGGCCTTTCCAATTCATTCGGAATGCTCCTGGCCTCCCGGATCGTGGCCGGGTTGTTCGGCGGACTGATTGCCGCGCAGGCGTTATCCATCGTGGGCGACCTGTTCGATTACAAAAAGCGGGGGCGGGCGATGGGCATCCTGATGTCAGGCTTCGCGCTGGCCACCATTGCCGGTGTACCGCTGGGGTTGTTCCTGGCCAACCGGGCGGGATGGCAATGGCCTTTCATATGGATCGGTATACTCGGGCTGGTCATCTTTTCGGCTGCCGCTCTGGTGCTCCCTTCCATGAAGTCCCATATCAGGAAGGAACGGCAGCATGCCTTTGCGGTGTACAAAAGCGTTCTCAGGAACAGGAACCAGCAATATGCCCTGCTGATGATGCTGACCCTGATTTTTTCACACTTCGCAACCATCCCTTTCATCGCACCCTACCTTTCGAAAAACGCCGGTTTCATGCAGGACCAGCTTCCGCTGATGTATTTTTTCGGGGGCGTGTCTTCGCTGGTCACCTCGCCTTTGTTCGGGCGGCTGGCAGACCGGTTCGGCAAGCACCGCGTGTTCGGGATATTTCTCGTATTGTCGGCTTTCCCGGTATTCATGCTTACCCACCTGGGCAAGGTGCCGCGTCACGAGGTACTCATCGTCACCACGCTGTTTTTTATCGTGGCCGGGGGCCGGATGGTGCCTGCCAACGCCATTATTACATCTGTAGTGCCCCCTGGCATGCGGGGCGGCTTCATGAACCTGAATGCATCCCTGCAGCAATTGGGGTTGGGGCTGGCCGCCCTCATGGGAGGGTTGATCCTGACGATAAACTCCGCGGGTGAGATGCAGCACTATGACATCGTCGGGTATATCAGCATCGGGGTCAGCATGCTGTGCCTGGCGCTGATGCTGCGGGTAAAGGTCACCCAAACGGCGGCCACCGGCCAGCCGGATGGCTGAGCCGGTGGCCGCATCCGGTCGTTAGCCGGCCTGACCTTCTTCGGCCATCCCTTCTTCGGGGGCCAGCCCTTCAGCTCCCTCTATTGCCATGGTGTCCGCAGGCGCGTCACCGCCCATCATGCCCAGCTGCTCCATCATCTTGCTGTCTTCCATATATCCCCAATGTTCCACCGCCAGGCCGTCCCTGAACACCACGATATCCACCCCGTCCACCTCAATCGATTTATTGGTGGCAGGCATATCTCCCATGGGACCCGAATTGGTACCGGTCATGGTGATTTGGGCGGTAACCGTATCGCCGGAGGCTACCATGAAGTTTGCCTTCATCGTAAGATCGGGATACGAGGAAAACCATTCGACGAACATGCCACGAAGGTTATCGATGCCGGTAACGCCATCGGGGTAACCCGGTGAGGACTGGTGATCCACGATTTCCGGCGCAAGGAACGAATCCAGCATGGCGGGATTGTGGGCATTGATGACCTCGTCATAAAACCGCTGCATGGTCACCATGTTGGCATCGGTATTTCCGCCATCCATGGCGGGCGGAGCGGGCGCCTGGCATGCGGCCAGGAACAGCAGGGGAACAATCAGGATTTTTTTCATGTGAAGTTGGATTATGGTTTGATAAGTGATTGTACAAGGGTTACCGGGGCCGGGCATTTACCGGCCGAGCATAAGCATCTTCACCGCGGACCGTTCCCCGGGAGCGGAGACTTCGATAAAGTACGTGCCGCCTGCATATCCGTCAAGGTCGAGACGGTATGGTGTGCCGGCCGGGAGCGGCCCGGACGTACGTATTTTCATGCCGTTGGCGTTGTATACGCTCAGCTGAACCTGCTTCCCCAGCCACCGGTCAGGGAATTCAACTACTGTTTCGGTTATCGCAGGGTTCGGCAGGAGGCGGAATCCATCCACGGCAGCATGTGTTTCCGAAACGGACGTCACATCATTTACCGAGGTGATGTGAGTGGAGAATATGCCATTGCCATGGGTCCCCACCGCGACCAGACCGTCGGTAGCGCGCCAGTCGATCATGTCCACCACGGCGCTTCCGATGGCACTATACGCCTGTTGCACCCATACCGTACCATTGTGAATGAGTGTATCCGTTGCATACAGGCCGGTGCTGGTAGCCACCAGGTATACCGTTCCGTCAGCCACCGGAATGATGGAGGCCCACCGGCAGGAAGGACCGTTTCCGGCTCCGGATGTGACCTGTTCGAGGTTGCCGGCCACCCGCAGCCAGGTTGTTCCGCCGTCCTCCGTGTAAAACAGGCTGTACAAGCCGTAATTCGAAAAAACGACCATTACCCGATCAGCATCGGCAGGGTCCACCGCGATACAGCTTGTATGTGCTCCGACAGGGAAAAACGGGTAAGAAATATCCGTCTTCATGGGATTTCCCGTATGGGCATTGTCGATGCGGTAGATGTGCCTGTCGTCCGTACCGAAATAAACCCTGTTGGCCGGCATGGTGGACACGGCCAGTGCGGTGATCTCTTCACCCATACCGAGCGAATCCGTGAACTGCACCCAGTTGGTCGAGATTGAATCATACTGGTTATTCAGCGGAATGCCTGACAGGTCGTCATTCCTCCAGATGCACCGGCCCGCAGCCAGGTACAGCATGTGGTGATTATTGGGATCCAGCTCGAAAGGATTGATGAACTGGTAATCGGTTGCACCGATCGGGTCGAAGCGCATGTAGTCAATAATGGTTCCGGTAGCGGGGTTGACCGTGGCTTTCACCATCCGGCCCAGCTGCTTCGAGAAGTAATAGGTGGCACCTGAATCTGCAATCGCGCAGTAAGAACCATCCCCGTCAATGGTATGCACCCAGGGGTCCAGGTAATTGGTTGAGTTGGTAAAATAGGTTCCGTTGTCCTGGAGCCCGCCCAGCACGATGTCGTTGGTGGCTTTAGGGTCCACCGCCACCGTATAGAACTGTGACGTGTGATAGCCGGCGTTCAGGTCGGTGAACACCACCGGAAACGCGGTATTGTCCATGGTGCGGGATATACCACCGTCACAGGCAGAGTACATCACGTCGGGGTTCGAAGGGAGGAACACCAGTTCATGCTGGTCAGGGTGATGCCCCGGGTATTCCGCCACGAAAGGAAGGCTGGCATTAAAGGCATATCCGCCGATATGCTGGGTGCTGACGGAATCCGCCAATGCGCTCGTACTTCTGAAAATATTGGTCCCACCGAAGAAAAGCACATTGGCGCTGCCGGGCTTGACCCGGAGCACGAGGTCGTATCCTCCCTGCGTGTTCAGGTTTTCAAATGGTCCGGTATATCCGGGAAGGTTTGGGGACAGGTCTGTCCAAATCCCACCGGTGCCGCTCCCGTTGCCGGAAACGTATTCGTACTTCCACAGGCTGTTCCATTCGATATCGCCACGCCAGTTTACCGACGATTTGCCGCTTCCCGGTGTGGGACCAAAGAAGTAGACGGTGTTCTCGTTATTGGGATCGATTTCGATCTTCAGCCGGTCGTAGCTGGCCGGAAACCCCGGGGGAATGATATCCGTGTAGGATCCGGGGTCGCCGGTTGGCGACCGGAATATGCCCTTGTTGACGCCGTCGCTGCTGAAGGTCGTAAACACGACCCCTGTGGGGCTTACATCCACATCGGTGAAGTAGCTATAGGGTTGCTGGTTGACACCGCCTTTCATGATCTGCCATGAGGTGCCGCCATTCAGGCTCCTGTAAAGCGTGGTATACATACAGGCATATACCTTGTCGTTTACCGTGTCGTTTGGATCCGTTACCACGTTCCATGTAACGTCCCATACATTATCAAATGACTGCGGGGTCGCGGACACGGTCGAAGGAAGGGAGTTCCACGTAAGCCCGCCATCAGTCGATTTGTACATGCCATTACCCAGGTAAAATGCTGATCCGCCACTGGCCGAAGTGCCATAGGCCTCTCCGGACAGGTAGTACCAGGTGTCCGTTTGACCGGGACGCGTATCCTGGGCTATAGCGTTCACACCCGGATGCACGTTAACCGGCGACACGCGTGCCCAGGTCACGCCGGCATCTGCACTTCTCCACATGCCTCCGGAGACACCACCTGCCAGCAGGACATTCTCATCGCTGACATCTATGGCAAAGGCCCTTGTACGCCCTCCCACGTTATTCGGTCCCCTGAAATCCCATGCCGCACCGATCCTCGCAGCGGTACCGGGGTGCCCGTCATGAGGCAGGGTGGCAGCGTACAGTAACTCCCTTACGCGCATGGCCGGGGGTATACGGCCCGACCGGGGATCCAGTTGCCGTTTGACCTCCCATTCCACCCGGGCACTGGCGTTGGCCGCCCCTTCCCGGTCACCGGGATGCTGGGCATTGGTTAAAAATCCGGACAACAGCAGGCACACGAAAAGACTTGAAATTAATTTCATAGGGATAAGGTTTGAGGAAAATAAAAGTAGGCAATTTGGCCTAAACCTTCCGGCATTCAGTTCCGCCTGCTCATGACCCGCCGTCCGGTGTGGCCCCGCCGAAAATCCGGCCTATACGTTCCTTCAACCGCTCGGAAAGAAGGTACATCACCGGCACCAGCAGCAGGGTAAGCAGCGTGGCAAAGCCCAGGCCGAAAATCATGGTCCATGAAAGCGGGCCCCAGAACGCGGTGCTGTCGCCACCCAGGTAAATGCGCGGATCCAGCTCGGAGAACAATGTTTCGAAATCGATGTTGAGACCGATGGCCAGCGGGATCAGTCCCAGCATGGTGGCAAGGGCCGTCAGCAAAACAGCTGTCATCCTGGTTTGACCGCCTGCAATGATCGCCTCGCGCAGCGGCATGCCTTCAGCCCGCATCCGATCCGTAAACTCCACGAGCAGGATACCGTTGTTCACCACGATTCCTGCCAGCGCGATGATTCCCACTCCGGACATGACGATGGAAAACTCCATTTTGAAGATGGAGAACCCGAGAAAGGTACCGATGGCACTGAAAAGCACTTCGGTCATAATGATCAGAGGTTTGCTCACGGAATTGAACTGCCAAACCAGGATTATGATAATAAGCAGGAATGATGTAGCCAGCGCACCAAGCAGGAAGATCATGGTTTCCTGCTGTTCTTCCTGCGCACCGCCCATTCTGACGGAAATGCCCTCGCCTGCAGGATAGCTTTCCACCGCACGGCTCACCTCGCCTACCACGGCCTGTTCGTTAAAACCTGAAAGCACGTTAGAGCCGATCGTGATGATTCGTTTCTGGTTCTTGCGTTTGATCACCCCGTACGTATTCGTGTACTGAATATCGGCAAAGGATGAAAGA
>JAHEKC010000057.1:0-16520 GCA_024638565.1 Bacteroidota bacterium
ATCGGCTTTGAAAACAACCCGCCACTTCTCTTTATTCTCCCAGTCCGGTTGTTCTGTTTTGGAATAAAGGTAATCGTTGATGACGAGGTAATCCATTTCAGTGCTCATGAAGCACCGGTAAGCATCGTAGGGCGTGCACACCACCGGCTCTCCCCGCACGTTAAAACTGGTATTGACCAGCACCCCGACACCGGTTTGCTGCCTGAAAGCCTGCAGGAGCCCGTGATACCTCGGGTTCGTTTCCGGGTGCACTGTTTGCACGCGGGCGGAATAATCCAGGTGGGTAATGCAGGGCAGTTCGCTGCGGTGGTAGTATAGCTTATCCCAGAGGGGAAGGTCATGAAATCCTTCCGGAAGCGGCTTGCGGAAATCTTCCCGGACAGGAGCCACCAGCAGCATGTAAGGGGATTTGTGTTCCAGCTCAAAATACCGTGCGGCATCTTCCGCGAGCACGGATGGTGCGAACGGCCTGAATCCCTCGCGGTACTTGATCTTCAGGTTCAGCTTTTTCTGCATGTCGGGATTCCGCGGGTCTCCCAGGATACTCCGGTTGCCAAGGGCGCGGGGCCCGAATTCCATGCGCCCCTGGAACCAGCCAACCACCTTGCCGTCGGCAATCCGTGCAGCCACCTCGGCAGCCAGGGCGCCAAAATCGTCATGCTTTTTCGCGATTGCCTTGTGTTTCCGGTTGTTCAGTTCGATTTCCTTGTCTGAATAATCGGGACCCAGGTAAGCGCCGGCCATCACATCACGTCCCGGTTGTGCGTCCCGCTGTTCGTCGAAGTACATATTGGAAACGGCCAGCGCACAACCCAGCGCGCCGCCCGAATCACCCGCGGCCGGCTGGATGAAGATATCCCGGAACATGCCGGAGCGCAGCAGCTTTCCGTTCGCTACGCAATTGAGGGCCACGCCCCCCGCCATGCACAGGTATTCCGCACCGGTAAGTTTCTTTGCTTCGGCAGCCATCTTCAGGACTATCTCTTCGGTAACCATCTGGATGGCCATGGCCAGGTTGCAATGCTGCTGCGTGATATCGCTCTCCGCATCCCGGACCGGGATACCGAACAACGCTTTCCACTTGTGGTCATAAGCCATCCTGAGCCCCGTGGCATAATTGAAATATTCCTGGTTAAGCCAGATGGAGCCGTCAGGCTTGATGTCCACAAGGTGTTTCCGGATCAGGTCCGCGAAACGTGTGGTTTCCTCCGCGCCTGGATTGCCGTAAGGCGCCAGCCCCATCAACTTGTATTCCCCGGAGTTGACCGTGAAGCCGAGGTAGTAGGTGAATGCGGAATAAAGCAATCCCACGGAATGTGGGAAATTCATCTCTCGCATGATGGTCACCTTCCCGTCGCGTCCCTCGCCGATGGAGGCCGTACACCATTCGCCCACGCCATCCACCGTCAGGATGGCAGCATGTTCGTAGGGCGACGGATAAAAGGCACTGGCCGCATGCGACAGGTGATGTTCCGGGAACAGGAGCCTGAGCTTGCTTTTATCATACGGTTCGATATCCCGCAGGTGTGTGAGGATGCGCTTCTTGATAAACATCTTCTCGTCCAGCCATACGGGAATGGCTTTCAGGAAGGAGCGTATGCCCTTGGGCGCGAAAGCGTAGTATGTCTCAAGCAGTCGTTCGAATTTCAGCAATGGCTTGTCGTAAAACACCACGGCATCCAGCTCATCGATGGAAACCCCGCCATATTCCAGGCAGTACTTTACGGCCTGTTCCGGAAATTCAGGTGTATGTTTCTTGCGGGTAAACCTTTCCTCCTGTGCAGCAGCGACAATTTTTCCGCCGTGCAGCAATGCAGCGGCAGAGTCGTGGTAAAAAGCAGAAATACCGAGAATGTTTTTCATTTATCAGGTTTGAGCGGCAAAGCCCTGCCGGATGAGCAGGCGTTCAGGCAACCGGATCTCCCGGGCTGCGGGTCTGGCTGCAGGGTCAGGCAAATTCCCGGCGTATGATATTAAGCGCGCCGCCGGCCCTGAACCACTCGATCTGGTTTTCGTTGTACGAATGGTTGGCGACGATCGTGTCCGAAGATCCGTCGGCATGGTGCAGCACCACTTCCAGCGGCTTGCCCGGGGCAAACGAGGTCAGCCCCCTGATGTCAATGGTGTCGTCTTCCAGCACCTTGTCGTAGTCGGCCTTGTCTGCGAAAGTCAGGGCCAGCATCCCCTGCTTTTTCAGATTCGTTTCATGGATGCGTGCAAAAGATTTGACGAGGATGGCGCGCACGCCCAGGTGGCGGGGCTCCATGGCTGCATGTTCGCGGGAGGAACCTTCGCCGTAGTTTTCATCACCTACGACAAGGGTGCCGATATGCTTTGCGCGGTAGGCACGTTGCACCGCGGGCACTTCCCCGTATTCCCCGCTGAGGTGGTTCCTGACATGATTGGTTTTGTCATTGAAGAAGTTCACGGCGCCTATCAGCATGTTATCGGAAATATTATCCAGGTGCCCGCGGAACTTCAGCCACGGCCCTGCCATGCTGATATGGTCGGTGGTGCATTTGCCCCTGGCTTTGATCAGCAGCCTGAGGCCTTCCAGGTCGGTGCCTTCCCACGCGGCAAACGGCGTGAGCAGTTGCAGGCGTTCGGATTTCTCGTCCACCTTCACCCTGACGCCGGAGCCGTCAGCAGCAGGCTCCTGGAAGCCCGCGTCTTTGACTTCAAATCCCCTGGCGGGCATCTCGATACCCTGCGGTTCCGTAAGTTTTACCTGGTCGCCGCTTTTATTGGTCAGGGAATCGGTCACGGGGTTAAAGGTAAGGTTGCCCGCGAGCGCCAGTGCCGTCACAATTTCCGGAGAGGCCACGAAAGCATGCGTGTTGGGATTGCCGTCATTGCGCTTGGCGAAATTACGGTTGAAGGATGTGATGATCGAATTCTTCCGGTCCGGATCGTCGGTATGGCGTGCCCATTGCCCGATGCACGGGCCGCAGGCATTGGCAAGCACCACACCTCCCATCTTTTCAAAAATATCCAGGTAGCCGTCGCGTTCCACCGTATAGCGAACCTGTTCAGACCCGGGGGTGATGGTGTATTCGCTCTTCGCCTCCAGGCCCTGATCCACCGCCTGCGAAGCGATGGACGCGGCCCGAGTGATGTCCTCGTAGGATGAATTGGTGCAGGATCCTATCAGCCCCACCTCCAGCTTTTCCGGCCAGCCGTTTTCTTTCACCGCCCGGGCGAAATCGCTCAGCGGCCATGCGAGGTCCGGCGAAAAGGGCCCGTTAATGTGTGGCTCCAGTTCGGAGAGGTTGATCTCGATTACCTGGTCGAAATATTTTTCCGGGTTCTTATATACCTCGCTGTCGCCCACCAGGTGTTCGGCGACACCGTCCGCGAGCCGGGCAATGTCCTCCCGTCCCGTTCCCCGGAGGTATTCCGCCATCTTCTTGTCGTATCCGAATACGGAAGTGGTGGCGCCTATTTCCGCGCCCATGTTGCAGATGGTACCTTTTCCGGTGCAGGAAAGCGAATCGGCACCGGGGCCGAAATATTCGACAATGGCATCCGTTCCGCCCTTTACCGTCAGGATGCCGGCCACCTTCAGGATTACATCCTTCGAGGCTGTCCATCCGCTGAGCTTACCGGTCAGGTGCACGCCGATAACCCGCGGCATCTTGAGTTCCCAGGGCAGGCCCGCCATGACATCACAGGCATCCGCTCCCCCCACGCCGATGGCCACCATGCCGAGGCCGCCGGCATTAACCGTATGGGAGTCCGTCCCGATCATCATGCCGCCAGGGAACGCATAATTCTCAAGAATCACCTGGTGAATGATACCGGCACCCGGCTTCCAGAACCCGATTCCGTACTTGTTTGATACCGATGCAAGGAATTCGAATACCTCGCTGTTCTTGTCGAGTGCTGAGGTCAGGTCCTTAGCAGCTCCATCCTTCGCCTGGATCAAATGGTCGCAATGCACGGTGGAGGGCACCGCCACCCGTGTGCGGCCGGCCTGCATGAACTGCAGCAATGCCATCTGTGCCGTGGCATCCTGCATGGCCACGCGGTCGGGCCTGAACTCTACGTAGCTTTTCCCGCGCTCAAAAGGAGCGCCGGGCAGGTCGTCAGCCAGGTGGGTGTACAGGATCTTTTCGGTGAGGGTCATCGGGCGGTTTACCAGTTTCCTCGCGGCAGCCACGGCAGCCGGAAGCCTGTCATAATAAGCCCGGATCATATTGAGGTCGAATGCCATAAACGGTTGTATATCAGTAATAAATATTAAGAAAGCACGCCTTCGGCGCACCCGACCAAAATTACAAAAAGTAATGCAGAGGATCCGGCTGTTCAGGCTGCCTGCCTACCAGACAAAGCGGAAGCTGAGTGCGCCTTCGAAATAAAGCTCGGTGCCGTCGATGATGTCCATGAACGGCTTCAGGTCAAGTCCCACATTCAGGGGTGCGCCATTGAACTTGTAGTCGAGCCCGATGATGAAATCTATGCCAGGCACCCATTTGCTTTTGCCGTCTTCCTGAACGTAGATCCGGTCACGTTTGTTCTTGTAAAGAAAATAAGTGCCATTGGTACGGAAATATCCCAGGTGCAGACCGGCGCCGTAAAACCAGCTCAGGCCCGTGGCGTTTGAGACGGGTTTGAACTTCTCGTAAAGCCCGGTGATAAGAAAGCTTTTATGCCCGAAGCTGAGCAGGCCTTCGATGGCGGTATTTTCATTGGTGAAGCCGCGCACGGAAAAGCCGCTGCTGTGCCCGCCAAGCCGCACCCCGATACCGGTCCTGTAGTCCTGCGCCCTGGCGCCGGTCGCCGCAGCAATAAGAAGAAAGATGATAAGCCGCCTCATGTCCGTTCGTGTTCGGATTCAAAAATAACACACGTTTCGAATGAAACCGTTAAAAGGCAATCAAAAGTTACACGCCGCAAGTGATTACCAATCACCGGCATAGTCCAGGCCTCCGGACAGGCTTTTGAGGTACAGGTATTTGACCCGGCTGATCTGCCGCAGATGCAGGTAGTCGTGCGCCAGCCAGTTTGCCAGGAGAAAATCCGCGGTCCATTCGCCGAATTTAGGATGGCGGTATGTGTGGTCCCAGGCCGGCGCTTGCAATCCGCGCAGCCATGCAACCGATTGCCGCCGTTCAGCAATAAACCGGTCCAGCACGTCATCATAAGGCTGTCCCTCGTAATCACGTTCCTTTACCCAGCCTGGCGGGTCGATGGGGGGCATGGGATCCTGCCGGCCATCCAGGATGTGCTTTACGCGTGTACGAAAGTCCTCGCGTTCCTCGTCATGCAGGTGGCAAATGATCTCATGAAGGTTCCACTTGCCCGGCGCGGTGCGAAAGGTGCGCTCCGCCACGGGCGCATTCCGGAACGCGGCTTCGAACGCACCTGCATGGCGCTCCAGCGCATCGATGATATAGTTCGTTTCCAAATAAAAAGGCAATACCCGTGTGAATCACGAATATCGCCTTTTTACCTGAAAGGAAATACAGTTGGTAAGGGATCAGTCGTACTTGACGTCACCCGACCCGGCCACGTTGACTTTCGCAGCGGTTCCCTTTTTGAGTTTGACATCACACGAACCCGCGATGGAAACCTTCGCATGCCCGCATTCGAGATCGTCCGCTTCCACATCCCCGGAACCGGCCAGGCTCAGCTCCATGGACTCCACCTGCCCGCTCAGTTCAAAATCACCCGACCCGGCCGCCGAGAGGGAAAACTTCCCGACGTCAAGTTCAAGGTCGAAGTCACCCGATCCCCCGTGTGAAACACTCAGCTTCCCGGACCGAAGCGTAGAAGTCGTTTCTATATCGCCGGAACCGGCTGATGTGATCGATTCTATGTGCTTGCATTCCACATGTATTTCCAGGTCGGTTGCCCGGATCTCCACGTCGTCCTTGACATGGATGCTGAGCTTGCCGTCCCTGATCTCGGTGATGATTACCTCCTGTAGGTTTTCATCCGTTTTGACAATCACCGCTTCCCTGTCGCCCTGCCGGAGGTAAAGGTCCATGCTTCCGGCGATGGTGATGGCCCGGAAGCTGCCCGGTGTCCGTTCCTGTTTGATAACGTTTCCGTTGCCTTTGATCTTTTCCCCACCGGAACCGGCCATGGCAGGGGGCAGTCCCAGGCACAGGGCTGCGAGTACCAGCAAATTTTTCATGATGTGGTTTATTGGCTTTCAGATGGGACGGCCCGCGTGGCCTGAATGTTACTGGTGAAATTGATTTTACTGCCCTTCAGTCATTTAGAAATTCAGTGTGCCGGGGCTTCGGAAGCCTCGGCATTCACAAAGATTGCCTGATGATTGCGAACCGTTGGCTTGCGCCGATGACAACCCGGTAACGACTGCCGGCTTTCCACCAGCGAATTTCCGGGTGGCGGCCGCTTGTTCATCATGTACATGCAATCTCTTCCGGGAATACCGCGCTGCCCGGCAGCACTTGCCGCATCTACCCGCGGATGCGGGCGCCCAGTTTTGATTCGAAGGCCCTGACAAGTTTTTGCATGGTCTTGTCGATGGTCTTCTCATCCAGCGTCCTGTCTTTGTCCAGCAGGGTGAAGCGCAATGCGTACGATTGACCGCCGGCAAGCTTGTCCCCTTTATATACATCGAACAGGCTCACCTGCTTCAGCAGTTTCTTTTCCGTTGCAAAGGCGAGTTGCTCGATCGATGCATAGGTCACCCCGTCCGGTATGATCATGGACAGGTCGCGGCGCACTTCCGGAAAGCGGGGCGCCTCGGAAACAGTAGCCATGCCCGGGGCCACTCCCGCAAGGTTTGCCGTGTTTAATTCAGCATAAAAGACCGGAACCGGGATGTCGTATTGCGAAAGCAGCGCACTGCTGACACCGCCTGCCATCCCTGCTGTCGTCCTGCCAAGTGTGATGGTAAGGGCATCGAACAACCGGCTGTCCTCCATCGGGCTGAAGCCGATGTCCCTTTCAGCGACGCCGGCCATTTCGAGCAGCGAGGTCACGAGCGACTTCATGTAATAAATATCATAACCTTCCGGTGAATGCGTGATCCAGGTGTCACCATACCTGCTTCCGGAAACCAGCATGGAAAGCGACTCCCGCTCTTCCGTCCCGCCGTTGTGCCGCCCGTACGCCTTGCCGACCTGGAACAGCCGCAGGTCCGTTTGCTTGCGGTTGCAATTGTACGCTACCGCGTCCAGCCCGCTCGCCAGCAGGGACTGGCGCATGGTGCCATGGTCGGCGCTCACCGGGTTCAGCAGCCTGACCGCCTGTGCTTCGCCGTCCTGCACCAGGGAGTTGGTCATCATCTCGAAAAAACCGCGCGATACCATGAAATGGGAAAGCTTCCGGTCCAGGATTTCCTTTGCCTGGTCAGTGGTTGCCGGCATGGGCATATTCATCTTTGACGGCACGGGAATGCGGTCGTACCCCCCTATGCGCAGAACCTCTTCCGTGATATCGGCTTCATGCAGCATGTCGTTCTTGTATCCGGGCATCTCCAGGTCGAAATACACGGGTGTTTCGGAGGTAACCTTCATCCCGAGGTCGCTAAGGACGGGCCCGGCATCCTGCGCCGTGATCCCGATACCTGCAAGCCGGGTGGCCTTTTCGAAACGGAACCTGACCTTAGAAGGCTTCACCGGCTCGGGATAGGCGTCCGAAACATCTGAAGCGATTGCGCCGCCGCACAACTCACGAATCATCATCGCGGCACGCCGGATGGCAAACAATGTCATGCCGGGGTCAACGCCGCGTTCGAACCGGAAGCTTGCATCCGTATGCAGGCCGTGATGCTTGGCTGTTTTTCGAATGGAGGCAGGGTTGAAAATGGCGCTTTCCAGAAATACATTCACCGTTTCACCCGTGATGCCCGAGCGCAGGCCGCCGAACACTCCGGCCATGCACATTCCATTTTCCGCATCACAGATCATGAGTTCGTTGCCGGTGAGTTTGCGTTCCACCTCGTCGAGCGTGGTAAAAGGCATTCCGGCTTGCAGTGGTTTGACAACGACCTGCCTTCCGGCGATGCGGTCCACATCAAAGGCATGCAGGGGCTGCCCGGTCTCGAAAAGGATGTAATTGGTGATATCCACCACGCTGTTGATCGGGGTGAGTCCTATGGCGGACAGCCTGTCGCGAAGCCACGACGGAGATTCCCCGTTCCTGATCCCGGCAAGGGTAACGCCGGCATAACGCGGGCAGGCTTCCGTGTCTTCCACCCGCACGTTCACGGGCATATCATCGCGATCCGGCTTAAAAGAATCAACGGACGGGATCTTCAATGCATAGGGACGGCCGGGGGTCCTGTAGTTCAAAACGGCAACCAGGTCGCGTGCCACGCCGATATGCGAAGTGGCGTCCGCGCGGTTCGGCGTAAGTCCGATCTCTATCGTATCGTCATCAGGCAGATCGAGGTATTCGGCCGCTGGCGTCCCGGGAACGGCCTGCGGATCCAGCACCATGATACCGTCATGGCTTTCACCGAGCCCCAGTTCATCCTCCGCGCATATCATTCCTTCTGACGCCTCACCGCGGATCCTGGATTTCTTAATGGTGAATTCCGTTCCGTTGCGCGGGTAAAGCATGGTACCCACCGTGGCCACGAACACTTTCTGGCCTTCTGCCACATTGGGAGCCCCGCATACGATCTGCAGCGGATCGCCGCCGGTATCGACGTCCGCTATACAAAGCTTGTCGGCATTCGGATGTGTGCGCTTGCCCAGGACTTTGCCCACCACCACGCCTGAAAGGCCACCCTTGACGGCTTCGTATTTTTCAACCGACTCCACTTCCAGGCCGCAACCGGTCAGCAGGTCTGCCGTTTCCCGGACCGGCAGCGGTCCGGGGTGGTCACCGGAAATGTCGATATATTCCCAAAGCCAGCGGTGCGAAATTTTCACATTAAAAGCGTTTGCTCACTGGCAAACCTACATGATTTTTTGCAATGGCCCCCGGCTTGCCGCGTGGGAACGGGCCATCGGCGCAAGCCTGTTGTCAGACGATCTTTTTCTTCATCGCTACGAGGATGGCTTCTGAAACGGAGTGCACCTGGAGCTTCTTGTAGATGTTCTTGATGTGGTGGCGCACGGTATCGTGACTGATGAAAAGGGCGTCAGCCACCATCTTGTAACTCTTGCCCTTGCACAGCTGTTCCAGCACTTCGCGTTCCCGGTCGGTGAGCGACGCATCTTCAAAACCCTTGAATGAAGTTACGACCATGCGGGCAACGCGGCTGCTCATGGGGGCGCCACCCTTTTTGACTTCCCGGATGGCATCCAGGATCTCTTCCGGCGAAGCGTTCTTGGTGATATAACCGCAGGCGCCTGCGCACAGGCTGTCGAAAACCGTTTCGTCATCGGCGAAGACCGTAAGCATGATGATTTCCACACCCGGCAATGCCTGCCTGGCTTTCTTCATGCATTCAATTCCGCTCATGCCGGGCAGGTTGATATCCATCAGGATGATCTCCGGCTTGAGCATGGTGAGTTTTTTGAGTGCCGATTCGGCATCGGCAAACATCCCCAGGCAGTTGAACTCATCTTTATGTTCATCAAATATGATCCGCAGGCCTTCCCTGAGATCCTTGTTGTCTTCGACCAGGATAAGTGAAGTCATGATATGGCTGTTTGTTTTCTAGTTCAGTTTCAGTTGCAACTCGAAGGTGGTACCCGTTCCGTTGGTGCGGAAGCCGGCCTGGGCATGAATCAGCTCTGCACGTCGCCTGACATTCCTGAGTCCATGGCCGTGCCCGTTGCCCTTGGCAGGGTCGAATCCCGTACCATCGTCGCCGAAACGTACGGTCAACATGCCGTTCTGGCGTTCGAGGTCCAGGTAGGTATGGGTAGGCGTGCCGTGCTTGAGGCTGTTATGCATGATCTCCTTAAATATAAGGAGGATATGCCGTTTGTAGCTGAGGGGAAGATCAATATCCCTCAATTCCTCGGAGGGCTGGTTGGCATTGAACTCGATTCCGGTGTGATCGAACAGCTCATTCCCGAAATTGATGAGTTGCTTGTACGTATGAAATATTGAATCTTTTTCCGGATCCATGGCCCACAGCAGGTCCTTCATGGTGAGGTACATGTTCCCCGAAGTTTCGATGATCTTGTTCAGGTAGCCCTTGAGCTCTGACTCGCCAGGGCCCAGCTTCTTTCGCAGGATGTCGCTGAACCAGGAGATGGTAGTCAGCTTGTGGCCGAGCTCATCGTGAAAGTCCGCGGCCGTTTCCTTGCGGATACGTTCCACCTCGTTCACGCGTTCCATCTTCATCCGGAGCCGGTACATATGCAGTCCCCACAGGATGCCGGCGATTACCAGCAGCAACAGCAGGTAAAACCACACTGTTCCGTAAAAAGGCGGATGGATGACAATGGTAAGCTTGTCTCCAAGCGTTGAAAATACACCGTCATTATTGCTGGCGATGACTTCGAATACATAGGTGCCGGGTGAGAGTTGAGAAAAATTCACCTGCCTCGAATTGCCGCAACTCGTCCAGTCCGGCTGGAATCCCTCCAGGCGGTAAGCGTACTGGTTCTTGGACGGATCCCGGAAATGCAGGCCTATGAAGTCGATCGTAAAGGAGTTCTCGTTGTTGCGCAGGCTGATGGTCTTCACGCCATCCGCATCTGTTTCCGGGTTGCGCTGACGGCCCGGCGGCCCGAAGCCGGTAATAAAGACACGTGGCGGGATGGTATCCAGCCGGATCTGGCTGGGATAAAAAGACGTGAATCCCTGGATGCCACCGAAGATCATCTCCCCGTCGGCGGTACGCGCGAACGCTCCCGCGTTAAACTCATTGCTTTGGAGCCCGTCATGGATGTCGAAGTTGGCTGTGGCGTTGCCTGCCGGATCGAAACGCGTCAGGCCGCCATTGGTACTGAGCCACAGGTAACCGGTTGCAGGATCTTCCACCACGGAATAGATGAGGTTATTCTGGATCTGATCAGCCGTGCTGAAATTCCTGAAGTGAACCTGCCCCCCGGAGACATGCGCCCGGGTCAGGCCGTTGGCCGTCCCGATCCATATGCGACCCTGGCTGTCCTCGGCAAGGCTCTGGATGGTATGGCTGCGCAGGGAGGCCGTATCCTGGAGTTTATGATAGTAACATTGCAAACCTGAAGGGTCATCCCCGGAAAGGTTTTCCGTGGAAAGAAATACGGACAGACCCATGGAGCTGCCGATCCACAGGTTGTCATCCCTGTCAATCAGCATGGCGCTGAGCGCATAACCCTGCTGCCGGCTGTGAATGGAGTCAGGTGCATTGCAAAACGGCACGAACCGGTCCGCCTGCGGATCGTATTCAATAACCTGTGCGCGATGAAGGGCGAAAAGCCTGCCCCGGCCGTCCACATAAAACCTGCGTACGAATGGCGGTCCACCCGTTTCCGTGGCATAGGCCTTGAATGCCGGGGCGGATTCATACGGGGCGATTACCCTGATGGCACCTGCATCCGTGCCCAGCCATATATTCCCGCGCGGATCTTCACAAATGGCACTCATGTAACCGGGCAGCAGTTTTTCGCATGGCCCGGCCGGGTTGTCGCGATCACGGAACCGGAACAAGCCCGTGGGTGTTCCGATCCACAATACGCCGGTGCGGTCACGCATGATGGCGGTGACGAGTGGAGTCTCCACGCCCTCGTATTCGAGGAAATCCGAATGGAAGTTCTTGAGTACAGGCACCAGCTTGAATGTGCCTCCCGCAAAGGTGCCCACCCACATCATGCCCGGGTTGATACGGTCTTCATGGATACTGAGCACCATGTTGCTGTGCCGGGAGGTGCCCAGTGAAACGCGCTCGATCGAATACGCGTCCCTGTCACGGTCAAGCCTGAATAGGCCGTTCGTGGACGTGCCGATCCAGAGTGTTCCGGATGAGCTCCCGTAAAGGGCGGAAATATAGTCGCCCTTGATGCATTTCTCCAGTTCCGGCAGGCCGGCACCCAGGGAGATAAATTCATTGGTCCCTTTTGCATACCATGAAATGCCGTGGCCGCTGGCCACCCAAACCCTGCTGCGGGCATCCACGGTCAGGCCTGTAATCCTGCCGGGAGAAAGGCCAGGCGTATGGCCGGTATGCCATGTGCCGGTCCCTCGCAGGCGTTCACCCGCAATGTCGGCGCGGAGCAGGGAATCACCGAATGCCCCCCAGAGGGTGTTTCCGTGATCGATCGCAATGGAAGAAAAAGCCGGTTTATCACCTGCCATTTTCAGTTCAGTTGGCACCAGCCTGAAATGCACCTTTGCAGTGGCGGGTTTGTGGCCCTCCACGGTCACCATGGCCAGTCCCGCCGCTGTGGCCAGCCATAGCCTGCCGCTGGCGTCCTCATCGATTCCGTTCACGGTGCCGTCGCCCGGCAGCGCTGAATTGGCCGCATCGAAATTCCGGAACCCGGATATGGAAGGAACGTACAGGCTCAGTCCCTGGTGACGGGTGACCACCCAGAGCCAGCCGCGGGAGTCAACATACAATTCAAGTATGAAATTATTGGCGAGGGTGCTCGTGTCGAACGGCTCATTGCGGAACACCTCGAATCCGATCCCGTCGAACCGATTCAAACCATCCTGGGTGGCCATCCAGATAAAACCCTGTCCATCCTGCACGATGCTGTATACGCAACTCTGCGACAGGCCATCCGAAAGAGACAGGGAGACAGGCTTGAAAGCCTGTCCGGATGCCAGGGCGGGAAGCCCCATTAGAAAAACCAGTAACGTGCGCATATTAATGCAGGGTTCTTAAACAAATTTATGGAATAAGGCTTAAAGCACCTATGAATGAAATACATAATGATGTGAAAGGCCGTGTTCCGGATGGTAAAACTACCGGTTACAGGGAGGCAGCGGGCAGGTGCGGATGTGCCTGCAATAGCTAACTTGGCGCCGCCATTTAAAGCAGGCACCTGGAAATGAATTTGCAGCTTATCGTCGTAGTGGCCGTGCTCGTATTCCTTGTCACGGCATTGTACCGCGACTGGCTGAAGCCGGTGGTGGCCTTCATGATCTCGGTGGCCGTATTGCTGTTCGTGGAGGTGATAACCCCAAGGGAGGCATTGATGGGGCTGTCCAACGACCAGGTAGCGGTGATTTTCCTCCTGCTGGTCATAAGCGAGATCATCCGGAAAACAGGAACACTCGAGGTGCTGCTGGGCCGGCTGTTCGGTAAACGTACAGGTTACCGTGGATTTATGGCCAGGCTGTCCCTGTCCGTGGGAGGGATATCGGCTTTCGTAAACAACATTCCCGTGGTTGCCATTCTCATGCCTTATGTCATTGACTGGGCGCGGCGGCGTGGCATTTCCCCGTCGCGGGTGTTGCTTCCGCTTTCATATGCTGCCATCGTCGGGGGAACGGCGACACTGATCGGCACCTCCACCAACCTGGTGGTAAATGCGCTTGCCACGGAAGCGGCACGAACCAATGCTGCCATCCAGCCGCTCGGCTTGTTTGATTTCAGCCCGGTGGGTATTCCCCTGATGCTGGTTGGCTGCCTTTACCTGGTGCTGTTCAGTTCCAGGTTGCTGCCAGACCGCCAGGATCCGCTGGTCGAGTTCAGGCAGAAGCCGTCGGAATACCTTTTTGAAGTCATGGTGCCGGAAGGCTCCACGTATGCGGGTAAAACCGTGGAGCGGTCTTTCCGCCACCTGGGTGAGGTCTTTTTGGTCGCCGTGGAATCCGGCGGCGAATGGCTGACCCCTGTGGCGCCGTCACATGTCATCCGCGAGGGAGAGCGGCTTGTTTTCGCCGGCGAAAGCACGCGTATCATGGACCTGCTCGATGATCCGCAGCAACTCACGCTGCCCGGGTTTACGGCCAGGCCTGAAAAGGGTGGAGGAGAGGTGGTGGAAGCTGTCGTGTCCGCCAACAGTTTTCTCATGGGTAAGAAGGTGCGCGATACCCGGTTTCGTGAATTGTATGATGCCGGCATCGTGGCCGTCCGGCGCGACGGGGAGCGTATCGAAGGGAGCATCGGTGAGCTGGACCTGCGTACGGGTGACCTGCTGCTGCTGATTGCCGGGAAGCAGTTCCGGAGCCGGGTAGCCGAGTCACGCGACTTGTACGTGGTTCGTGAGGTGCCCTCCACGAGCCGGCTGGACAAGCGCAAGACGGCAGTGGTTGTGGCCACGGTGATCTCGGCATTGGTGCTCAATGCGGTGACGGGGATCGGTTTGTTCAAGGCACTGCTGATCCCCATTATCCTGATCACCCTTTTCAGGATGATCTCCATGCAGGAGCTGAAGCGATCCATTGACGTGGACCTGTTCCTGGTCCTGGTCATGGCCCTTGCCGTAGGCAAGGCCATTGCCAATTCGGGGGCGGCGGAGCTGTTTGCAGTGGGGTTGTTCCGGCTGATGGAGCCGGCACATAGCGTGCTTGCCGCGCTGGCAGGCATCTACCTCCTGACCAACGTGCTGGCCATGGTCGTGACCAGCAAGGCGGCGGTTGCCATCACCTTTCCCATTGCCGTGGCGCTGGTGGCAAAGCTTCGATTGAGCACCGGAGCCGATATTCCTTTTGAGCCGTTCATCCTTGCAGTGGCCTATGCCGGATGTGCCGAGTTCATCACCCCGTTCGGTTACCAGACCAACCTGATGGTTTTCGGCCCGGGCGGATACAAATTCAGTGACTATGTACGGTTCGGGATGCCGCTTACGCTGCTGTTCTTCGTCATTGCAGTTGCCATGCTGGGTTATGTATATAACCTGTATTGATGTAACTTTATAGCCATGTCAGAAAACATAGTCAGGCATCATTACAAGGTAGCATGTGAGCACCGGTCCAGGCTTCATGGCCATAAACCCATGATCGTCTGGTTTACCGGTCTGTCCGGTTCCGGCAAGAGCACGGTGGCGGGCCGGGTGGAGGAGATTTTGCATGAGAAGGACATCAGTACCTACCTGCTTGACGGGGACAACATCCGTCACGGGCTGAACAGCAATGTCGGCTTCAGCCCGGAAGGGCGCAAGGAGAACATCCGCCGCATCGGCGAGGTAGCCAGGCTGTTTGTCGACGCCGGCGTCGTGGTGCTTGCGGCATTTATTTCCCCGTTTCGGACTGACCGTGAGACGGTGCGACAGCTCGTAGAACCGGGCCGGTATGTGGAAGTATTTGTAAATTGCCCGCTTGAAGAATGCGAAAAACGGGACGTGAAGGGGCTTTACCGGAAAGCGAGAGCCGGTGAAATACCTGATTTTACCGGCATCAGCTCACCCTTCGAAGAACCGCTGGAGCCTGATATTGAGATAAAAACAGACCTTTTAGCAGTTGGCGAGGCCGCCGGGCAGGTGGCGGCGCATGTTATGGAGCGAATTAAATAGCCAGATGATTTACTACCATTTAAACCACCTGAAGGAACTTGAAGCGGAATCGATTTTCGTGATCCGTGAAGCGTTCGCGCAATTCGAACATCCGGTGATCCTTTTTTCAGGGGGCAAGGATTCGATCGTGCTGACCCACCTGGCCAGGAAGGCCTTTTACCCCGCGCGGGTGCCGTTTCCGCTGATGCACATCGATACCGGGCACAACTTCCCCGAGACACTTGAATTCCGGGACCAGATGGCAAGAGAGCTGGACGCTAAACTGATCGTCAGGTCCGTGCAGGACTCGATCGAGCAAGGACGGGCAGTGGAGGAGAAGGGGCCGAATGCCAGCAGGAATGCATTGCAGACTGTCACCCTGCTCGATGCGATCGAAGAACTTAAAATCGACGCGGCCCTGGGTGGTGCGCGACGCGACGAGGAAAAAGCACGCGCCAAGGAGCGCTTTTTTTCGCACCGTGACGAATTCGGACAATGGGACCCCAAGAACCAGCGCCCGGAACTGTGGTACCTGTTCAACGGACGCAAGCATACGGGTGAGCATTTTCGTGTATTCCCGCTGAGCAACTGGACGGAGATGGATGTCTGGCAGTATATCGCCTCCGAAAAGCTGAACATACCTTCTATTTACTACTCGCATGACCGGGAGTGCGTGCAACGCGACAAGGTGATCCTTGCCGCATCGGAACACCTGACCCTGCGCAACGGGGAAGAAAAGAAAAAAATGCGGGTCAGGTACCGCACCGTAGGGGATATGACCTGTACGGGTGCCGTGCTATCGCCTGCCGAAAATATAGAAGACATAATCCTGGAAGTGGCAGCCAGCCGCGTCACCGAACGTGGGACACGAGCCGATGACAAACGATCCGAAACAGCCATGGAGGACCGTAAAAAACAAGGGTATTTTTAAGTACCGTGTTCAAGGCTGAAAGCAAGAACCGGAAATTTACACCTTAGACTGTTTCCAAAGCCCGATTTCAATCACCATTCGATAGCAACCAACTCCCATTCATGCAGCATACCACGACCCAAACCCACGAGATGGAGCTGCTGCGTTTTACCACGGCAGGCAGCGTTGACGATGGCAAGAGTACGCTTATCGGCCGGCTGCTTTTCGACTGCAAGTCGATCTTCGAAGATCAGCTGGAAGCTGTTCGGAAGACAAGCGAGCAGCGGGGATTCGAACATGTAGACCTTTCGTTACTCACGGACGGGCTGAAGGCGGAACGGGAGCAGGGGATTACCATTGAC
>JAHEKC010000057.1:16530-20066 GCA_024638565.1 Bacteroidota bacterium
GGATCACCATCGACGTCGCCTACCGGTATTTCGCCACGCCGAGGCGCAAGTTCATCATCGCGGATACGCCGGGCCACATCCAGTATACACGGAACATGGTCACTGGCGCTTCGTCCGCCAACCTGGCACTGATCCTGATCGATGCCCGCAAGGGCGTGGTGGAGCAAACCAACAGGCATTCGTTCATCGCCTCCCTGCTGGGGATTCCCCACATGATCATTTGTGTGAACAAGATGGACCTGGTGGATTACAGCCAGGAAGCCTTCGAGCGGGTGACCAATGACTTCAGGAAGCTGGCTTCGAAACTGCAGACCAAGGATATCCACTTTATTCCCATCAGCGCACTCAAGGGCGACAATGTCGTCACGAAATCCGAAAACACCCCCTGGTACAATGGCCCCACGCTTATGTACCTGCTCGAAAACATCCATATCAGCAGTGATGACAACCATATCGACTGCCGGTTTCCGATCCAGGCGGTGATCAGGCCCCAGCAGACGGAGTTCCATGATTTCCGCGGATACGCCGGTCGTATTGCCGGAGGTATTTTCAAGCCCGGGGATGAAGTCAAGGTCCTGCCGTCGGGATTTAACGCGAAGGTTAAAACCATCGAGTACCCTGATGCCGAAGGCATCCTGCAGCTCGAGGAAGCATTCGCCCCGATGTCCGTGGTCATGACGCTGGACTCTGATATCGATATCAGCCGGGGTGACATGATCGTGCGTGAGAACAACGTCCCGCATGTGAGCCAGGACATAGATTTGATGGTATGCTGGATGCATGACAGGATGCTTGTACCAAACGGAAAGTATGCCATCAGGCACACCACGAGTGAAGTACGATGCATCGTAAAGGATATCCGCTACAAGATTGACGTGAATACGTTGCACCGGATTGAAGACGACAAGGAAATCGGCCTGAACGATATCGGGAGAATACGGATCCGGACCACCCGCCCGCTTTTTTACGACAGCTACAGGAAGAACAGGATCACGGGAAGCGTGGTCATGATCGATGAGGGCACCAATGAAACCGTGGCAGCCGGCATGATTATCTGATCGTACCGGTTTCATCACTTTTCAGTTTACAGAGGTTAATCCCCGGACAGCATGATGAATGACAATATGAAATACCTGCATGCGGCTATTGATGCGGCAATCGGCGCCGGTACCGCTATTATGGAAGTGTACCGGGAGGGGACAGAAATCGAATACAAGGAAGACAAGTCTCCCTTGACACAGGCCGACAAACGGGCGCATGAACATATCAGCGAAAAGCTGGAAGGCAAGCCGTTTCCGCTGCTAAGCGAAGAAGGGCGTGAAATCCCTTTCAGTGAGCGCAGGAGCTGGGAAACCTTCTGGATGGTCGATCCGCTGGACGGCACCAAGGAGTTCATCAGGCGAAACGGGGAGTTTACAGTCAACATTGCCCTTGTCAGGGATGGCAGTCCCGAACTGGGTGTCGTGTATGCACCCGCATTGCACAGGTTCTATTTTGCGGAACGGAATACCGGCAGTTACCGGGTGTCCGGAGACGTGCTGAAAAGCCTGGCGGGTGGCGGTGCGGAAGGCCTGGTCGCAAACGCGGAAGCATTGCCCGTGCAACAGGCCGACCGTCCGTTTACCGTGGTGGCCAGCCGGTCGCACCTTTCACCGGAAACACAGTCGTTCGTGGACACGTTGAAGATCGAACACGGGGAAGTTGCCTTTGTCAGCAGCGGCAGTTCACTCAAGCTGTGCCTGGTGGCGGAAGGGCGGGCAGACCTTTACCCGCGCCTGGCCCCCACGATGGAATGGGATACGGCCGCGGGTCATGCCGTGGCGGCGGGAGCCGGGAAGCAGGTCAGGCAGTACGATAGCGGGGACCCGTTGCAATACAATAAGGAGAACCTGCTCAATCCGTGGTTCGTGGTGAGCTGATCAGGGGTTTCCCAAAACGCGCCCGTTAAGGAAGCTGCGCATCAACATACCCGGCCTTTTTACGCTGCGCAGCGCCCACTGCAACCTCAGTAGTTTTTTTTCCGCGTCCGGGAGCTGCCAAGGGACGTCGCCTTCATGCAGCTTCCGTGTAAGCGTATGAAAAATGATGGCCGCGGCCACCGATATATTGAAGCTTTCCGAAAACCCGTACATGGGAATGGTAACCGCTTCGTCGGCCAGTGATTGCAGTTTCTGCGAAATGCCGGTACGTTCGTGTCCGAAGCAAATCGCCAGCGGCCTGTCCACCCGCAGTTCCTGGACAGGGGTGGCTCCGGGCCGCGGCAGGGTGACCACGATCCGGTAGCCGCGGCTTCGGAGGTTCTCCACACAGTGTTCCGCATGGCCTTCCCCGCTGCCCGGGTACTTGTGAATGTCAACCCATTTGCCGGCACCGATAAGAATTTTACGGGAGGCCCTGAATCCTTCTTCGCTGATCACATGGACGTCCTGTATGCCCAAACATTCACATGACCTGATAACGGCACTTGTGTTGTGCCCGTCTTCCACGTTCTCGATCACCGCGCAAAGGTGCCGCGTCCTGCCTGCGAGTGCTTTTTCGAACAGCGCCCGCCTGCGTTCTGATACCAGGGAAAGCAATTGTTCCATGAATACGGCATCATGCGCGGCTGTCCTGAGCTGGGCATCTGTGAACATGCTTCAGGGGGTTGTATTTTTTCTGATCATAGTCCGGTGGTCGCTTTCGGTTCGGATGCCAGGGAGCCGGGGTTCCGTACCTGCCGGGCTTAGCCGACTGCTGAAGGATCAACCATCGTCAGGTTTGTTCCTGACAAGGTACTGGGCCAGCAGCCGCGCGATGATGAGAAAAACGATCGCGAATATATATGGGTACTCCTGGAGTACCCGTACGTCATAGGTTTGGTTCGCCAGGATTAATCCACCCACCAGCACGAAGGTGAAGATCGCCATGTAGACGGCGCGCAATTGTTTTTTATTCATGGATGTGCTGCTGCAAAATAACGAAATCAACAGAACCGCCGGTCGTTTCAGAGCTGTTCCCTGATGCGTTTCGGCAGTCCGGCCCTGACCAGGTCATACGATCCGCGGATGTACAATTCCCATTCATCGTTACTGAGTGCACCGGGTGACCGGGCCATCACCCAGTTGTTGCGCGCCAGGTAAGGAGCGGGAACAATGTCCGAACGCTGCACCAGCTCTTCAAACGCACCGGGCTTTACCTTGAACGACGCCCGGAACGGACCGTCGAGAGCGGTCACACAAAACATCTTTTTGCCTACCAGGAAGCAGAGATCGTTTCCCCACTTCACATCCTCTTCCGTGCCGGGCATCGCACACGAAAGGGTCCGTAGCATTTCGATATTCATTTCATGCATATGAGATCGCCGGCCGGTAGCCCGGGGTTCGTGTCGGTGATAGGATCCGTTGACAGTATCCATGATCTCCCGGGGCCTCCGGCCAGCGGAATGGCCTTAAAACGTCCCCTCCGACATTTGAATGTCTCTCTTCTTAAGCTCACGCATGACAAAATCATAACAGGGTTCCCGCGCTCCGATATATTCAGGCGGGGAGATGCCGGTC
>JAHEKC010000134.1 GCA_024638565.1 Bacteroidota bacterium
CTGGACTTCAATAAACGCATCAGGATAAGCGTGGGTTATTACAACCTGGTATCGGATATCGTCAAGCCCAAGATCGTTAGAGACGTGTTTCCCGCCGACACCTCGCTCAATGCCAGGCTGGACATGCACTATTTTCCGGTAGGCATTGAGTATGTGTTCTACAACAAGTACCCATGGGAGCTGAGTGTGCCGTTCAGCATCGGGGCGGGAAAATCGTATTTCTGGTACTATAAGAATGCCGTGGGTGAACAGGGCCGCATCGACGAAAAGACCGTGGCCCTGGCAATCATTTCGACCGGCGCCCAGTACAAAATCATGAAATGGTTTGGCGTAGGCGCCGGGCTGGGTTACCGTGTCATGCTGGCGGACAACAGCAATATTGACGAAAATTTCAATTCCGTCATTTACAGTGTCAACCTGCGCATCTTCCTCGATGAGGTCGTGAAGTCTTTGTTTTCGAAAGATAACAGGCCGGCACCTGAAGCAGAACCGGACGAATAGGTGTGAAGAGCGGTTCATCTCTTTCAACGGCAAATGCGCGACAGCCAGTCGATGGTCATAAGATCCGAAAACTGAGTATGCCAGAATGGCATTTCCAAATATCAACCATTCAGAAACCGGCCTCCCCGGCTAATTGCCTGTAAAAGGCGTAACAGCAGTAACCTTCTTTTCCCTATTTTTAAGTGCCTGATGGACCTGCTCTTTCTTCTTATCCTCATCCTGCTGAACGGCGTTTTTGCCATGTCCGAGATAGCGCTGGCCACCGCGCGAAAATCGCGGCTTACCGCCGATGCCAAGAAAGGGGATAGGCGAGCCGTCACGGCCATGGAACTGGCAGGCAACCCAAGCAGGTTCCTGTCCACCGTTCAGATCGGGATCACGGTTATCGGCATCCTGACCGGCATCATCAGCGGTAAACGGATTGCGGGAGACCTGGAACACTGGCTGCAGCAGGCAGGCCTGCCCGCCGCCTACAGCGGCCAGGTAGCGCTGACGCTGGTCGTTGTGGCTGTCACCTTCTTTACACTGGTCCTGGGTGAACTGGTGCCGAAAAGGCTGGGCATGGCGCGTCCTGAAATGATGGCCAGGCTCACAGCCGGCCCCATGAACCTGCTCTCCAAGCTGGTAGCCCCGTTTATATGGGTGCTGTCCGGGACCACGAACCTGATCGTACGCTTGTTCAACCTTAAAGCCCGCGCCTCGGACCAGGTGACGGAAGAGGAGGTGAAGGCCATTGTGAACGTGGGTACGGAAGCAGGAACCATCGATGAGATCGAACAGGATATCGTGGAGAACGTATTCCACCTGGGTGATCGCCGGATCGGTTCCCTGATGACCCCCAGGATCGATATCGTATGGCTGGACCTGCAGAAAGATAACGCTGAAAACAAGAAAAGGGTAAAGAACTCCATCCACTCCGTCTTCCCCGTTTGTGCCGGCGACCTGGACAAGATGGCGGGAATTGTGCATGTCAAGGACCTTCTGGCCGCAGAGTTCAGCGAAAAGCCGTTCAACATGCGTGACCGCCTGCGTAAACCGCTTTTCGTACCGGAAAACATCAAGGCGTTCAAGGTTCTGGAGAAATTCAACGATACCAACGTTCATTTTGCGGTGGTGGTGGACGAATTCGGGAGTATTGCCGGGGTCGTCACCATGAATGATCTGCTGGAGGCACTCGTGGGAGACGTGGAGGAAGAATATGAGAAGGACCGGGATATAGTGGACCGTGGCGACGGTTCCTACATCGTGGATGCTTCCATTCCCTTCCCTGACTTTGTGCGATATTTTGAAATCGATGTGGCCGGCGAGGATGAACTGAACGAATTCAACACGCTCGGCGGCCTTGTTTTCAGCCTGGCACGCACCATCCCGGTGACCGGTGCCAGGTTCCCTTACAAGGGCTTTACGTTCGAAGTGTTGGACCTCGACGGACGGCGGATCGATAAACTCATGCTAATCAAAGAAGATACAGATACGGAATTCCCAAACCGCACCTAAAACCTAAGAATGATACCAGTACGACGGATTGCTCCAGTGACACAACCAGTGAATCGCTTTTTCTTTTGCCACATACAACAGCGGGTAGTCACGGCTTGCCTGTACCTGGTTTGCGTAGTGGGTGCTGGTTGCAATAACGGAAGGGACACCCGGGCGCTGCAGGAAGAACACCAGGAAATGGCAGAAAGACTCAAGGAGATCAGCCGGAACCTGGACCCCATGAAAAACGAATATGTGAATAATAAGCGGGCCGCGGCTTTTGCCGATATGGAAAATGAAACGGGAGGGAATATCCAGTCGGTATTCTGGATCAGGTATAACAAGGCGTATGAAATGCTGCTTGCCGGCAGGACGGGGGAGGCGATTCCCGAAGCACGGACACTTTATGATGCAATTGAAAGCGGCCAGGTTAAAACGGATCCTTTGGGTGAAAGGAAGGTTAGAGCCCTGCTGCCGTTGTGTTACATCCGGTTGGGTGAACAGCAGAACTGCATATTCAATCACAGCAGTGAATCATGCATACTTCCCTTCAGCGAAAAGGGACAGCATGTCAAGGAGGAAGGCTCCAGGACCGCAGTTGCATTGTATACGGAGTTGCTGGACAGGTATCCCGACGATTACACCTTTCGCTGGCTGTTGAACGTGGCCAGCATGACGCTGGGCGAATACCCGGAAAATGTTCCACAACGCTATCTTATTCCAGACAGCGTGTTCGAATCGGGGTATCCGCTGCCCGCCTTCAGGGACATCGCCTCCGCCAGGGGCGTAGATGTAAATGCTAGGGCGGGCGGGCTCGTACTGGATGACCTGGATAACGACGGGTACGTAGATATCCTCTGCTCTTCATGGGGCCTGACCGACCCGATACGCTATTTCAGGAATACCGGGCATGGATCTTTTATTGAGGCAACCCGGGAAGCAAATCTCAGTGGCATTAGCGGGGGGCTGAATATGATTCATGCGGATTACGACAACGATGGCTATAAGGATGTCTTTGTCCTGCGGGGTGCATGGTTAAGCCAGGGGGAGCATCCCAACTCGTTGCTGAAAAATCAGGGTGATGGCACCTTTATGGATGTTACCAAATCAGCGGGCCTGCTTTCCTTCCATCCGACACAAACTGCCTGCTGGGGGGACTACAATAACGACGGGTGGCTGGACCTGTTCATCGGCAATGAAAGCAGCGGCTTCGGGGGCTCGCACCCGTGTGAATTGTACCAAAACACGGGAGAAGGGACTTTTGTAAATGTCGCCGCGGAATGCGGTGTGAACGCTGAACTATATGCCAAGGGAAGCGCATGGGAGGATTATGACAACGATGGCGATATCGACCTGTATATTTCCGCGGTCAAAGGCTTTAACCGGTTGTACCGGAATGACGGGCCGAACACGGAAGGTCGTTGGCAGTTTACTGACGTCGCAAAGGAAGCAGGGGTCCGTGAGCCGTTTGAATCCTTCCCAGTGTGGTTTTTCGACTATGATAACGACGGCTGGCCTGACCTGTTCGTGGCAGGCTATACCCTCAGGGGTTGGAACGACATGGCGGGGCTTACGGCAGCTGACTACCTGGGGGTGCAGGAATCCCTGGCTCCTTCGAAACTATACAGGAATAACCGGGACGGGACCTTTGAGGATGTTTCGTCCGCAACAGGGCTGGACCGGGAATTATATACCATGGGGTGTAACTTCGGGGATCTCGACAACGACGGCTGGCTGGATTTCTACCTGGGTACCGGCGAACCAGACCTGCAGGCCATCATTCCCAACCGCATGTTCCGCAACGACCGGGGACGCGGATTCCAGGATGTAACCACTGCCGGAAGGTTCGGACATCTGCAGAAGGGCCATGGCATTGGGTTTGCGGACCTGGACAACGATGGAGACCAGGATATCTATGCCGTTATGGGAGGGGCTTACGAAGGCGACGTTTTCCGGAACATCCTTTTCGAGAACCCGGGAAATAAAAACCACTGGGTTACGCTTCACCTCCGGGGTACCACCGCCAACTGGTCGGCCATCGGCGCCCGGGTGACGTTACATACCGAAGGGCCCGGTGGCCTCCGTGAGATCCATGTTACGGTGAACACCGGCGGCAGCTTCGGCTCCTCCTCCCTGGCTCAAGAAATAGGCGTGGGAGACGCTACGGCCATTGAAAAGGTGGAAGTTCGCTGGCCTGGCGGAAACCACGAATCCTTCGGGATACTGAAGGTCGACAGGGCCTACCTGCTGAAGGAAGGGACGGGAGAAGCACTGCCGGTCCGCTCAGGGAAGGCATCGGGTCCCTGATTATTAACAGCAGTGCCCATGACGGCAGTCAGCCGGGCCATGTACGAGCGTCGCTATATTTTAGGAGAAGGGGAATAAGTACCGGGCGGGCTGCTTTTGACCAGTTGCTTCAACGCATTGAAGCCAGGGGAATGCATAAATCGGTGTAATCCCGAGATCATGGTGGCAGCCATACGAATTTTGTTTGTTTTAAATTTGCGTTCTATAACCACACTAACTATATGAACATGGGAAATAATGCAGGTACGGGCGCTCCGGCAGGAGCGACGAATTATAAGGAAAACGGTGCGGGCAAGTGCCCGTTCTCCAGCGGTAAAATCAGCCAAAGTGCAGGCACGGGCACCAGGAACCGCGACTGGTGGCCGAACCAGTTGAACCTGGGTATCCTGCGTCAGCATTCCGCCCTGTCAGATCCGATGGGGGCGGAATTCGACTACGGGGCAGCCTTCAAGTCACTTGACCTGGCCGCGGTAAAGCGGGACCTGCATGACCTGATGACCGATTCCCAGGAATGGTGGCCAGCCGATTTCGGGCATTACGGGCCTTTCTTTATCCGCATGACCTGGCACAGCGCAGGCACCTACCGCATAGGCGACGGCCGGGGTGGCGGGAGAACAGGCGCGCAGCGGTTCGCACCGCTCAACAGTTGGCCCGACAATGCCAACCTGGACAAGGCA
>JAHEKC010000135.1 GCA_024638565.1 Bacteroidota bacterium
ATCAGGTGGCTGAAAACCCTGCCGCGCGAAGGTCCGCATATGCTGGCCAAGGCAGGGGAGGAGAATGCCGGGCTTGTGGAGGTAGGAGACGGCCTGGCCTGCGCCTTCAAGATTGAATCCCACAACCACCCCTCGGCAATCGAGCCCTACCAGGGTGCGGCCACGGGAGTGGGAGGTATTAACCGTGATATCTTCACCATGGGCGCGCGCCCGGTGGCGCAGTTGAATTCATTGCGGTTCGGGAATCCGGGTTCAGACCGGATGAAATGGCTGATCCGTGGTGTGGTGAGGGGCATTGGTGACTATGGCAATTCGTTCGGTGTACCCACGGTGGGAGGCGAGGTCTTCTTCGATGATTGCTTCAATGTCAACATCCTCGTCAATGCCATGAGTGCCGGTATCGTCAAGGTGGGAAAAACCGTTTCTGCAACTTCCCATGGCGCCGGCAACCCGGTATTTATTGTCGGAAGCGCCACCGGCAAGGATGGAATCCACGGGGCTACATTCGCTTCGGGCGACCTGCACGAAGACAGCGCCGAAGACCTGCCAAGCGTCCAGGTGGGCGATCCCTTTACGGAGAAGCTGCTGCTGGAAGCCACCCTCGAGCTCATTGAAACAGGAGCCGTGGTGGGCATGCAGGATATGGGTGCGGCGGGAATTATATGCTCGACAGCGGAAATGAGCGCCAAGGGCAAACATGGCATGATTGTTCAGCTAGACCTCGTCCCGACGAGACAACCCAACATGCAGCCCTGGGAAATTTGTCTCAGCGAATCACAGGAACGAATGCTGGTGGTGGGCAAAAAAGGGCAGGAAGACGCCATCAGACGGGTCTTTGAGAAGTGGGACCTGAATTGTACCCAAATCGGCGAGGTAACAGCCGGGGAAAGACTCGTGTTTAGGTATAACGGCGAGCAGGTGGCCGACGTGCCGGCAGATTCGCTTGTGCTGGGTGGCGGGGCTCCGGTATATGAACGGGAATACGAGATGCCCCGGTACATCGAAAAGGTTAATGCGTTTTCAATGGACCAGGTCGAAGAGCCGCGTGACCTCCTTGAGGTGGCTTCATTCCTTGCCGCACACCCCAATATCGCCAGCAAGCGATGGGTATATGAACAATATGACTCCATGGTGGGTACGATTACCATGACCACCAACCGGCCCAGCGATGCCGCGGTAGTCGATGTACGCGGGACTGAAAAAGCACTGGCCCTTACGGTCGATTGTAATTCAAGGTACGTCTTTGCGGATCCTGAAACAGGGTGCGCCATTGCCGTGGCGGAAGCGGCACGGAATATTACCTGCGCGGGAGGAGAACCATCGGCAGTGACCAACTGCCTGAATTTTGGCAATCCGTACAACAAGGAAGTTTACTGGCAGTTCGTCCAAGCCATAAAGGGAATGAGCAGGGCATGCGAAAAATTCAATACCCCTGTTACAGGAGGAAATGTGAGCTTTTACAACCACAGCAAGAAAGGCGAGGAAGAGATTCCCGTGTTTCCCTCACCGGTCATTGGCATGCTTGGCATCCTGGGGGACAAACGCGACCTGATGACCCTTGATTTCAAGCAGGCCGGTGACAAGCTGTTCCTGCTGGGTCATTCGAAAGATGACATTTCATCATCCGAGTACCTTTATTCGTACCACAAGGTTAAGTACAGCCCGGCACCTTATTTTGACCTGGACGAGGAGTACAATGTCCACCAGGCATTGAAATCGCTTTTAAAAAATGACCTGGTGGAATCTGCCCATGATGTGTCTGACGGGGGACTCTTCATCTCGCTGCTGGAAAGTGCCATGCCATCCGGGCTGGGCTTCGATATCAGCTCCGATGAAGATATCCGGAAAGATGCATTCCTGTTCGGGGAGGCCCAGGGCAGGATTGTGGTGAGCGTGAATGATGACCGGCTGGATGCGTTTGTCGGATTCGTGGCCGATAACGGGATCGGATTTACCAATCTCGGGGAAGTTACCGATGGCACGATCCTGGTCGACGGAGCGCCGTTCAGGGATACCGGATATTTCAGGAAACTGTACGAAACGGCACTGCCCGAAGTGCTGGAATCTCAGTGAGCCAAAGTTGATCGCCGCGCGGTGCAATAAAAGCGCTTACCTGACGACCAGCCATTTCAGCGATTCACACAACCCTTCATCGCAAATGGTAACAATGTAAAGTCCAGCTTTTCCGGGCGATTGAAAGAACAGGGAGCCACCGGTGCCGGTATTTGCTGCCGGATAGACGGACCGGCCTGTCACATCCCGGATCGCTATGGCAAGATCCTGGTGGTCCTGCGCGATTACCTTCAGGGATTCATTCCACATGACGACTCCGAAATCCAGGGACTGTCCGGGATGGGGTACGGATAACGGTACCCCGCAATGGCCAAGCAGGTCGAAGGACAGGAAAGGGACGAATGCATGGTGTCCGCCAATGGAAAAGGTGCAGCTGTCCACGCGTACCATGCTATGGTAACTGCGTGCCACGGGAAGGCTGTCGAAGGCTGAGTAAGTTTGCGCATTGGTATTGTATATCCAGACTTCCGCTGTTTCTGCCGAAAGCCCAAAGCCACCTGACAAACAAATCAGGGAATCGTTGATAACGGTACCCGCAATGGCATGAAGTGGTTGTGGAATTGCCGGCAGCGGAATCCATGAATCGTTCGACGGGTCGTACCGGTGCGCCGCCGCGGTAGGGGAGAAGTATGCGCCCCCGCCAAACCTGAAAATCGTATTTCCGTTGCTCACCAGTGCGCTGTACCAGAAATTGGCATCCGGCAGGGAATTCTTCACGGTCCAGCTATCCGTTACGGGATCATAATACTCGCAGAGTGATTTGTTGGGTTGTCCCGACATGCACCAGAGCTTTCCGTCATATCCCACAGCTTTATGAATGGCAATGGCAACGGGAAGTGGTGCTGCCGCATACCATTGGGATGAATCGGGATCGTAATAAAAGTGGTCTGTGAGGCGCTGGCCACTCGTGGGGAATCCGCCCCCGCAAACATGGACCTTACCGTTTACCACGGCGCCTGCGGGCTGCTGTGCCTTGTATGGCAACGGCGGAAGGGTATCCCACGTACCTGTTGCCGGCGTGAAACGCAGGTGCAGGTCGGTTGCACCAGCAGGTGCCCCGCCGCCAATCACATGGATATGTCCGTCAAGCGCTACAACTACCGGGAATGCCAGGTCCTCCGGAATGTCGGGGAGCGACTGCCAGTTCTGGGCCATGGGCTTGCCGGTCGTGCATAGCATCAGGACCGTGAGGATTACCGTGAATGGTCTCATCTCGGAATGTTTTTTCAGTATACCATAAAGATAGGCATGCATGGCGTAATCATGCTTTCGGATCCTTTCCCGGTACAATCCGCATCCCAGACCGGGATATTGGAAGGAAAAAACGATACCAATGTCATTAAATGTTTGATTACTAGCCTGTAATTATGCGTTGTAGTGAACAGGAACAGGTTGACAAAAGGCCCGTACCCCCGCTGATTCAATACAGGGTGGCCTCTACCTTGTGAGTCCAAACCAACACACATGGTATTATGAGCAATAAAGTCTTAGTAGGCGGCATCCTGGCGGGTGTCGTCAGTTTCTTCCTGGGATGGATCCTTTACGGATTGCTCCTGATGGATTACATGAAGGAAAACATGAATCACTGCGCCAGCAGGCCGGATGAGCAAATGATCTGGTGGGCTTTGATCGCCAGCAACCTGATATTGGGAATCTTTCTGGCGAAGGTGGTTGACTGGTCGGGAGCCGCGGATGCGATGGCCGGAATGCGAAATTGCGGGGTCGCAGGACTGCTGCTTGCGCTTTATTACGATCTGATGTTTTATTCCTTCACCACGGTATATAGCAATATGACGGCAATGGTGGTGGATATCGTAGCGATGACCGTATTCTTCGGAATCCTGGGTGCCTTCCTCGGATGGTTCATGAACCGCGGTAAACCAACGGCGGCAGCTGCTTCCTAAGGCCTTTCACACATGAACAGGGTATGGCCCTTCCGAAGCCGGAAGGAGCCGTACCCGTTCAGTTGCCTGACGGAAAAGCCGCTTTTCCTGAGCATTCCGTTTATAACACCGGCATCGTAAAGCCGCTGCCTGTGGCTTTCATGGTGGCGGACCGGGCTCCCGAGTTTCATTTCGGATACCTCGATGTTGCGGGTCAGCGTACCATCCGGATGCTCCGTCACGGTGATGTCCATTGACCATGCATCGTCCGATAAAGTACGTGTTCGCGGATTCTCATCCTCATTCACCCCTTTAAGCAGCAGGTCAAAAACAAGGAATCCGCCGGGCTGAAGAGCCCTGAATATCTTCCCGAACAGGATATCAAGGTGTTCCGGACCGCTTTTTTCATCGAAAAGGTAATTGAATACCTCTCCTGTTGCCGCCACCAGGCCACACCGCGGGAGTTCGTAATCAAATAGGCTTCCGCAGGTAAAGGTGCCACCCGGAACCCGTTGTTGTGCCAGGCTGATCATGTGCGGTGAATAGTCGACGCCGGTTACCTGGTGCCCATCCATGAGCAACCGGGCAGCGAGGATTCCGCTGCCGCAACCGAGGTCTACCACATGCTGCTTCCGCTTATCTCGTAACAGATTACTTATAAAACCAGAAGCTTCCTTTGCGAGTGCACTGAAGGACCTGTCATGAATGCCTGCCAGCGTCTCGTTGTACGGAATCATCTGGCAGGATTTGCCTTTGAATGTTTGATTTGTGAAAGAAGAATTACCTGCACGAGGGCCGATACCGTACCGATGACCAGGTACCAAAGGGATACGATATTAAGGACCAGCAGCAGCCAGCGGCTCCGTGGCCTGTCAAACAAAAAAGCCAT
>JAHEKC010000136.1 GCA_024638565.1 Bacteroidota bacterium
TGTCTATCATGTTTTCATAGGCCACCCGCATTTTTTGGAGCCGCTTGCCGGACGAGGTTTGTGCCGGAACCTCAATGGTGATCGCAGCAAGGGCCAGGGTAAGCAGGGCAGTTGCCAGTACGCTAAATGGGCTCTTCCGGTTTGTCATGTTGCTGGAATTACTGGATGGTTAGATGGTATGGAAGCCGGGCCTGAACGGGCTCCATTTTCCTGAAGCCCCTGACCGGCAGGTAATACTTTGCCGCATCGCCCAGTTCGGTCCTGATCATGCGTTCCGACAGGCGGGTACTGAATCCCTTCAACAGCTGTTGCAGCGGCTCTTCCTGATCGGGTAACTCCCGGACCCTGTAGCTGTCTATCCCGGCAAGTTCCGCCGCGAGCCTGATGGCGTCATGCAGACCGCCGAGGCTGTCAACCAGGCCCAGCTGGCGGGCGTCTTCGCCGGACCAAATCCGGCCCTGCCCGATGCTGTCCACAAAGGATTGTTCAAGCGAACGACCTTCCGCCACCCTGGAGGTAAAGTCGTTGTATATGTCTTCAATAATATTCCGAATGATCTGCCGCTCCGCCTCGGATAGCTTGTGGGTGGGCATGCCAAGGTCCGCGAACTCGCTCGTTTTGTAGTGGTCCGTCGTAATGCCAAGCTTGTTCTTCAAAAACTTCTCAAAGTTCAAAAGAACACCCAGGACACCGATGGATCCAGTAATGGTATTCGGCTGTGCCACAATCCTGCTTGCCGCGCAACTGATATAATACCCGCCTGATGCAGCGAGATCACCCATGCTGACCACAACCGGCTTTTCCTTTTCCGTGAGCCGCACTTCGCGCCAGATCTCGTCGGAAGCCAATGCCTGCCCGCCGGGTGAATTCACGCGAAGCACGATGGCCTTTACACGATCGCTCATGCGCGCCTTCCTGATCGCCTCCACCATGGTGCGGCTTCCGATGGTCTCCCCGTCTCCTTCGCCGCCGGAGATCTCCCCGGCGCCAAATACCACCGCAATGCGCTCCCGTACATATTCTCCCTTCGGCGCATGGACGCGGCTGTATTTCGAAAGGCTTACAAGCCTGGGCTTGTCTGTGGAATCCTGGCTGTTCAGGTCCGAAAGCATGGACAGCACTTCATCTTCATATACCAGGTCATCAACCAGTCCGAGCCGTTCGGCATCCGCGGCGAGCTGTACCCGGAAACTGTCGGCGATGGATAGCAGCTCATCGTGGGCCAGCTTGCGTGAATCGGCAATACCACGTACCGTGTGTTGCCAGAAGTCGTCCACCAGACCGGCAATCTGTTCCCTGTTCTCATCACTCATCCGGTCATTCACGAATGGCTCTACGGCCGACTTATACTTGCCATGCCTGATCACCTGCGGTTCGATTTCCAGTTTTTCAAATGTCCCCTTGAAAAACAGTAATTCCGCGTGATATCCCTTGAATTCCAGCATGCCTTCCGGCTGCAGGAATACCTGGTCTGCCGCCGTCGCGAGGTAATAGGAAGACTGTGAATAATATGGCGCGTAAGCAATCACGTACTTGCCTGACTCTTTAAACCGCAGGATGGCGGTTCGAATCTCTTCCACCGTGGCCAATCCGCTCTGGATATCCGGGGTATTTATAAAAATGCCCGTGATGCGTTCATCACCGGCAGCCTTGTCAATACTTTCGATAATAGCGTAAAGCCCCGGCTGGTTTTTGGAGCGCAGGCTCGGGAAGTCCATCTGGTCGAACGGATTCTTGCTGGAGCGTTCGGTAATGGGAAGATCAAGGCGAATATGCAACACTGAATTCTGTTCCAGCTTTTCCTTTTTTCCGGATTCCACGGAGGAAACCATCAGCATAACGAATCCTGCAAACAGGAAAAACAAGAGGATTCCGGCCAGGATCATTCCCAGCATGGAAGCGAACATAAATTTAAAAAACTGCTTCATGGGTTGGGGGGAGGGAGGGGCCCGCCTGTTGTGCAATATTATCAAAAAAAGGCTTCCTTATACCCTATGGACTATCTTTGGATGATGGGCTACACGAATGTGCAGGCCGCGCTTTCACTCGGAAGCAACCTTGGGGAACGCCTCACCATGATCCGCGATGCGGAACGGTTGCTCGGCGAGCGTGCCGGTATTGTTACCGTGGTTTCGTCCATTTATGAGACCAGTCCTTGGGGACTGACGAATCAACCTGATTTCCTTAACCGTGTATTGCTGATGCAAACCAGCCTCGGGCCGCACGCCTTGCTGGACCTCATCAAACGAATTGAGCATGAGCTCGGACGCCGGCCTGCCGGTAAATGGACCGCGCGGGAAATCGATATCGATATTCTGCTGTACGGTCCGTCCGTGCTGTCTTTGGAGACCCTGGCCATTCCGCACCCGATGCTTGCGCAGCGCAGATTTTCCCTGCTCCCCCTGGCTGAAGTTTGGCCTGACTGTATTCATCCTCAGCTAAATAAAAAAATCACCTCATTGTTGAAAAGTTGTCCGGACCAGGGCCGTGTTCAAAGGGTGAATTACCTCGAATCAGCCATTGCGTGAGTTCAACTACATCGCGGTAGAAGGAAATATCGGCGCGGGAAAAACGTCGCTTGCGAAGCTGCTTGCCACGCGTTATGGTGCAGAACTGCTGTTAGAGCAATTTGATGAAAGGCCCTTGCTGCAACGGTTCTACGCCGATCCGGCAGGAGTGGCCCTGCCGTTGGAGTTGTCATTCCTTACCGCAAGATATTCACAGCTTGCGGGTCATTTCGGCAACCCCGGTGCAGGTCCTGCAGTGGCGGATTATGCCATGGTCAAGTGCCTGGTTTTTGCCGCGGTTAACCTGGCCGGGGAGGAAGCAGTCTTGTTTAACCGATGTTATGAATTATTGAGTGCTTCCCTGCCCCGGCCCGACCTGCTGGTCTATCTGCATGATTCAACAGAAGGGCTCATGCAGAACATCCGTCGACGAGGCCGGGCCTACGAACAGGACCTGAAAACTGATTACCTGCTTAAGATTCAGGAGGCCTACGAGGGTTATATAAACTACAATTCAGACTGGACCCGGGTAATCCGGCTGGACATGGCCGGCCTTGATTTCGTGAACCGGAAGGCTGATTTCGAATCCGTCCTGGACCACCTTGAGGCGATTTAACCGTTTCAATAGTAAACAGTTAAAAAAGAATCTGATTTTTTTTTATTTAAAACATTAATTATACTTGCAACGAATTCGAGCACTAGTTCACAACCAAAACCAATATACGATGAAATCCAAATTTACCTTGCTTTCGGTAGTTGCGCTTTTAATGAGCGGAGTCGTTCTGGGCCAGGCCAGTAGCGAATCCGGTTCGTCCGGCAGCTCGCGCTATGGTTTACCGAAAAAGAATGATTTTGACCGGTTTTCTGTAGGGGTTCATGGCGGGATCAATTATTTCATGGGTGATATCCAGGAAGGATCCGAGAACAACAACTTCCTCAGTGACCTGCCGAAAGACCCTATGTACGGATTGCACCTTCAGTACCAGTTCACACATACCACCGCGGTTCGGCTGGGCGGTACCATGGGTAAATTTTCCGGCGAGAGCGAGGAACGGGTACGTGAATACGCGAAGGATGAGCGGCTGTACAGGTTCGAAGCGGACATGTATGAGGTGTACCTGGATTTTGTGTTTACAGCGGGTAATATCAGCTTTCTCCAGCGCAACAAGAAATTTCACATGTTCGGGTCGATGGGTATTGGCGTTTTCAACCGCAATGGTGACCTGACGGATATTGATCCCAATAAATTTCCTGATACCGACTTCACCGCTTTCAGTTCTACTGTATCAGAAGGGATGCTGACGCTTGGACTTGGCTTCAAGTACCGGCTGGCCCAGCGGCTCGATGCCGGTCTGTCTTTTGATTTCAGGAAAACCTTCACCGACAAGGTGGACTTCGTGAATCATCCTGACACCGAATCGGACAACTACATTGTAGGCAACGTCAACATCAATTATACATTTGGCAAGAAGCAGCAACAGCTTGAGTGGGTGAACCCCATGGAGGTGGTGTACAACGATATGGCCGAACTCAAGGATAAGATGGATGTGATGTCGGGCGACAAGGACAAGGATGGCGTTTCCGATATGTTCGACAAGGACAACAGCACACCGGAAGGATTGAAAGTATATGGTGACGGGACCAGCGTCGACTCTGACGGTGATGGCGTGCCGGATGCCAAGGATAACGATCCTTTCAGCGAAAAAGGTGCCAAGGTGGATGCCGATGGTGTTGAAATAGATGCCGACGGTGACGGTGTGCCGGATGGCCGCGACCTCGAACCCAACACCCCCAAGGGCTCCATTGTAAACTTCCAGGGTATCAACCTGGGTGAAGTTGGTCCCGACAACAAGGGTGGCAGCATGGGCTGGATGCCCCCGATCTTCTTCGGTGTTGACCAGGCGACCGTGCCGGCCAGCCAGCGTGACCGCCTGCTGATCGTGGCCCGGATGCTTAAGAACAACGAAGGCCTTAAGGTCAAGGTCATCGGAAATACGGATGCCACTGCCGGTGAGGAATACAACCAGAAGCTGGGCATGCGCCGCGCCGAGTCCGTGAAGGAGAACACGCCGGCGCTGCACAACGTGGTGGTGTGCACCCTGTGCTCGTGCTACCCGCGGCCGCTGCTAGGGATTCCGCCCGACTGGTACAAGAGCCGCAGCTACCGCGCGCGGGTGGTACGCGAGCCGCGGGCGGTGCTGGCCGAGTTCGGCACCGTCATCCCCGACGAGGTGGAGCTGCGCGTGCACG
>JAHEKC010000137.1 GCA_024638565.1 Bacteroidota bacterium
TGGTCACGCCCGTGGGCCAGGGCAGGTTGTTGGCCGGCGTGCCATAGGTACCGATGGTCAGGTCCGAGGTGGTGCTGGCCGTGATATCGTATATAAACGGAATGTATGTTCCGCTGCTGGAAATGAACGGAATGCTGTATGTGCCGGTGTTGGCCCCTATATTCCAGTTCAGCAGCCCGTAATTGGGCGCCACCGTTTCGCTCTCCAGGAAGCCCGACAGCCTTGTGATTCCTCCCAGTGTTCCGTTGTTCAGCGTCAGCGTCTTGATACCGGTATTGTTGCCGTTGAGCACAAACCGGCCCGCGGTCAGGTATAACGTGTCGTCGACCGTGGCGGACGTGTATTGCCGTACGTTGAAATTATTAAAGATGTGCAGCTCGTGGAACGTCGTGGGGCTGGTCCCGGTAAGGTGCTGTACGGATGTCCCTGAAAAGGTCACCACGCTCCTGTTGCCGGAAATAAAGTCCCCGTCGTTATTCCAGTGTCCGCGCACCTCGATAGGTACCTTGTCATATTCCCGGTGGAAGTGAAACGTCAGATTCGGACGGTAGTATTCGCCGCCCTTGATGGTCCCGACGTTCGAGAAGCCCAGATTGCATCCCGCCACGCCGGAAAAGGTCGACAGGCCGAAGACGCGTGCCACCTTCCTTACCCCGATAGTCTGGGTGGTCAGCGTCACGTCACTTGATGCGCTGGGAGGGCCGAAGCCGTTGTTGTCCCAGCATGCCTGGATCACCACATCTTCCGTGGAGCCGGACCAGCTGATATTCGACGGGAAGGTCACCCAGCCGCCGCCGGCAGGAATGGCAGTCAGGTCCAGGTTGGCAGGTCCGTAGATCGTGCCGCCACCCGTACTTACCGGGGCCCAGGCCGTGGGCGTACCCGGGAATACGTGTCCCGGATTCGTGTAATAATAACTAAGCGTAAAGTTGCGGTAAGGCTGAAAACTCGTCCGTGAATCGATCCACACGCTTATCGAGTCTATAACGTCATTGGCTATCATACCCCGCGCGAGAAATTCCGACTGCGAATACAGAACCTGCATTCTTTCCTGGTCGAATGTACCCCCGCTGTTGAAAACATAAGAGTTCGGTGCGTCGATCGTACCGTTGCTGATCTCCGCCTCGGAGAGGTAGGTATCGATCACCTGCAGCGTGGAAGTGGCCACGCGGATGTCGAGTGAGTCATCCACAGTCAGCGAGGCCCCGGTATTCGCATTGATGGTAAGCGTATCCGGTCCGTCGATGCGAAGCTTGTTGGTTGTGGCCGTTACACCAGCCTTGATGACCGGCTGGAAAATGGGTGCCTGTACGCCCGGTGCTACCGGGTCGATGTCAGGGATGATGGCTGCATCCGTGGTGATGGAGGGCACGCCGCCGCACCAGTTCAGGGACACATCCCAGTCGTCACTGAAGCCACCCAGCCATACCCTCCATCCCGGCAGGATATTGCAATCAGGCAGGATCGTAACCGAGTAGTCTTCTGTCTCTCCATAGCCGTAATGGTTGCAGGGATTGATATTGCTGACAGCCCATACCTCCCGTACCCGCAGGGTAGTGGTCCCGATATACGCATTGCCGGGTACGGTGAATGTACCCTGCCCGGCGGTAGACCACTGGTTGGAAGCAAGGCCTGATGACTGCATGATCTTTTCATTCTGTCCGCCCACCACATCGAAGAAGTCCCCGTCATGGTTATAGTCGATCCAGGCGGCCAGGTAATTGCCCGATGACCAGGTGCCCACCTGGGCCAGGATGGTATAGGTGGAGTCGACCTTCAGCACGGTCTGGCGTCCGGGCGCAGGGGCGAATTTTTCATAGTCGGGCGGATGCACGCTGAAGGGCGCCGGCCCACCGTTCCATGGTGCGAAGTTCGGGCCCGTACTGTTCAGGCAATTGTTGATCACCGGGAATCCGGCGGCGCCGTTAAGCTGCACACACTGGATATAATCGTTGTTGGTATAGGAACCGTTAAACCAGGAGGTGCCCCAGGTATAGGTACCGATGCAGTAAGCCAGGTCGATCTCCCGGCAGCCGGCCAGTGTGGGAATAGATGGGGTTTGCGTCCCCACTCCGCCGGAGATGGTCACATCCACGAACTCCCCGTCCACACAGTTGCCTCCCGCGGCGCCGGGATTGATGTCGTATGTAAGCCAGAAGTAATTGGTGTCGTTTTCGAATGGCAGCCCCCCGGCCACGAATGACATGTTGGTGGGACATGCCGACTGTGACGCACCCACCTGCTGCGCTATTGTCAGGTCCAGCGTACTGCTGCCACCGGTAAACCAGAGCTTGGCACCTGTTCCGCTGATATCGTTACAGGGGTCCGTGGAGCCGTTCCTGTTGAAGGTAAAGCCCAGGGCCGTCAGTGGCGAACCGGCCCCGTCCGTTACCACGATACTCTTGATGATCCAGTTGTTGCTGGTCCCCTGTCCCACATTGATCGTGTTCTGACCGATCACCGATGCGGAGACAAATGTCATGGGCTTGGGCCAGGTGTCAATGGAAAAATCGTCAATGTGTATATCGTTGCCCAGGTTGGAAGTGGCGACAATGATGACATACACCCTCGATATGTTCCAGGGCGCGCCGGACGGTATCGTATAGCCGTACTTGTTCCACCCATTTGCATTGCCGGCCGCCATCGGGTAACAGTTCGCGTAGCGCAGGATCTTGTTGGCGGTGGTGGCGGTATCAGAAAGCAGGGTCGCGCCTGTGAGGGATGGTGTGGTGTTGATATATACCTCGACGTAGTCGCTCACCTGGTTGTAAAAGGTCACCGCATTGGTATTGGTTCCGGTACTGTTGACGGAAAGGGTAACCACAAGACCTGCAATGTTTGTCACCAAGGCATTGAACCCGATATTGTTCCCAACCACCGACTGCCCGACGGCAAGTCCCGCGGCGGAAGCCACCGTGATGGTGTTCGTTCCTGTGACCATGGTCGCGGACACAAGCTGGCTGGTGGGCGAGAAACCCACATCACGAAACATGTGAAACCGGAAATTGGAAGCACCCACCCTGTTGGTCAGGTCATAGGGTTTCGAGGTGACAAAAGCCTGCTCTCCCGCCGTCGTTTTCCATGAGTTGTAACGCATCATGGCCGGTCCTGAGTTGGGCGGGTTGAAGGTGGGCGGATGGGTGACCTGTATCACCCGGTCCCAGTAGTTGTCCGGATCCGTGCCTACCACCTTACCGGTACTCCATCCGAACGGAACGTTCAGCGCCGGGTAGGGACCTGCCTGGTCGAAACTCTCGGAAAGCACGGTCTGGGATAACGCGTTGGAGCCGGATAGCAGCATGCACCCGATCAGGAACGGGATTGCAGCCAGGGTAGATCTTCTTTTCATGATATGTCGGGGTTTCATCGCAAGGCCTCTTGTCCGTACTAATTTCAGCAATTAAAAGCCTATTTTACAATTCTTTTGGGTGAATATTATTAGAATTTTTTATGATTTTTGCCCCACGCATCTTTATTAATACTAAAGTATTACGCATTATGAAAAAAGCCTGGCTCTTCCTGGCATTGATCCTGACCAGCCCCGTTTTCGCGCAACAGGTACTCACCCCTGAAATCCTCTGGTCCCTCAAACGCATTTCCGACCCGCAGCTGTCACACGACGGCAAGACGGTATTGTTCAACGTGCGTAATTACTCCATTGCTGACAACAAGGGAAACGCGGATGTATACCTGCTTAACCTGGGAAACGGCAACGTGACACCGCTTTGCACAAAACCCGGAAACGAGTACGCCGCCCGGTGGGCGGGACCGGATGCGGTCAGCTTCCTGGGCCCGAATGCTGACCCGCAGCGGCTGGGTGTCGTCCTGGGCGGTGACGGGCACCGCGACCAGCAGCAGCACTGCCGCCAGGCATCCACTCCAACCTTTTCGCATCCAACGTGTCATGGGGTTTCTCCAATGGGAGCTTGATCGTGTTTCGGTCCGAGCCGGCGTCTGCGTCTGCGAAAAGGGTGCTCGCACAGACGCGGCGTCTACTTCGCTAATTCGTTCAGCAACTTCAAGGCTTCTTCCACCAGTCGCTCGCCGCCGCCGGGAGTGATCCGGGAGTTCACTGTCTCGTAGCTACCTTCAGCGAACGCCTTGCGGGTCGGCAGGTAGCCGGGCGTGTCCTGGCTGAGCTCGATGACCAGCGTCACCGGGAAGGGGGACTGCTGCTTGATCGCCATCCCCAGTTCGACGAAGACTTCTCCCGGCAAGCCGACAACCGCCACGTCGGAACTCAATCGAAACGCCTGAACTTCGGCCGGCAGCGTTTCCCCGCGAGACTGCAGGGCGACGATCTTGTAGACCTCTACCTGCTCGAGAAAGCTCAGTTCCCGCGTGCCGATCTTGGGCATCGCCGCCCGCGCCGCGGCGACCTCCGCCTCGGAGTACTGCTGCAAGGGCAACTCGACGACAGAGCGGCGGACGGCCAGTCCGACGTCGGCTTGACGCCGGGCGGACAACGTGGCCGCGAGCACCGTCTTGGCAAGCAACTGTCCGATTTCGGCGCTGCCGGAGTGTCCGCGTCGCTGCTCGGTACGCGAAACGTCGATGTGGTTGATATCGCCGCAGGTTCCGGCGGCGAAGCAGGAGAGAAGCTGCTCACCCAGCTTGTCCTTCAGCTCCAGCGCCAGGTAGCCCGGATAGTCGGCCGA
>JAHEKC010000007.1 GCA_024638565.1 Bacteroidota bacterium
GAACACGAACATGCTGTAGTAATAACTCCTTGCGGTATCCCACTCGAGTGCATTGAGAACAAAAACGCCGGCCATTGCGAAAACCACGAGCCCGAAAATGTTTTTCCGGATCCGGAATATTTCCGTCAGCAAAGCAAGGACGCCTATTCCCGTTATGCACACCAGCGTAATCATCCCTTTGACAGCATTAAAAGGTTAGAGATTGCCGGCTCGGTGACAGAAGTTATGCATGAAGGCCAGATACCTGTAATCAGCACGAGCGCCGCCACGATAACCAGCAGGGCTTTTTCGTTAAGATGCAGCGGGGTGAAGTCATTATTGGCCTCCCGGTCTTCACCCAGCATGATTGCCTTGTACGCGCGAAGCATGTATACGGCACCCAGGATAACGGTAGTTCCTGCAAACAGCGCGGTCCAAGGGCCGTATTGGAATATGCCGTTCAGCAGCAGGAACTCTCCCACAAACCCGTTGGTCAGTGGCAGCGCGATACTTCCCAGCAAAACGATCATGAAACAAACGGAAAAGATCTTTTCACGATGCGCCAGCCCGCCAAGCTTTGCCATCTCACGCGTGCGCATCCGATGCATAAGCATATCGGCAATGAAGAACAACCCGATGGCATTAATTCCATGCGCCACCATCTGTACCACCCCTCCCTGCAGCCCTTCTGGCGTTCGGGTAAGGATGCCCGCGCTGATAAGTCCTACATGTGCGATGGAGCTGTAGGCAATCAGGCGCTTGAAATCTGCCTGCATCAGTGCGATACAGCTTGCGTAAACGATACCTGCCACAGCACCCATCATGGCCAGGTGCCCCCATTCATCGAGTGCTGCCGGAACAACAGGGATAAGCCAGCGGATCAGCCCGTAAATACCCATCTTGAGCATGATGCCGCTCAGCAGCATCGTTCCTGGCGTGGGGGCGTCCGTATAGGTGTCAGGCTGCCAGGTGTGCAGCGGAAACAACGGTATCTTAACGGCAAAACCCGCCAGGAGCATCCAGAATACGAGGGCCTGACGCCCGGGTTCGAGTTCCAGCGCATAAAATGCATCCAGGTCGAAGGTATGCGGTGCGGGTGTTTGCAGGTACAGGAAAATCAATGCAAAAAGCATGCACAGGCTTCCTGTCAGCGTATAAATGAAAAACTTCAGGGTAATCCGCGGACTGTCCTCGCCACCCCAAACCAGACAAATAAACCAAATGGGAATCAGGGCCAGTTCCCAGAAGATGTAAAACAGGAATCCGTCCTGTGCGGTAAACACGCCGTTCAGTGCGAACTGCATGAACAGGATCAGGCTGTAAAATGCTTTCGGCCTGGTAATGTCCCTGTTAAAAGATGAAAGGATAATCAGCGGCACCAGCAAGTTGGTCAGCTGTACCAGTATAAAGCTGATCCCGTCCATTCCCACTTTGAAATGGACCCCAAGCGATGAAATCCACGGGACGTCCACCAGGAATTGTACGGCGCCGTTCTGCCGGATTTCGAAAAACATATGCGCGGAAAAAAGGAAGGAAACCGCCGATAAAACCATGGCAGTGAACCTGACACGTGCATTTGATGAAACCAGGCACGCTGCCGACGCAAGCAACTGGAATCCGAGCAGGTATATAAGATCAAGCGACATCCTGTTCCTGAGTTTACAGCAGCATTGAAACTATTAGCAGAAAGACCACGCCCGCGGCTGTGCCCAGCACATAAACGCCAATGTTGCCCTGCTGGATCAACCGTAACCTGCCGCTGGCGGATCGAATGATCCGGGGTATGGCATTGACCACCGCATCCAGGATATAACGGTCAAATACTGCAAACAGCGCTGACAATCCCCTGAGCGGAGCGGTGATCATCGAATGATACAGCTCGTCAATAAAATATTTGCGTGATAATATGCGTCCAAGTCCGCGTTCCTCACCAGGCTCAAGCGGAATCCGGCTGCGGGTGACATACATGTACCGGGTTATGAAGATAACAGCAACCAGCACGATGACAGATATGCCGGCCAGCGCATATTCGAATGAATGGCTCACCACATGTGCGGCAGGCATGGCGATCACCGGCTCGAGAAAGCTTTTCAGGCCATGAGGCAGGTGCAGGTACGAGGGAGCGCCTATAAAACCACCGACAGCTGCAAGCAGCGCAAGCACCACCAGAGGCAGGGTCATGACGGAAGGAGATTCATGCGCATGCTTGTCCCCGCGGTACGCGCCGTGAAAGGTGAGCCAATACAGCCTGAACATATACACGGCCGTCAGCACCGAGGCAAAAGCAAGCGCAACAAATACCATGGCAGCATGCGACCAGCCCATGGCCAGGATCTCGTCCTTGGAAAAGAATCCGGCCAACGGTGGGATTCCGCTGATGGACAACGTGCCAACCAGGAAGGTCGCATGGGTACGTGGCATGTGCCTGCGCAACCCGCCCATCTGCCGGATATCCTGTTCCCCGTCCAGCCCGTGTATGACACTTCCGGCCCCCAGGAAAAGCAATGCCTTGAAGAAAGCATGTGTGACCAGGTGAAAGACCGCAGCTGTATATGCGCCCATCCCCGCGGCAACGAACATGAAGCCAAGCTGTGAAATGGTGGAATACGCCAGGACCTTCTTGATGTCATTCTGCCGCAGCGCGATGGTTGCAGCCAGAAGTGCCGTGGCGAGCCCAATGGCCAGGACGGCAGTGGCAGCGGGTTCCGCAAGGGTGTAAATGACATTTGACCGGACAATCATGTATACGCCTGCCGTCACCATCGTCGCCGCGTGAATGAGTGCGGACACAGGTGTGGGTCCGGCCATGGCATCCGGCAGCCAGGTGTGCAGCGGGATCTGTGCACTTTTTCCAATCGCACCCACGAACAGCAAAAGGGCAATCCCGACCAGGGCAGGGTCGCCGGCGGGCATAAGCCTGGCAGACTCAAATACCGTCTGATAATCGAGCGATCCGAACTGTCGGTAGATAAGAAACATACCAAGCAGGAAACCGAGGTCCCCTATCCTGTTCATGACAAATGCCTTCCTGGCCGCTTCGTTGAATTCATGGTTCCTGAACCAGAAACCGATCAGCAGGAACGAGCACAGCCCTACCCCCTCCCAGCCGGCGAACATGACCACGAAATTATCACCCATGACCAGCAACAGCATGAAGAACACGAACAGGTTCATATATGCCATGAACCTGGGATAGGCTTCATCGGCCTTCATGTAACCGATCGAATACACATGAATGAGGAACCCGACGCCGGTGACCACGAGCAGCATGACGGATGAAAGAGGGTCCAGCAGGAAAGACAGGTCGATATGTAGTGATCCTGCATGAATCCAGCTGAACGCGTGTACAGTCACAGATTCCTGTCCTGCTGATAGCTCCAGGAAAAGTTTTACGGACAACGCGAAGGAAACCAAGAGGCTGCCGCATGACACCCAGCTGACCACACGACCCGGCATCCGGGGTCCTATGGTGCCGTTCAGGGCAAAACCCAGCAGCGGCAGCAATGGTATAAGCAGGTAAGGATTCATTTTTCGTATCGGCTCACGGGAAGTCCGCGGACTGGCGCTTTACCACCTGATTCTGTTTAACCGGTTAATATCAACTGACCGGACGTTCCTGTAAATCATGACAAGGATGGCCAGCCCGACCGCCACTTCGGCAGCGGCCACCGCCATGATAAAGAATACGAATACCTGACCTCCCGCCTCATTATGCATGGCTGAAAAAGTTACCAGCAGCAGGTTTACGGCATTCAGCATCAATTCTATGCACATAAATACAATAATGGCATTGCGCCGGATCAATACCCCCAGCACCCCGATCGTAAACAGGATCGTTGCGAGAATGATATAATGATTTACCAGCAGGCTTTGCATCATCGTTTCAACTATGAGTTGCTTCCTTACGTCCCAGTTTCACGGCTCCGACCATGGCGGTCAGGAACAGCAGCGCCGACACCTCGAAAGGCATCATGTACTCGTTATAAAGTTTCAATCCCACATGCCTCACCAGTCCCACACCTGATGCACTGGTATCCAGGATGACGGGCTCCGCACTCTTCACCGCCGCCAGTAAAACCAGAAACAGCAGACCGGCGGTTGAAACCGCTGCTACCCTTGCGATGACTGATTTCCTTGGTTCCGATTCCAGGTTCAGGTTCAGCAGCATGATAACGAACAGGAACAATACCATGATGGCCCCTGCATATACAATGATGTGCACAGCGAACAGGAATTGGGCGTTCAGCATCAGGTAATGCCCGGCAATCGTAAAGAAACAGGCAATAAGGTAAAGTACCGAATGGACGGGCTTCCGTGCCACTACGACCATGAGGGCGCAGAACACAGAAAGCATGGCCAGGATATAAAATATGGGCAGCGTCATAAAAGCAAGTCAGCGGATTGCCCGCAAACCGGGCAAGGAAGCAGTTGTGTTCGTTTCAGGTTCGGTGTCAAGCCGCAATGGATGCGAAATTATAAATTCAACCCTAAGCTGGCGGGTCCTCTTTCCGGTGCGCCTGCCCCCGCTGGCTGATATCGATCCGCTTCCCGGGCTCCACTCCTTCCGTAAGCTTATCCTTGCCGAAAATAAAGTTCTCCCTGACCATATCCGAGGGGACAATGCGGTCCGTGAGGAATATTGCCTCCTTGGGACAGGCTTCCTCGCACAGCCCACAGAATATGCACCGCAGCATATTGATCTCGTAAACCGATGCATACTTCTCCTCCCTGTATAGGTGCTCTTCCCCTTTTTTTCGTTCTTCGGCTGTCATGGTGATGGCTTCGGCAGGACATGCCACGGCACACAAACCGCAGGCCGTACAGTTTTCCCTGCCCTGTTCATCCCGCTTCAGCACATGCCACCCGCGCCAAACCGCGGCAACAGGCCTTTTCTGTTCAGGGTACTTAATGGAAACCTTGCGCTTAAAAAAATGCCGTATAGTAATGGATAGTCCGTGCAGGATAGCTGGCAGGTACAGCCTTTCCACCCAGGTCATCTTCTTGTTGACCACCACTTGTCTCCTGTTCGTTAGCGCTTGCATGATTAATATTTTCTTGTCCCTGTCAGAATAAATCGTTGCGCCAAAGGATTACGATGCCCGTGACCAGGACATTGATAATGGCTACAGGTATCAGGACCTTCCAGCCGAGGTTCATTAGCTGGTCATACCTGAACCGCGGTATGGTCCACCTGACCCACATGAACAGAAATATGAAAAACGATGTTTTGGCGAAGAAGATCAGCACGCCGAGGATCGTTTGCACATTATGCGAGAGGCCCAGGCTGTCAATAAACGGAAAATTATACCCGCCAAAATACAGGGCGGCAATGATGGCAGAGGAAATAAACATGGCGATATACTCGGCAAACAGATAAAAGCCGAGCTTCATCGATGAATATTCGGTATGGTATCCACCCACGAGTTCGGTTTCGCATTCCGCCAAATCGAAAGGCGTGCGATTGCACTCGGCAAAGGCGCATATGATAAACAGCAGGCATCCGAGCGGCTGGTAAAAGGCATTCCACTGAAGGCCCGCCTGTTGTTCCACGATTTCCCTGACGCTAAGTGTGCCGGCCGCCATCACCAGGGCAATGATCGACAGGCCCATGGCCAGCTCGTAGCTGACCATCTGTGCCGAGGCACGCAGCGAACCCAGGAGAGAATACTTGTTGTTGGAAGCCCAGCCGCCTATCATTATTCCGTAAACGCCAATGGATACGACTCCGAAAACATACAGCAAACCCACGTTCACATCAGTGATCAGCAGTTCGTATTCCCGTCCGTTGATGACAAGGCTTTCTCCCCAGGGAATCACCACCCCGGTCATGCAGGCAGTAAGCATCATGATGCAGGGCCCGAGAATGAACAGCGCCTTGTCTGATTTGGCAGGGATGATCTCTTCTTTCATGAACATCTTCACCCCGTCAGCCAGCGGTTGAAGGATCCCGAAAGGGCCGGCCCGGTTGGGGCCGATGCGGTCCTGGAGAAAAGCCGCCACCTTCCGTTCAGCATAGGTGGAATACATCGCCACCAGAAGCGATATCCCGAATATCGCCACCACGAAAACCATTTTGAATATCAGCTCACCCGAATCCATGAAAATGCCCCACGGCAGGGCGTCGCAAAGGTAATGCAAATCGAATGTTCAGGCTCATTTGTTACATTTATTATTTTTGCAAAAAACCTGCCAACCAAAGATTTATGAAAAAAGCACTCCTTGCCTGCCTCGCCTGTGCCACCATGCCGGCGACATCCGTATTCGCACAAAATCCGGTGCCTAATTCCAGCTTCGAAAATTGGACGAGTGGCGAGCCGGACGACTGGTTTACCTCCAACGTCCCGGGATTCGCCACCAATGTCATCCAAACCACGCCTGCATACAGCGGAAACCTCGCTGCAAGGGGTGATGTTATCAATTCACCGGCTGGCGCATACCCCCCCAGCCTGTTTTCAACGGATATCAATGGAAATGGCTTCCCGGTTTCCCAGTCATACGGTGCCGTTGAATTCTATTATAAATTTACCAAAGCGGCCACCGCGAGTTTCCTTATGGTTTCCTCGTTAATAGACGCGAATTTGCAGGGTGTAGCCGCCTCCCTTTTCTCCACCACCACGGCAACCAGTTCATTCACACTGGCAACAGCTCCATTCCTTTATGTAGGCGCCAACCCTGATCAGTGTGTGATCCAGTTCACGATAATTGACTCCCTATCCGGGGGGCCGGTTGCGGGCAATTCATTCGTGGTGGACGAGGTCTCCCTAACCGGTACCGTTAGCATCTCCGAACAACGGGGGCCGGTATTCATGATCGAAAAGATCACACCCAACCCTGCCTCGGGACAGGCCACCGTTTATTACGGCACCACCCTGCAGGGAAATGTGGAGTTCCAGGTCATGGATTTGCATGGAAGGATCATCCAACGGTTCGGGGTCCCGGCCGAAATCCCCGGAAGGCATAAATTGGATGTTGATGTAACGGGCCTTGCCCCGGGTGTATACCTGGTTCGCATGCAGTCAGCCGAGGGAAGCGCCGTGCTGCGGATGGGTGTGACGAGGTAACAGGTAAGGGGTTTGGTCAAAGCAGGAAGGATAGGGAAACTTTGGCTGCTGCCCAGCAACTCGTGGATGAGCCGTTAGCCAATCACGAATCACCGGTCCTTCCGGCCGGCATGGCTCTTGCAAAGCGGCCACGCAAAGGCGATGCATACGGGGGTCACTCATTATGCGCCTTCTCCGACAATTTCTTTTGTCTCGAAATGTCAATCTTGAGCTGTTTCAGCGTCTCGTAGTGGTTCTGTGAGATCACGGAATGGCGGTCGATGTGTCTTGGACCCTCGATGGTCCAGTCGGCCTCGTTCTTCTTGTCGAACCTGCATGTATTGCAGATCCAGCCCGTCCGGCCCTCTGCATCCTTCTCCAGTTCACCGTAGGCATCCTTCCGCCCGGTAACGCGCAGGACTTCATCTCCGCTGAGCCAAAGGGCGACACGGCCGCAGCACGTTTCGCAGGTACGATGCGCATTCACGGGTTTTGTGAACCACACCCGCGACTTGAAACGGAAGGTCCTGTCGGTTAGTGCTCCAACCGGACAAACGTCTATCATGTTCCCGCTCATCTCGTTATCGACGGCATTTTCGATGTAGGTGGAAATCTCTGCCACGTCGCCCCGGTTGATCACCCCGTGCACACGGCCGGGGCAGAGCTGGTCGGCCACCTTTACACAGCGGTAGCAAAGAATACACCGCGTCATGTGAAGTTTGATCTTGTCTCCAATGTCGATTTTTTCAAATTCACGCCGCTTGAATTCATAACGGGACTTGGACAAGCCATGTTCGTAACTCAGGTCCTGTAAGTGGCATTCCCCGGCCTGGTCGCAAACGGGGCAATCCAGCGGATGATTGATCAACAGGAACTCCACCACACCTGCCCTCGCTTCCAGCAGCTTCGGGGAAGTGGTGTTCTTCACTTCCATGCCGTCCATCACAACCTGCCTGCAGGAGGGCACCGGCTTCGGCATCGGACGCGGATCCTTTTCGGAACCCTTGCTGACTTCCACTATACAGGTTCTGCAGTATCCACCGCTCGTCTCCAGGCCGGAGTAATAACACATGGCCGGGGGTACCGCTTCACCACCGATCATCCTGGCAGCCTGGAGGATGGTGGTGCCTTCTTCCACTTCTAAAGTATGTCCGTCTATGGTGACTTTTGGCATTTCGTTGCTTTTTATCACACCTGGCCTGCAGGCTCAGTTATTTGGCTGGTCAGTTCCTCGAATTCCGCTCTGAAATGACGGATGGCAGCGGCCACGGGCCATGCGGCGGCTTCCCCGAGGGGGCAGATGGTCTTGCCTTCAATATTCTTCTGGATATCCCAGAGCAGATCGATGTCTGCACGGGTACCTTTTCCCGCAAGAATCTTGTGCAGGACCTTTTCCATCCATCCGGTTCCTTCGCGGCAGGGTGAACACTGACCGCAACTCTCATGATGGTAGAACCGGGTGAAGTTCCAGAGGTTTTTCACGATACTCGTATCCTCATCCATGACGATGAAACCGCCTGATCCAAGCATCGTGCCTGTTTCGAAGCCGCCATCGCTGAGGGATTCATAGGTCATCAGGCGCGGTTCCCCGGCAGCGGTCTTCAGGATAAGCTCAGCAGGAAGCACGGGAACCGACGAGCCACCCGCTACCACTGCTTTTAACTTCTTCCCTTTCGTGATACCACCGCACCACTGTTCGGAATAAATGAATTCCTCTACCGGCAGCCCCAGTTCGATCTCGTATACGCCGGGATTGTTGATATGACCGGATGCCGAAATGAGCTTGGTGCCTGTTGACCTGCCGATGCCGATCCTGGCATAGGCGTCGCCGCCATCCCTGACGATGGGCACCACGGCGCTGATCGTTTCCACGTTGTTGACCACGGTGGGACATCCCCACAGCCCCTTGACCGCCGGGAAGGGAGGTTTGATTCTCGGGTTGCCACGCTTGCCTTCCAGCGATTCCAGTAAGGCAGTTTCCTCCCCGCATATATATGCCCCGGCGCCGCAATGCACATGAAGATCCAGGGAGAATCCTGAACCCATGATATTACTGCCCAACAGGTTATTGGCATAGGCCTCATCTATGGCTGCCTGCAGGATATGATAGACATACATCATCTCCCCGCGTATGTATATATAAGAGGTCTCCGCACCCAGCGCAAAGCTGGATATGGCCATGCCTTCGATCAACAGGTGAGGGATATGTTCCATCAGGTACCTGTCCTTGAAGGTACCCGGCTCACTCTCATCCGCATTGCACACCAGGTACCTGGGCACCCCTTCAGGCTTGGCAAGGAAACCCCATTTCATGCCCGTGGGAAATCCGGCACCGCCGCGACCGCGCAATCCAGACTTCTTCACCTCCCCGGTGATGTCGTCCGGCTTCAGCGTCCGAAGGGCCTTTTCAAGCGTCTGGTACCCGCCATGAGACCGGTACCCTTCCAGGTTACGGATGCCTGGCTTATCTAAATGTTCGAACAGCAGCTTGACTGACATAGGAGTTCGTGTATTCAGGCTTTATCGTTTTGTATGCGTTTCACGGACCAGTGGGTCACCCGTTCGCCATTTTCCCTGCAGGCGTCCAGGATTTCACCGCACTTTTCATCCGTAAGCCGTTCATGGTATTTCTCCCCGATTTGCATCATGGGTGCGGTGCCGCATGAAGCCAGGCACTCAACGGTTTTGAGTGTAAACATGCCATCGGGCGAAGTTTCACCGGGTTTAATGCCGATTTTCTTTTCAATGTACGATAGTAAACCGTCGGAACCTGACAACCAGCACGGCCCTGTATGGCAAACTTCAATCAGGCACTTGCCCACTGGCTTCAGGTTGAACATCGAGTAAAAAGAAGCTACTTCATAAACCTCGATGGTCTGCATCCTGAGCAGGCCGGCCACGTAATCCATTACCGGCACCGGCAGCCACCCGTCAAATTCAGCCTGTGCAATATGGAGTACAGGGAGAATGGCGGATTTCTGCTTGCCCTCAGGGTACCGTGAAGTGATCCGGTTTACCAGTTGAAGCGCGTCATCGGAGAACCTGACTTCCTTATCCATTCGCTAATCGTTATTCATTTTTCGTTATTCGGTCAAATGCCTGAAACTGTCAATTTTTCTTCATGCATCCAGCTCTCCCGCTATGACATTCATGGAACTCATCGTCAGGATGGCATCGGACAACATCCCGCCAACGATCATTTCAGGGTAGGCCTGGTAATATATGAAGCAGGGACGCCGCATATGCAACCGGTAAGGGGTACGGCCGCCATCGCTCACAAGGTAATATCCCAGTTCACCATTGCCTCCTTCCACCGGATGGTACACCTCCCCTTTCGGAACTTCGGTCTCACCCATGACAATCTTGAAATGCCAAATGAGCGCCTCCATGCTATTATATACCTCTTCCTTGGGAGGCAGGTAAAACGCTGGAACATCCGCATGGATGGATGTTTTATCCTCCAGCTTTTCCAGCTTTCGAATGGCCTGTTCAATGATGCTGATGCTTTCCCACATTTCACGTTCGCGTACCATGAACCGGTCATAAGTATCTCCCTGGGTGCCTACCGGGATGATGAAGTCGAAATCCTCGTACGATGAATAAGGGCTGGCCACACGGACATCGTAATCCACACCCGTGGCCCGCAGGTTAGGTCCTGTGAAACCGTAAGACAAAGCGCGCTCTGCATCAATGGGACCGCATCCTATCGTACGGTCCATGAAAATCCTGTTGCGCACCAGCAGGTTCTCGAATTCCCGGAGTCCCTCCGGCAATTCCTTGAGCAACTTGTCGATCTTGCGCCAGGCTGTTTGTGAAAAATCACGTTCCAGCCCTCCTATCCTGCCGATATTGGTGGTAAGCCGTGCTCCGCAAATCTCTTCGTAAATCTCGTAAATGTGTTCCCTGAACTGGAAGATGTAAAGGAATCCGGTCATGGCACCGCTGTCGACGCCTATCACGCTGTTGCAGATGATGTGGTCTGACAGCCGGGCAAGTTCCATGATGATTACGCGCAGGTAGTCCACACGCTTGGGAAGCCGGATGCCACCAAGTTTTTCGACCGTCATGTGCCAGCCCATGTTGTTGATGGGCGAGGAACAGTAATTGAGGCGGTCCGTAATGGGTGTTACCTGGGCATAAGGCCGTCGCTCCGCCAGCTTTTCAAAAGCCCTGTGTATATACCCGATGGTAGGCGTGGCGGAAACAATCTTTTCGCCGTCCATTTGCAGAACGTTTTGAAAAATGCCATGGGTGGCGGGATGTGTGGGGCCCAGGTTGAGCGTGGTGTATTGCTTCTGCTCCAGCGCACCTCCGGCCTCTCCTGGCTGCAACTGTTCACCGGCTTCCTTGTTACTCATCTCCCGAACATTTTATCGTCCTTGTCGTAGCGAGCCTGGTCTTCGAGCGGGTATTCCTTCCTGAGAGGCCACCCTTCCATGTCATCCATGTTAAGGATGCGACTGAGGTTGGGATGACCCTGGAAGCGGAACCCGTAAAAATCATATGTTTCACGCTCCATCCAGTTGGCACCCGCAAAAACCGGAATCATGGAAGGAAATTCCGGCGGGTCATCGGCCGTAAAGGCCTCCACCCGTACGCGCAGGTTGCGCGGCAGATCGTGCAGGTGGTAGACCATGCCGAACGGTTTGTCCCGGTCCGGGTAATGCATTCCATGGCAACTGGTCAGGAACGCGTAACCGGCATCTTTCAAGGTGCGAATCGCCGTATCAAGTACTTCCGGCCCGACCGTGGCCACGGAAATATCAGTGTGTTTAACCACTCCCAGCAAACCCGCTCCACACGATTCCTGCAATTGGGCCTCCAGTTCGGCCGGTTCGGGTGAGGATAGCATATGCAGGTCTATTGGATTCCGTAAGAGGCGAGCAGCTCCTTGTATTCGGCCGAATCCCGCCTTCTTAACGATTCGCCTTTAACGAGTTTTTGAATCAGAAGGATCCCGTCAAGGATCTGCTCCGGCCTGGGAGGGCAGCCGGGAACGTAAACGTCGACCGGGATGATTCGGTCGATACCCTGCAGCACCGAATAGGTATCGAAAATACCGCCGCTGCTCGCGCAAGCCCCCACGGAAAGCACCCAGCGCGGTTCCGCCATCTGCTCATATACCTGCCGCAGCACGGGACCCATTTTCTTTGCAATAGTTCCCATCACCATCAGCAGGTCGGCTTGCCGGGGTGAAAAGCTGAGCCTTTCCGCGCCGAAACGCGCAAGATCGTAATGCGAAGCCATGGTGGCCATGAATTCGATGCCGCAGCAGGAGGTGGCAAACGGCAGCGGCCACAGGGAATTGGCACGGGCAAGCCCGACAGCCTGGTCCAGCTTGGTGGCGAAAAATCCACTGCCCTGGTATCCTTCCGGTGTATTGACGACCTTGACCATTTAATTTTTTCCGTTACGGATGTGTTATGCTTCCAATAATTTCGACGTTGTCATGGTCACTCCCACTTGAGCGCCCCTCTCCTAATAATATAGGTAAATCCCACCAGGAAAAGCGAAAGGAAGATGAGCATTTCCACAAAGCCGAACATCCCCATATCCTTAAAGTTAACAGCCCAGGGATACATAAAGATTATCTCCACATCGAAAAGGACGAAAAGGATGGCAACCAGGAAGTACTTGATCGAGAATGGCATCCTGGCATTCTCCTGGGATTCGATCCCGCATTCGAAGGGCTCGAGCTTTACCTCCGTTTTCCGGCGGGGGCCCAGCAAATGTGTGACGAAGATGGTGAACAGGACGAATCCTGAAGCCACGACAAACATCATGGCAATGGGCAGGTAGTCAGCGGGCGTACTCATGTCCGGGCACCGGCTCGTTCAGTCATTTAGCTGTATATCCTTCAAAACGAAAGCCTTGAATGCAAGCAGCGAGCCTCGGAGGCAAATTTAGCTTTTTTACGTGTACCGTCACAGCGCGGGCATTCGTACCTAAGCGGCTGAACCTCATTTAATTTTAATCTAAAATCAATATCATTGCAATTCAACAACATCCGCTATGAAAATTTCCCGAATCCTTTCGCTGCCACTTTTCGTTTTAATGCTAATCGTGGCCGCTTGCGGCAGCCCGTCCGGCGAGGAACAGGCTGGCGAGGGCACGGCTACCGAGGAAGAAGGGCCTGCCGTGATTACAGACCTGGCGGGGGTTTCTTCCTATTACGAATGCCCCATGAAATGCGATGGGAAGCAATACGACGGGCCCGGTGCATGTCCGGACTGCGGAATGCCCCTGGCGCTCGTGGAGGAAGACGGTGAAAACGGCGATGCCGGGAACCAGGAGGAACACGACCATGAAGGACACGACCACGAGGGACATTCCCATGAGGACGCTCCGGCTGATGGAGGGGATGGGGACGACCAAACGGGTGCCGAAGGTTAACCGGCAACCGGTATTAAATACCTTTTGAATGAAAAGGATTTTAACCATAGCAATACTCGCTTCCATTGTGCTGAGCACTACCGGCATCGTGGTGGCTCGTCATTACTGTAAGATTGCGTTCAGCGAGAGCTGCAATAAAAATTGCTGTGAAAAATCCACGGTACCCTGCTGCAATACCGAAGTAAAATTTTATCAACTTGATTACGTCACTCTTGTCTCTGACCAGGTACGTGTGGAAGCAGGGTTGATTCCCGCCAAACCTGTTTATTTACCTGAATTATACAACCAGCGGTTTACCGCATCCTATTCCTGCCTGGCATTCCGCGCCCCGCCGGGCCCGCCGGCACAGGCACTTTTGCAATCCTTCCTCATTTGAATTGACAGGCGGGCGACCAGCCCGGACGGAGATTTCCTGTTTTACCTTTCAATTCTATCAACATGAAAATTATATCTGCAATTATAGTTGCGGTCGTGTGTGTCTGCCCGGCCGCTGCACAAACGATCAGGGGTATCGTGTTCGAACAAAACGAACATGGCAAAAAGTCGCCGTTGACAGGCGCCAGCGTCTATTTCCCCGGGACCGCGACCGGTACGACCACCGGCAGCGACGGGCGGTTCACCATTGAAAAGACCGGGGACCTGCCGGATTCGCTTGTATTCAGCTTTATCGGCTATTTGAGGGATACGCTCGCCATTACCGGCCATCCCATGAAAGTGGTGCTGGACCGTTCCCTGACGCTCGAGCAGGTCGAAATACAGGCCCGGCAGCCGGAGTCATACATTTCTATGCTCGAACCCATCAAGACCGAAATCCTGACCACTGCTGAACTGAAAAAGAACGCATGCTGTAACCTGAGCGAAAGTTTCGAATCCAATCCCACGGTAGATGCGTCGTACACGGATGCCGTCACCGGTGTGCGGCAAATCCAGATGCTGGGTCTCTCCGGCAGGTACGTTCAGAAATTGCAGGATGTGCTGCCGGCAGCACGCGGTTTGAATACGGTCATGGGCTTCAATAATATTCCGGGTCCCTGGGCGCAGGATATCAGCGTGGTCAAGGGGGCAGGCAGCGTGGTTAATGGTTACGAGTCTGTATCCGGCCAGATTAACGTGGAACTCAAGAAGCCCGAGCAAACAGACAACTGGTACCTGAACCTTTACGGCAACGGGGAAGGACGGGCGGAAATCAACCTGTTGCATGCCATTCCGATTAGCGAAAAGTGGAGCACCATGTTCCTGACCCATGGCAGCGTGCTGGAGAACAAGAATGATCACAATGGCGACAACTTTCTCGATATCCCCCGCTACCGCAGGTACAGCCTGATGAACCGGTGGAAATACGACTCCGGTCACCGGGTGGAAGGCATGGCAGGAGTCATTTACCACGATGACGACCGCACGGGAGGTGACATCCGGTTCGATGAAAAAACAGACAAGCTATCCGACCGCTATTACGGGATCGGGATCCGGAGCAGGCGCGTGGAAGCCTTTTCTAAGACAAGCCTGGGATTTATCGGTCATGAGTACAAGAGCGTGGGGCTTCAGCTATCCTATTCCATGCATGATGCGGAAAGCTATTTCGGACAGAAGCCCTATGCGGGCGAACAACATACGCTCTGGGCCAACCTGATATACCAGTCGGTATTCACAGATACGCGGAACAAATTCAGGATGGGGGCAAGCTTTATGTATGACGATATCGAAGAACAATACCTCGAGCAGCCGTTTTCACGCCTCGAGACAGTACCGGGCGTGTTTTTCGAATACACTTACGACGATCTCAAGCACTGGACCCTCCTCCTGGGCGTGCGAGGCGACTACCACAATGAATACGACCTTTTCTATTCGCCAAGAATACATGCCCGGTACCGTCCCGGCGAGAACACAACCATCCGGTTGTCCGCCGGACGCGGGTATCGCGTGGCCAATTTCTTCGTCGAACAGATGCAGGTGCTGGCCTCGTCCCGGGACATCGTGTTTCTGGACGATCCGGGAGTGGAACACGCATGGAATTACGGTATGAACGTTTCACATTGTATCGAGATCGCAGGCCGGCTGGCCAGCCTGTCGGTTGATTTTTACCGAACGGATTTTACAAATAAACTGGTGGTCGACCTGTATGCCGACGCCACACGCGCATACGTGTTTCACCTGGAGGACCGGTCCTGGTCCAACAGTTTCCAGGCCGAGATTTCGTACGAACTGACGCTTAACCTCAAGGCAAAGGCAGCCTTTAAACTTCAGGAGGCGCGCAGCCAATACCTTTCAGGCGAGCGCAAGACGCCTTTTAACCCGTCCAGCCGCGGACTGGTGAACCTGGCCTATGAAACACCATCGGGAACCTGGAAGTTTGATTTTACCACGCAATGGGTCGGCCCGCAGCAACTCCCGCTTTACCATGACCAGGACGAAATCATGCGGGAATCACCCGAATACGTGCGGTTGCTGGGACAGGTAACGCTTCGCCGCGGCCGCTGGGACCTGTACATCGGCGGTGAGAACCTTGGTGACTTCAAACAAGAAAAGGCGATCATTAACCCGGATGATCCGTTCGGCGAATTTTTTGATGCCGGAATCGCATGGGGCCCTATTACCGGCAGGATGTTCTATGGTGGGCTCAGGTATGTGCTCTGATTTGTATCTTGTACACGTGCGCAGAACGATTTTAGCATTATGCATAGCCGGCCTGTGGCCAGCGGCGCAGGCACTGGCCCAGAAAGAATATGTGCTTGACACGATGCGGCTCACGTACCATGCGAACTTCAGGGGCTTGTCCGTGGTGAATGACAAGGTCATCTGGATTTGCGGCAACAATGGATTCGTCTGCCGCTCCGTCAATGGCGGACAATCCTGGGATACCATGCAGGTGGCCAGTTACGAGGGAAGCGATTTCAGGGACATAGAGGGGTTTGACAGCAGAACGGCGGTAGTGATGAGTTCCGGGACGCCGGCCCTTATACTGAAGACCACTGACGGGGGGAAGCGCTGGAAGCGTGTTTTCCGCGATGAAAGGCCTGAAGTCTTCCTTAACGGCATGGCATTCTGGGATCACAAACGCGGAATCGCTTTCGGCGACCCGGTGGATCGGAAGCTGTTTTTATTGCAAACCAGCAACGGGGGCGGCAACTGGAAGGAAATTCCCTTCCGGGACTGCCCGGTAACCCAGGATGGTGAGCATGGCTACGCAGCCAGCGGAACCTCTGTGCGCGCCACTGGACAAGGATACGCCTTTATCGGAACAGGAGGTCGTGCCGCACACCTTTTTACCAGTGGTGATTACGGCAAAACCTGGCAAAAAAAGTCATGCCCTATTCTTAAAAAGCCGGAGTCCGGCGGGGTATTCAGTGTGGCTTTCAAGGATGCCCGTACCGGCGTAATCATGGGTGGCGATTACAAGGCTGACACCTCTGCAGTGGAAAACTGTTTTCTGACTTACAACGGGGGGATATCCTGGAAGCCTCCGTTGAAAGCGCCGGGAGGTTTCCGGTCGTGCGTGGAATACATCAACCAGACCACCCTGATGGCGACCGGGCCCACCGGGACGGAGTATTCGCGGGATGGCGGAAATACCTGGGTCCCCATCTCTGCCGCCGGCTTCAACGTGGTGCGGAAAGCCAAAAAGGGAACACGGATCTTCCTTGCGGGCCCCGGCGGCCTGATCGGGATCATCTCGAAGTACTAGCCCCCTTACTGCAATTCCTGCGCAATCAACATTTTCCTGTTGATTAAATGTATGCATTAGAACGTGTTACAATTTAAAGTGAGGGCTTGCCGTTCTTATTTTTGTATCATGAAAAGATATGTCCTGCTTCTTCCTGCCGTGTTCGGCATATGCGCCAGCATTGCCGTGGCGGGCCAGCCCGATTCTCCGCGTATTACCAAGGAGACATATATCGCCACGTACCGCGATCATGCCATTTCCAACATGATGAAATCCGGTGTTCCGGCAAGCATTACGCTGGCACAAGGCATCCTGGAATCCGAATTCGGCAACAGCTACCTGGCCCGCAAGGCCAACAACCACTTCGGCATCAAATGCCACAGTGGCTGGAAAGGCAGGAAGGTGTACCAGGATGACGACAAGCGGAATGAATGCTTCCGCAGATACAAATCAGCGTCGGAATCGTTTGACGACCATTCGGATTTTCTGCGAACCCGGCAACGCTATGCTTTTCTGTTTGACCTGAAGATCACCGACTACAAAGGCTGGGCCCGGGGCCTCAAAAAGGCCGGATATGCCACCAACCCCAGTTATGCCGGCCGCCTCATCCGCATCATAGAGGAACACCGGTTGCACGAGCTGGACCGGATGGGAGCGAACATGCCTGTGGCCTCTTCCGGCAAGCCTGCCGTGAAGCCCCGTAAGCAGCGCAAGCGCAGCCGCAGCGCATTTCCGGCGCCTGCACCCGCGTCGTACAAGATGACGGAGAACAACGTTCCTTTTGTAACGGTCAGGGAAGGCGAGACCTACTACTCCATCGCCAAAGCGAATCACCTGGAGCTTTGGCAGGTCTTCAAATACAATGACGCTGATATCCATGACATCCTGCATGTGGGCGACGTACTTTATGTAAAGCCCAAGCGCAAGAAAGCCCGGCAGGAAACGCACGTCGTCATCGAAGGTGAAACCATGCGTGACATCTCACAACTTTATGCCGTGAAGCTGAAAAAACTTTACCGGCATAACGACATGCGTTGCTGCCAGGAGCCCAAACCCGGGCAGGTGATAAAGTTGAAGTAGTCCGGGTTTTGCCGCTTTGCGGCTTAAGGTTGCTGAACGGTTGCGTTTTTGGTGCGGAATTGACAAAACCTCAAATTTCCGGCCCGAATGACCATGCCATCGGTCGGGCGGGCAACTTTCAACATAACCCGTGCCCCTGGCGTGGAAAGGTCCCTTCATGGCAGCACGACCTGGAACTTAAACCAGCAACTGATCACGGTTCACCCGCCCGCTTCGGCGTTCGGGCAGGGGATCACGGACTTCGCATGCCGGAGCCCTGGCGAAGGCGGATCACTGTTCACTGAACACATCTAAAAAGCAAATATTTAATGCATAACGCGTAATGCATAATGCATAATGCTTAAGGATAGGCGATTGGCCGTACCTGTACCTGCGCCCTTGAATGTTCAATTTTCAACACTCAACTCTCAATGCGCAAGGGTGCCAATATTTCAGCTGATGTATGGCCTGAAGCAGATCCGGTCAACGGATAACGGACTTCGTGCGCCATGGCTGAGGCGGGCCGCTGTTCACTGAACACATCTAAAAAGCAAATACTTAATGCATAACGCGTAATGCATAATACTTAAGGATCGGTGATTGGCCGTACCTGTACCTGCGCCCTTGAATGTTCAATTTTCAACCCTCAACTCTCAATGCGCAAGGGTGCCAATATTTCAGCTGACTTCCAGCATGACTTGATTCCGGATCACCCTGCTTCCCGCGTTATCCGGGCAGGGGACCACGGCATACAGGTCACTGTTCCCCTGCGCTCAGCTGTGTCCTGAAATATAACTCTTAAGCATATTAATTGTTTCCTGCTGGTCGGCGATAACGGCCCTGACCACGTCGCCAATGGAAATCACGCCGGCAAGCTTACCGTCGTCCATCACGGGTAAATGCCGGAAATTATTATCCGTCATCAGCTGCATACAGTCGATGATGGACTGGTTGCTGCTTACCGTGAGTACCTTGGAAGTCATTATTTCCCTGACAAAAGTTTCGCGTGATTTTTTACCCTTCAGGATGATCTTACGGGCGTAATCCCGCTCGGACACGATGCCCACCATCTTTTCATCCTCCATGACCAGCAGCGCGCCCACGTTATGCTCACCCATAACCTTTAGCGCCTCGAAAACCGTGGCGCCGGGACCCACGTGCAGGATGCCCTCCTTTTTTTTCTCGAGTAGATGTCTTAGTGTGATCATATGCAGATGTTTGGATTTCAGTAGCCAATGTGGTGTCAGCGCGTCTCTTTAATGACCGCCGGTGCCGAATCCGCCTCACTCGCCGGTATGAATCGCAACGAACTTGTGTTGACACAATGCCGGGTATCTTTCGCGGTAAACCCCTCACCCAGGAAAACATGCCCCAGGTGACCGCCGCAGTTGTTGCAAATGATCTCCGTCCGTCGGCCATCGGCATCTGGAACGCGGCGTACGGAACCGTCGATTTCGTCGTCAAAGCTGGGCCACCCGCAATGAGACTCAAATTTATCTCCTGACCGGTAAAGCCGTGCATTGCATTGCCTGCACAGGTACAGGCCCTCATCCTTTTTCTGGTAGTAATCGCCGGTAAACGCCCGATCGGTTCCTTTTTGCAGGATGACATATTCCTCCTGCGGTGAGAGTTTATTGTATTCCATATTTACATTGGTATCGGATTGTTGAGGTTGCCCGGTGGGATGCTGGCAACCCGCCAGCAAAGGCCAGCAGAGGAAACACCCTGAAATGATATTCATTAAGAGCCTTGACATAAATGATCGCCGGGTATGGCGGCGACCATAATATAATAAATTATCGCTTTGAAGGATCTCCCGGTCCGGTCTCTTCCAGCAGTTGCCGCTGATGCAGTGCTTTGTACACCTGCCCCTTGCGCATCAGCACCGCATGTGTTCCCTTTTCCACCACCTTTCCCTTTTCCAGCACGACAATTTCATCGGCATGCCGTACCGTACTCACCCGGTGGCTGATGATTAGCGTGGTCCGGCCCTTCATCAGTTCCCGCATGCTTTTTAGGATGGCCTCTTCGGTACGGGTGTCCACGGCGCTAAGGCAGTCGTCGAAGACCAGCAGTCCCGGGTCGCGGATAATGGCCCGTGCAATGGAAACCCGTTGCTTCTGCCCGCCTGACAGCGTGATTCCCCGCTCACCAACCATGGTCCCGAATCCCTTCGGAAATGACATGATGTTGTCGTATACCGCGGCCTTCCTCGCAGCTGCTTCGACATCTTTCATCTGCAGGCTGTCTCCCTGCTGATCCAGGCCAAACGCGATGTTATTCGCTATGGTATCACTGAACAGGAAAACATCCTGGGGCACGAAGCCGGTCTGCCGGCGAAAAGCATCCAGGTTTATTTTCCGAAGGTCCTCCCCGTCGACCAGGATGCGACCATGCGTGACATCCATCATCCGCATGAGCAGGGCAGCCACGGTGGACTTGCCGGATCCCGTTCTGCCGGTAATGGCCAGCGATTTTCCGGGCACAATCCTGAACGACACCTCATGAAGGGTATCGAATGACGCACCCGGGTACCGGAATGAAACCTCTTCGAAAACGATATCGCCTTTTATAGTAAGCGGGGCGTCAGATGGCGATTTGATCTCGGGCTCCGTATGAAGAAACTCGTTAATCCGCCGCTGCGATGCAGCGGCACGCTGTACCAGGCTTACCACCCAGCCCAGTGAAGCCACCGGCCAGGTAAGCATATTGACGTAAATGACAAATTCAGCAATATTCCCAAGCGTAACGGTCCCGGCCATTACCTCCATGCCGCCGATGTATACGGTCATGATGGTACTGATGCCCACCATGAGTAACAGGGAAGGAAAGAACAGGGCGTTTGTTCGTGCCAGCCCAAGCGACAGGTTTCGGTAACGCTGTGCTTCATCCCGGAACCCGGCTTCACGCTCTTTCTCCCGGACAAAAGATTTAATGACACGGATCCCTGAAAAGGTTTCCTGTACAAAAGTCGAAATAGCGGATAGTTGTGCCTGCACTTTTTCGCTCTTTCGGTTGATGATGTCCTGCACAAAATAAACAAGCAGGCTCAGCACCGGCAATGGTACGAGGACAAACCATGCAAGCCTTGCATTGACATGGAACATCGCATATATAACCATGATAAAAAGCACGGACAGGTTTATGGTATACATGATGGCAGGGCCGTAGTACATGCGAACCCTGCTTACGTCTTCACTGATACGGTTCATCAGGTCGCCGGTGTTCTGGCGGTTATAAAATGAACTACCCAGCTTCAGGTAGTGATTGAAAATTTCGTTTTTCTGATCGTATTCGATAAACCGGCTCATGACAATGAGGGTCTGCCGCATCAGGAACATAAAGAAACCCTTGAGGAGCGTCATGGTCATGATCATGACGATGAACACGAATACAGCAGCAGATACGGAAGCGTAAAATGTATCCTGCAGGCTGAAGCCGTCCAGCCATTTGTACATGTCGATGTTTTCTGAAACAAGGTCCAGGGCAATGCGCACGAGTTGCGCAGGCACCAGTGCAAAAACATTGGATATAATGACAAACAGGACACCCAGCACGAACCGTCCACGGTACCGCAGAATGAACTTATGAACTACGCGCAGGTGCTTCATTCCCATGCATTACCACACCACATGTGCAGCATGTCGGAGGCATTGACTTACGTTGAAATATTGGATTAAAAAACATACCTTTGCTATGCCTTTCGAACCCGAGATCCCTATTAAGCGGTTCAAAATTATCATAATACATTTGAACTTTATGCTCGACATCCATGAAATCACCCAAACGCTTCCGAAATCCCAGATGGTGTTCGAGCGGATTGCAGCGGGTAATCATGAGCAGGTCGTTTTTTGCTATGACCGGGCAACAGGGCTGAAGGCGATTATTTCCATCCACAGTACAATTCTTGGACCCGCACTTGGCGGCACAAGAATGTGGCAATATAAATCCGAAGCCGAGGCGCTGAACGACGTTTTGCGGCTTTCACGTGGCATGACATACAAGGCCGCTGTTGCCGGCCTGAACCTTGGTGGCGGCAAAGCCGTGATCATGGGCAACCCCAAGACGGACAAGTCAGAAGCCATGTTTCGTCGTTTCGGACGCTTTATCAATAACCTCCACGGCAGCTATATCACGGCCGAAGATGTGGGAACGAATACCCGCGACATGGAGCATATCGCTTCGGAAACCAAACATGTCACGGGGCTACCCGAGTCCATGGGCGGCGGCGGAAACCCCTCCCCTGTCACCGCCTACGGGGTTTACATGGGCCTCAAGGCTGCCGCCATGCACGCCTGGAACGAAAGCGACCTGAAAGGAAGGCGAGTGGTAGTACAGGGCATCGGACATGTCGGGGAAAACCTCGTGAAGTTGCTGCGCAAGGAAGATGCTACCGTTTTTGTTACCGACATCAATGCAGGCCTGTTGGATCGCGTGGCTTCCGAACTCGGCTGCACGGCTATTGCGCCGGATGAGGTTTTTTCAGTTGCCGCAGATATTTATGCGCCCTGTGCGCTGGGCGCCACGCTGAATACCGAGAATATCGAAAAACTTAATTGCAAGGTCGTGGCCGGCGCGGCCAACAACCAGCTTGCCGATGAGGACGTGCACGGCAGGATGCTGATGGATAAAGGAATCGTCTATGCACCTGACTTCCTGATCAATGCCGGCGGTCTGATTAACGTATACAGCGAATTTACCGGTTATGACCGTGAAAAGGCACTGAGCCAGACGGAACGGATCTTCGATGTGACACTCGATATTCTGCGCAAAGCGCAGAAAGAGAAAATACCATCCCAGGAAGCCGCCATGCGGATGGCTGAAAAAAGGCTTACTGACCACCTGGCAAGCACCGGCGACTGACCTGTCGGCCGAAAAAGGTTTCATGTTTTTGTTTTTTAATTAATGCTTTCCAGGAGACATTTGCGCAAACGGGCCCTTCAGGTGCTTTACGCCTTCTACCAGTCGGAAGAACGTGACCTGAAAATAGCCGAAAAGCAACTCCTGCATGGCATCGACCGGACGGAAGACCTGATTTATTTCCTGCTTGATTTCCTGCCCAGCCTGGCAGCCGCTGAACACCGGTATATTGCCGATGCCCCCAGAAAGCTGCTGCAGGGAGACACACCGGCACGCCGCCGGACGCTTGAAGAGAACGTACTTGTAGACCTCCTGTCCAAGGACGCCACATTCCGGAAATCCCTTTCCCGTAGACACATGGGGTGGGACAACGATGCAGAACAGCTTGTGATCATATTCAACAAGGTCCGTAAAAGCGAAGAATACGAGTCATACATCGCCCGTGAAAACGTCTCACCGGAAGATGAATGCGCATTTGCCGTCACCATTTTCAAAAATCACCTTGTCAAGTCGGATTCCTTCAGGCAATACATCGAGGAAAAGAACATATTCTGGGCAGACGGATTTCCCTTTGCCACGGAGATGACAGCGAAGATTCTGAAGTCAGTGAAGCCCGCTCCCGCTGCAGGGCTGGTCATACCGACCATGTTCCGCGACGAACGGGACGACAAGGCCTTCCTCCACAAGTTACTTTTCGAAACGGCACGCAATGACAGCTATTTTGAAAGCCTCATCCGTGACAAGGCACGCAACTGGGACCTCGACAGGATTGCCATGGTGGATATGATCCTCATGAAGATGACCCTGGCTGAAATCCTGAACGTGGAAAGCATTCCCGTAAAGGTGTCCATCAATGAATACCTTGAAATTGCCAAGGAGTTCTCCACTCCCAAAAGCCGCATTTTTATCAATGGCATCATCGACAAGCTGGTGATGGACCTGCGCAGCGAAAACAAGATCCTGAAAACAGGCCGGGGACTGGTAGAATAGGTTTGCGTTTAGAGGTTCGTCATGCGAATACTCGAGTTCTCGATTGTTCAAGCAATCGAACAACTGAATACATTCCGTGACTGCCATTGTTACTGTTTTACCCGACTAGCTTTGACGAAGGCGGGCCACTGCCGCTGCTACTTTACCATTCAATGACCCTCTGTTCACTGGTAACTGATTACCCATAATCCTATTCTTCATTCCTTTGACCCCATGCAATCCGACCTCCGGTTCCGGCGCTGGCTGTTCCTTGTCATCCTGGCAGTGATCTGGGGCAGCTCGTTTATCCTCATGAAATGGGGGCTGATAGCATTCCGTGCCGACCAGGTGGCTGCCATCAGGATGGCCGTGGCATTCGGCGGCCTGCTCCCGTTTGCCCTGCAGCATCTACGAATGGTATCCGCAACGGACCTGAAATGGATTTTCGCGACCGGCATCGTGGGTAACGGCATTCCCGCATTCCTGTTCGCATTCGCCCAGACACGGATCGACAGCGCCGTGGCGGGTATGCTCAACTCCCTTACCCCCGTTTTTGTGGTGCTGGTGGGCATGCTGTTTTTCGCTACGCGGTTCAAAAAGTCACACCTGACGGGTGTGCTGATCGGACTGGCAGGCGCTGCAGGTCTAATCCTGCTCAGACATGACGGAAGCGTTGACCTGGCGCAATCGCGTTACAGCATGCTGGTCATCGCGGCAACCGTCTGCTATGCCGTTTCCGTCAACATCATGCGGAACAAGCTGCACCATGTGAAATCCATTGTCATCACGGCCTTTGCACTGGTGGCGGCCGGCCCTCCCTGCCTGGTATACCTGCTGGCCACTGATTTTACCGCGCGGCTTGAAGGGCCGTCCGGCTGGTTCAGCTTCGGCAGCGTGGCCACACTCGCACTGCTGGGTACCGCTTTCTCCACGGTGCTTTTCACCAACCTCATCAAAATCTCCAGTGCGCTGTACGCCTCTTCGGTGACCTACCTGATCCCGGTGGTTGCGTTGTTGTGGGGGCTGGCGGACCAGGAACCGGTTGGATGGATGCACCTCGTGGCCCTCGCCGGCATCCTGCTGGGCGTCTACCTGATCAATCTGGAGTCCATCCGGGAGGAGTCCGCCCGGAAACAGGGCCGTGCAGGCTGAAACCCGGTCGATTTCCCCGATCCCGGGGCTTCCATAATCGTAACCGGATTACTATCTTTGCCAACCCTTTCCCGAACACCAAAGTCATGAAGTACGCTATAGTTGATATCGCCGGCCAGCAATTCAAAGTAGTTGAGGACCAGCATGTATTCGTCCATCGCCTGGAAGCCGGCGAAGGCGAGAAGGTAAATTTCGACAAGGTCCTCCTGGTGGACAATGCCGGCAAGGTCAAGGTAGGCAAGCCCACCGTGGCAGGAGCCCAGGTCTCCGCCAAGGTGGTATCTCATGTGAAAGGCGACAAGGTGTTGGTTTTCAAAAAGAAAAGACGCAAGGGCTTCCAGACGCTGAACGGGCACCGCCAGGCGCTCACGAGGCTTCATATCGAAAAGATCAAAGGCTAATCATATCACAGGTGCCGGAATTCCGGCACGCACCACTAAATCTCATGGCACACAAAAAAGGAGTCGGTAGTTCCAAGAACGGCCGCGAATCACACAGTAAAAGGCTTGGCGTAAAGATCTTCGGGGGACAAAAGGCCATCGCGGGCAATATCATCGTACGCCAGCGCGGCACCAGGCACCGGCCGGCCGAAGGCGTGGGCATGGGACGCGATCATACCCTCTTCGCCACACGTGACGGCATTGTCGTATTCCGCAAGAAGCGTGACGACAAGTCATACGTATATGTACAGCCATTTGACCAGGCCGGCGAAGCCTGATTGGACACACACTAAACCCCTGTCCGGCAGATATTTCCGGACCTTTTTTGCCCCCGGGAGGCATTTTGTTATCTAGAAAAAAATATTTTCCTTTGTCATCTAATCCCGTAAACCATTAAACCTAGCATCTAAAGACCGTATGATGAAGAAATTGCAATATCTTTTAGTCTGCGTATTGTCCCTGTCGCTGGTCACCGGCGCCTTCGGAGACGATAAGCCGAAGAAGAGCAAGACGCCGAAAGCGGACGAAAAATTCGAGCGTGGCATGTATAGCGATGCTATGGAACTTTACAAGAAGTGCTATGCCAAGCAGAAGAAGAAGGAAGACAAGTCGCGGTCCGCATACATGGTCGCTGAATGTTACCGCCTGAACGGCAACTATGTCGAAACTGCCAACTGGTATGAAAAGGCCTACTCCAGCGGTAATCGTGAACCCAATACAATCATGCGCTGGGCCGAAGCGCTGAAGAGCAACGGCAAGTACGATGAATCCGTTGCCAAGTACAACGAATACAAGGAAATGAAGGATGCGGACGTGGCCGCGGCGACCGAAGGGATCAAGCAGGCGGAACAGGCACAGGCCTGGACGGACAAGCCCACACGCTTCGAGGTGAACAACGAAAGCGCGCTAAATACCAAGTACTACGATTTTGCGGTGGCCCGGAACCCGATGAGCAAAAACGGAATCCTGCTCACCTCCTCACGGGAAGCTTCTACCGGCACCAAGTTTGACGGCTGGTACGGGCAAAAGTATTTTGACCTGTTCAGTGCTGAACAGGACAACAATGGCAAATGGAGCACCCCTGTACCCATGCCCGAACCCGTGAACGGGAAAGCCAGCGACGGCGCCTGCACGTTCGACAGCAAAGGGACCACCATGTACTTCACCCGCTGCGAATCCGTGGATGACGAGTACGGTTCATGCAAGATCTTCATGACCAGGTACCAGAATGAGGTCTGGAGTGAACCTGAACCCCTGCCTTTTAACTCAAACGAATACTCCGTGGGTCATCCGTCCCTTTCAGTCGATGGCAAATCCCTTTACTTCTCCTCCGACATGCCCGGCGGGCAGGGAGGACATGACCTTTATATCTGTACATGGGACGAGGCAGCCGGCAACTGGAGCGCACCCAGGAATATGGGTGCCGCTGTCAATACGAGGAAGGACGAAATGTTCCCGCATATTCATGAGAACGGGAAACTATATTTCTCCTCCAACGGGCACAGTGGAATGGGCGGCCTCGATATCCTGTCGGCAACAGACGACGGCGGCAACTGGATTGTAAGGAACCTCAAGTCACCCATCAATACCGGTGCGGACGATTTCAATATCCAGTTCACCACCGTCACAAGCGGGTATTTCTCTTCAAACCGCCCCGGCGGACAGGGCAGCGACGACATTTACTCCTTCGTGATGCCCCCGCCGAATTTCGCTGTCTATGGCAGGGTGTACGACACCGATACCAAGGAAAGCATCTCAGGTGCCACGGTAGAGCTGTTCGGCAGCGACGGCACTTCACTGAGCGTCAAAACCGAGGATGACGGCAACTACAGGTATCAGCTAAAGCCGAATGTCAAGTACAAGATTTCCGCATCGTTTACCGGCTACCTGACCAAGTTCGCAGAAGTTTCCACCGTGGGGATCGATGAATCCATGGACTTCGAGGAAAACTTCGACTTCCCACTCAAGTCATCGGCCAAGCCCATCACCTTGCCCGAGGTATTCTATGACCTCGACAAATCGACGCTGCGTCCTGTATCGCGGACCGCGCTTGACGGCCTCGTGACGGTACTTAACGAAAACCCAACCATCACCATCAAGATGACCGCGCACACTGACCTTCGTGCCAGTGACGAGTATAATATCCGGCTGTCAGACCGCAGGGCCAAGTCATGCGTGGATTACCTGATCAAGAAAGGTATTGCAAAAGACAGGCTTTCCTCGGAAGGCAAGGGCGAAACCACACCCAAGGAGGTCGAGAACGATGAGGAATACCTCCCATTCAAGCGTGGCGACGTGCTGACACCGGCCTTCATCGAAAAACTCGAAACGACAGAGCTGAAGGAGAAAGCCCACCAGTATAACCGGAGAACAGAATTTGAAGTGCTCCGCACTGACTATGTACCCAAAGAGGACTAACATCCTATGAATCCATTTAAACTCCTTCGCCCAGCGGAGGAGTTTTTTATTTAACCCATGTCCGACCGATACAGCTCCAGGGGCGTGTCATCCCAAAAGGAAGATGTGCACAAGGCCATCCGCAAAAGTGGAAAGGGTCTTTACCCTAAAGCGTTTTGCAAGGTGCTGCCGGACCTGATCGGCGGCGACCGCCGGTACTGCAACATCATGCATGCCGACGGTGCAGGCACCAAGTCTTCACTGGCCTATGCCTACTGGAAGGAAACCGGCGACCTTTCCGTATGGAAAGGCATCGCGCAGGACGCACTGGTCATGAACATAGACGACCTGCTCTGCGTGGGCGCCACGGACAGGATCCTGGTCTCCTCCACCATTGGCAGGAACAAGCACCTTATCCCGGGAGAAGTCATCTCGGCCGTCATCCGCGGTACGGAAGAATGCCTTTCCTGGCTGCGTGATAACGGGATCCGGATCGAATCCGCGGGAGGTGAAACGGCCGACGTGGGTGACCTGGTAAGGACCATCATCGTGGATTCCAACGTGACCTGCCGGCTGCCCAGGAAAGATGTCATCGACAACAGGAAAATCCGGGCCGGGGACGTCATCGTGGGCCTGTCCTCCGCGGGAAAGGCAAACTATGAGAAGACGTACAACAGCGGTATCGGCAGCAACGGACTTACCTCCGCGCGCCATGACGTGCTCAGCCGATACATCGCCCGTAAATACCCGGAAACATACGATCCTAAGGTTCCCCGCCGCCTCGTCTATTCAGGGACCCGGAAGCTGACTGAAAAGGTCAGGATCGGGCGCTTTCAAACTACCGTGGGAAAGCTGCTGCTGTCCCCCACCAGGACATATGCACCCGTGATCCGGAAAATACTTTCCCGCCACCGCGCACGTATCCACGGAATGATACACTGCAGCGGCGGGGGCCAGACGAAGGTGTTGCACTTTGTCGATGGGCTGCATGTGGTCAAGGACCACCTCTTCCCTATTCCGCCCGTATTCGAAATGATACAGGAGGAATCAGGAACCGCATGGCACGAAATGTACCGGGTGTTCAATATGGGACACCGGATGGAACTTTATGTATCACCGGCTTACGCCGATGACCTTATTGCCGTTTCGAAATCATACGGCATCGATGCGCGAGTGGTCGGCCGCGTGGAAAAGGCGAAAAAAAGCGTGTGTACGATCGATTCCGTTCACGGGACATTTGTTTATTAGCTTGGCAGAATTCTATTAATGAAAGCAGGTCGTTAATCCTGCGGGTATCATGGACCTCCTCGAAAAACTGGAAGCCATCCGGCAGAAATACCTCGATATCGAGATGCAACTCAGCAGCCCCGAGGTGACGGCTGACATGAAGAAGTATACCACCCTGAACAAGTCCTACAAGGACCTCCAGGATGTGGTTGAGCTGTACGATCGCTACAAATCGGTGCTGGAAAACATCTCCCAGTCACGCGAGATCCTGCAGAACGAAAAGGATGCCGGATTCAGGGCGCTGGCCAAAAGTGAACTGGAAACCCTTGAGCCGGAACAGGAACAGCTGGAGGAGACCATCCGGCTGAAACTGGTCCCGAAGGACCCGGAAGACGAAAAAGATGTGGAAATGGAAATCAGGGCCGGCACCGGCGGCGATGAAGCCAGCATCTTTGCAGGTGACCTGTTCCGGATGTATACCAGGTATTGTGAGAAGCGGAAGTGGAAAACGGAAATCATGGACTTCAACGAGGGCAATACGGGAGGCTACAAGGAAATGGTCTTCAGCGTGAAGGGAGATAACGTGTACGGGCAGCTCAAATACGAATCCGGTGTGCACCGGGTGCAGCGTGTGCCGGAAACAGAGACCATGGGCCGCGTACATACATCGGCCGCCACCGTGGCGGTGCTGCCCGAGGCAGAAGAGGTGGATGTGGAAGTCAATCCCGCCGACCTTGAATTCCAGACGGCCCGTTCCAGCGGTGCCGGCGGCCAGAACGTGAACAAGGTGGAAACGAAGGTGCAGCTCACGCACAAGCCCACCGGCATCGTGGTGACCTGCCAGGTGGAACGCTCCCAGCATGGCAACCGCGAAAGGGCACTGCAGATGCTGCGAACGAAACTTTACGAAATGGAACTGCAGAAGCACCAGGCGGAGATTTCACAGAAAAGAAAGACCATGGTGTCAACCGGCGACCGCAGCGCCAAAATCCGAACGTACAACTACGCCCAGAGCCGGGTGACCGACCACCGCATCGGGCTGTCGACTTATAACCTGCCCACATTCATGAACGGCGATATCCAGGAATTCATTGATGCGCTGCAAATCGCGGAGAATGCGGAAAAAATGAAAGAAGGATCGGGATGAAAATAGTAGCAGTGGCAGTCATTGAACGTACTCGAATACCCGGTTGCCCGAATACCTGAATGACGGATCGTGACTCGCGAATGCAAACCTTGAACTTTGAACCATGAACAGCCATTAGATGGACCGCCTCACCCTCATCAGCCAGATACGAAAGAAGCGCTCATTCCTCTGCGTGGGCCTGGATACGGATCCCGCACGCATTCCCGGTCACCTGCGCAAGTCGGATGACCCCGTATTCGAATTCAACAAGGCCGTCATAGAAGCGACCCGGGATCATTGTGTGGCGTACAAGCCCAACATCGCATTCTATGAAGCTATGGGGCCAAAAGGCTGGCACACCCTGGAAAAGACACTCGCACTGATCCCCGATGACATCTTCACCATTGCGGACGCCAAGCGCGGCGACATCGGCAATTCCTCGAAAAAATATGCCGAGACGTTCTTCCAGACATTCGATTTTGATGCCGTGACCCTGTCCCCGTACATGGGTGAGGATTCGATCCGTCCGTTCCTCGAATTCGAAGGCAAATGGGCCATCCTGCTGGCGCTGACCTCCAACCCGGGCGCGGAAGATTTCCAGTCAGCAGGCGATGAGCCCCTGTACCGGCGCGTACTGGAGGTCTCCAGCCGCTGGGGTCATGACGGGAATACGATGTATGTGGTGGGGGCCACGCGACCGGAAGCATTTACCGCCGTCCGGCAGGTGGTACCGGGGCATTTCCTGCTCGTGCCCGGTGTGGGCGCCCAGGGCGGCGATTTTGACCGCCTCTGCGATGCCGGCCTGAACAAGGACACCGGGCTGCTGGTCAACGCCTCCCGCAGCATCCTGTACGCCTCTTCCGGCACCGACTTCGCGGAAAAAGCCGGCGAGCAGGCAGCCGCCATGGCCAGGCAGATGGCCGGCAGGATATCATAACCACACCAGCCCCCTGAAACCTGTATTTTAATACCTTAGTATTAAACCATCAGACCTGCCGGAAGTCAAAACCCGGTATCAATACAGCCTGAAACCCATGAGAAGAACAATTGTGCTGATTAGCCTCTGCTCCGCACTGCTGGCACCCGCCGTGTACGGCCAGAAACTGCCCGCTGAATGGCGTATCACGCCTGACGGCAGGATGCTCATTCTCGGCGACCAGGACAAGAAGGCCACGCTGTACGACCACCTGATCGTTCGAGACATCCACCTCTCATTCACGCAGCCGAACTACTGGCAGATCATGCAGGGGAATTACCAGTCGCAGACCAATCTCATGGCCACCATGGTTGTGGATGGCATCACTTACGACAGCGTGGGTGTCCGGTTTAAAGGCCAGACTTCCTACTCGCAAACGGGCAATGCCCAGAAGAAATCGTTCAACATAGAAACAGACTGGCTCGTTCCCGGGCAGAAGCTGATGGGCTACGACATCCTGAACCTGCACAACTGCTTCCAGGATGAGTCCTTCATGCGGGAAGTGTTTTTCCAGCACCAGCTCCGGAATCATATCCCTATCGCCAAGTCGGCATTCACGAAATTGTATATCAACGGCCAGAACTGGGGTGTGTATCCCAACATAGAACAGGTCAGCGGCGAGTTCCTGAACGAATGGTTCCTCAGCAACGACGGATCGCTGTGGCGTGCCGACCGCCCACCGGGCTCACCCGGCGGTCCCGGCGGTGGCTGGGGCGACGGTACGGCGGCACTAAACTATCACGGGCCTGACACCTCCCTCTACCAGCCCTATTATACGCTGAAGCGGTTTACGAAAACGAATCCATGGGATGACCTGGTGAACACCTGCGATGTACTCAACAACACGCCGCTGGCCAACCTGCCCCAGACCCTGGCCGGCGTCATGGATATCGACCGGACCCTTTGGGTCCTCGCCGCGGAGATCCTGTTCTCTGACGACGACAGCTATGTCCACAAGGGAAAGATGGACTACTATGTCTACTACGAACCCGAAACGGGAAGGATGGTCGCGCAGGAATATGACGGCAACAGTGTCATGAGTCCGAATTACCAGTACTGGAGCCCGTTCTACCATGAAACAAATCCCAACTACCCCCTGCTGAACCGCCTGTTGGCTATCCCCGGGCTCCGGCAGCGGTACCTGGCGCATTTGCGCACACTCATCGCGGAAGCATTTGACACCACGACCGCATTTCCGCTTATTGACGGTTACAAGGCGCTGATCGATACCATGGTGCAGAACGACCCGAAGAAGCTGTACTCCTACAGCCAGTTCGTGAATGAAATAACGGTACTGAAGAACTTTATCACCCTGCGAAAAGGATTCCTGAATAATAACCCGGAGGTCATGCAGACCGGTCCGTCGATCAGCAACACAGTTTACTATACCAATGGCAACGCCTGGACGGCACCTTCCGATTCCGATGACGTGGTGGTCAACGCCTCACTGGCCCATACCAGTGGCATCCAGGACGCCCGGCTGTATTACAGCAACGGGCTGGTGGGCAATTTCACCCGGACCGATATGTTCGATGACGGGCAGCATGACGATGGGGCGGCAGGCGACGGCGTATACGGGGCTACCATCCCGGGTCATGCCGCCGGAAGCTGGGTGCGGTTCTACGTGGAAGGTGCCGCGGCCAACAATGCACAAACGGTCACCTATGACCCGCCGGGCGCCGAGCATGACGTATACATATACGTGGTGGCTCCCAAACTGGCCAACGACACCCATGTGGTCATCAATGAACTGATGGCCTCCAACATTTCAGCCGTCACAGACAATGCCGGTGAGTATGATGACTGGATCGAATTGTACAACAACTCCACCAGCCCGGTGGATATCAGCGGCTATTTCCTTACGGATAACACGGTCAACCTGACCAAGTACACCTTTCCGCAGGGCACCGTCCTGCTGCCGAACGCGTACCTGATCGTGTGGGCAGACGAGGATGCCAGCCAGGGTGCCTTCCATGCCAACTTCAAACTTTCCGCGGCCGGTGAACAGCTTTACCTGCTCAATCCCGGCCAGGAGCTGGTGGATTCCATCAGCTGGGGTCAGCAGGTCGCGGACATGGGATTTGCACGTGTCCCCAACGGGGTGGGGAATTTCATCATCCAGCAGCATACCTATGCCGCCAACAACAACCTGACCTCGGTCCAGGAGCTGGAGCCGGCGGTCACCGACCTGCTTCTCTTTCCCAACCCCGCCAGGGAGGTCTTGAATATAAAGGCCGTGGGAACGGAACGTGCTGAGCTGACGGTCACCGACATGCCCGGCAGGCTCGTTTACAGGAGTGAGCTGCACGGCGAGGCCCGCATTTCACTGGCAGGCTGGAAAGCCGGTATATACCTGGTACGCTGCGGGGCTTTGACGCGGAAACTGGTGGTGCAGTAGGCATTACTGCACGCGCCTCATTTTCATGCCCTTCCGTCTTCCGGGATAATAAAAAAGTTCTTACTTTTGCCGTCCTCGCGGCCACGGGCTTCGTTTTCAGGGCCCCGCGTCGCTTAAGCGGATGTAGCTCATTTGGTAGAGCGCGACCTTGCCAAGGTCGAGGTGGCCGGTTCGAGCCCGGTCATCCGCTCGGTTTAAGTTATTGGGTAATCGTTAATTGTTATTTGATCGGCATGTCGCCAGGTAACATCAACGAAACTCCGGTAACTTTTTTTTTACCCGTTACTTTAACATCTCCGGTTCCCGGTCCACGCAAACTTTCAGCTTCTCAACAACTCGATAACTCACTAACTTACCCCCTCAATCTCGAACATTGGATCTCGAAATTTAAACTGGTTATGCCCGGGTGGTGGAACTGGTAGACACGCAGGACTTAAAATCCTGTAGCCATTGCGGCTGTGCGGGTTCGACCCCCGCCCCGGGTACTAAATCAGAGTGAGTGTGAGAGCGGGAGCGAGCACACGAGCTCTGATTTTACCTCGCGCTCACTCTGACGCTCACTCTATAAGGCAATTTGTCAACGCTTCCAAATCTTAATTACATTACCAATCTAAGAGCGGGAGCGAGCACACGAGCTCTGATTTTACCTCACTCGCACACTGACACTCACGCTATGAGTATCAATGTCACAGCTCCCAGGCATTCGGATATCAATCATGCTTTTGACGGCATCAATGGTTTTAGCCGCATGCACGCCGACCAGAGACAGGATAAACCAGGGACAGCAATCATCCCAATCCACCACTTATGCGGAACCGTTATCGGAACTTACCCTTGCCCAACAATCTTCCTTCGATGCCCTAAACATGCTGCAAACAAGCACGGACGAGAAGAACCGTCTTTACTCCACTTTTACAGGTATTGTTCAATCCTGCTATCCGCCCGATACCAGCTTTACAATTGCGCGTACTGATTTACGTACTGCCATGGAACAGTTTGTGACAAGGCATTGCACGAACCTGGCTCTAAAGAAGCGCAATGAGCTCGCGGCAACTGCGGCTTTAGCACAAGAGGAATATATCGTATTGCATTGCCACGGCAACTCTCCCGATATTAATTACGAAAACGGGCTTCCCCTTTCAGGTACATGGGTGATGCCAGGTGTTCTTGGCCGAAGGGATGTTATTCTGGTGTGGTGACTGATGAAAAATGAAATAATGTTGCACCACAACGCAATAATGCAATGATCTCTTTTCATCTTGTCTGCGAAAAGCAATCAACGGCTTAACCCGATTCCGTCCATTGCCCTTTGGAATACAGGGCTTAATTCACACATATAGGTAATAGAATTTCTTTCCATCCTTTACCTCGTCCTCGTTTCCGGAGAAGGCGCAACCGAGATAGGAAACAACGGCCGTATCAGGAACCCTAACCTTCCCGGGGCCCATTTCCTTCATGGTGGATCCTCCGAATTTATTAATCTTTTGGGCCGGCACACACGGAATGCCCGGAATTACAATTCCGTATACGAAAGCGGCAATAACTTTTCTCGTAATGATATTGGTTTCGTGGTTTGTAATAAAAGCGTCTAAAAATTGGGACAGGCGTCGAAGTAACAGGGCAATACAATGGGGTTCCATGGGACCTTCAGCCTTGAAGACTTATGTCCTTGAAGTTAGATAGCCAGGTAGTACATCAGCACCAGGTATATGCATATGATCACCACGGAGTCCAGCCCGAACAGCCATACTTTGCGCTGCGGCCTTATCATGATGCCCAGTCCCACGACCGCCGTCATCACCACGGTGGCCATCACCGACTCCATGTGTGCCTTACTGATGGCGGCATACAATGAACCGCCTGTATAAAACAGGTCGTCGATACCCAGGATGAGGATATTGAAGATATTGCTCCCCAGCAGGTTCCCCACCACCATGTCATACGCCATCAGCCGCACGGCGGCAATGGATACGACCAGCTCCGGCAGCGAGGTGGCCGCGGCAAGGAAGAGCGTGCCGAAGAAGGTATCAGAGATGCCATACCAGGCAGCCAGCTCCTCACCGAAATACGGCAGGAACAACGCCGCCACAAGTACGACAAGTGCATTCAGCCCGTAAACGATCAGGGAACGCCTCAGCGAAGGCGGCTTCCCGCCGGATATGGCTGTCGTCTCCCGTTCCGGCATAACCTTACCCGACCTGCCGAAACGGTAGATCGCGTAGATCGTGGCCAGGTACACCACGAAGATGACGGGCGTGAAAGCACTGACCCAAAAAAAGACAGGAGTCTTTTCCGCCGTAAGGATGGCCACCCCCGAAACCGTGAGCAGGATCAGGCTGAAAAAGCCAGCCACCACGTGGCTGCGCTCCACCAGGGACGTAAGCGGTTTCCTGATACGGGCGTCGAGCAATGAGAGGATCAGCAGGTTGAAAACACAGCTCCCGAAAATGTCCCCTGCGGCCAGGTCCGGCGCCTTGACGACCGCCACCGCACTGATGCCATTGACAAGTTCAGGCAAAGAGGTGATCGATGCCATTAAGATGAGCCCGATCCATGCCTTGCTCAGGCCCGTCAGCTCGGAGATCCGGTTGCCATGGTAGGTCAGCCGGATGCCGCTGACCACGATCAGGGCCGTGCATATTATAAAACCTGCCAGTGCCTGCCACATAACTTTATCTCTCCGTTTGCCAATTTACAACTGGCGGCCGTATCTGTTCAATCCGCTGGGTCAAACCTGCACCGTTTATTCGTTTATCAGCCGGGAAAGGCAATACTTTTCATTTGCCGTTTAAAGGCTTATCTCAATATCCACCCCTACCACGTAATCCGTCACCGGTGCCACTACATTCACTTCCTTGTTGATCATGTAATACAGCCCGAGGGCATAGGTCTTGTTAAACTTATAATCGGCTCCCACGCGATACCTGAGATTGTCCACCGTATTGCCCCCGACACCATTGAGCTGGTAATTCCATTCGAACGAAAAATAAGGGCGGTAGGGGCGGTCCATGTCTGCACGTGCCGTGATTTTACTGCGCAGGTGGCTCTCGGGAGAAAGTGTCTTGCGGTCGCTGCGCGCCTGCCTGTACTGGGACTGGTAGCGCTCACGGAAAATGAAGTCCACGTACCGGGTCCGGTATCTGTATGAAACATCGGCATACCACCGTTGCCGGGACTCGTAATAATCATCCAGCTGCTTCTTGCGGATAAACCGGTAGTGCAGCTCCACATCCACATGCCTGTTTATCTCGTACCCGACGCCGGCATCCGTATATATCGTGCTGATTTCAGATGCATTCTCGTAAAACCGGACATCTTCCGCGAGGCTCACTGATAATTCCTTTGTCAGGGCCTTGCCCACGGAAATACTCGTCCAGATCCCGAAGTCATTTACCTGCGAAGCGCCCAAAAACGGGAGGCATACAAGCAATGCCATTGCACCAGACACTCTATTCATAGTAATACACCTGCAGCTGGGCGGAATCCCGCAGAAAATCGACGGTATTGATGTTTACATGATTGACCTTCACCCCCAGCCTTTTCTCGAGGTCGTCTATAAGCTCCTGCCTGCGTTCAGGACGGATCAATTCGATCTTCTCATAATTCACAACCTTCGACACCTCGTTCCTGATGAGCACATTATACTCCATCAGGTAGGTAAAAATCAAAATGATTCCCCCCAGTATGCTGAACTCATCCCAGCTGCCCCTGCTCACGGCCATGATCAGCCCGATCGAGATGGACAGGAACAAATAGGTCATATCCTTCATGGAGATGTTCTCCGTCCGGTAGCGAAGCATCGAAAAGACGGCAAAAAGACCGAAAGCCGCACCGATACTCATTTCCACCTTGTTCAGCAGGTAGGTAACCAGAAAAATGAGAATGTTGAAGATGAAATAGGTGAAGACGTACTCCCTGTTCCTTCTCGACGGCAGGTAAATCAGCCGCAGCAGCACCCACATGGTCACCAGGTTGATCCCGAGCCGCATGAAGAACTTCGGCGGAAGCCGGTTCAGGAACTCCATCGCATTGTTCGTTTCGTTCAGGATCAGTTCAGGCAATAGCATTTTGCTTTAGTTTTTGAATGCGGATCATCCGCGGTTTGAAATTGTTTTGCCGGATTCCGGCATGAAGCCTGGCCACGCCAAAGCAATACTTACTCAGCGAACCCTTGCGGATATGCCGTTCCCGCAACAGCTCGACGAATTCCGACCTCCGGGCCCGTTCCTGCTTTATTTCCACGATCACCAGTCCGTCGAGGCCCACCGTTCGTTCGCCGTTCCGGAAAGTAACCTCCCGGTCAATGGTTACCCGCTCCGGACTGTGCCTGTTGACGATCGTAATGCGCGTGAAGTCGACATGCAACCGGGCTTTAAGCATGGAGGCGTCCATCGGTGTGAGCGAGCGTAACAGCTCGTCTTCCGGGCCGGCTATATATTCCATGTTTCGTGGCACCTTGATCCGGTTCTTAACGGTTCGCCCCTTATTATTCTTGAACTTGATCTCGAAAAAACTGATCCCGGATTCCACGTAGGTCCGGTACCTGATCTTGAAACGGTTCAGCTTGCCGCACTGGTGCTGGTGGTACAGGCGGAGGTCCGGTGTATCGAAATACACGGAGGTATAATGGATCATCCTGGCCCCGCTGACCTCCAGCGCACGGTACGACGGAAGCAAAGCCTCGAAAAGCCCCGGCAGCAGGTTCTCATGAAATACATACTTGGTATCGGTACGATCCATCAACCGGACGCTATCCATCTCTTTCAGCGTGATTGGATCGAAACGGGCCACGACCTCTGAAACAGATGCGGCTGACATGGGATCAGTTGCGCTTGATGATGAATGTTCCGGCATCCACCACCTGGTCATTGCCGGTGATCTCCACGTTGTGGATCACGGGAATCTTGCCCACGGTATCCGACAGCGTGGTATCACCTGAATAAACATACACCCGGTAGTTGCCTTTTCGCAGGTACTTGAACTCAAAGCGACCGTCAGGGCTTGTCCACAACCGGTCGCCATAGCTGATATCGTCGCCGTAGATGATGAAAACCTCTTCGTCAGCACCGTCATGCTCCCCGAGCACCTGCGTGTAGAAGGCATTGTACTGGACTACTTTCACGTACCCGGTGATGGAGGAGCTCCCCCCCTCACCCGGCCCTTTCTTGCAGGAAACGAGTATAACAGCCAGCAGGAATACAAAAGGAATACTTCTGATCATAAGTCTTTGACCATTTAGAATGCGCGTGGATTAATCGCCGCGGTACGGCAAACCAAGGCCTTATCGTTCCGGAGCGTATACCAGCCTGACGGATTTGCGATGTTTACCCGCCCGCAGCTCCAGTAAGTACACGCCGCCTGCAAGCCCGCTTCCGGAGAGGTTCAGGTTGACGGAGTGGTTGCCCGGCATGGTGACACCGCCTGGCGCGGCAAGCTGCATGATCTCCGCACCCATGAGGTTATAGAGCCTGATCGATACAGGCATGGCTTCCGCAAGACTGAAGTGGATGGTGGTTTCGTCGCTGAACAGGTTCGGGCTGGCGCTCACCAATGGACCGTCCAGCGGCAGCAGTTCCGGCACGCCCGTGGTCAGGAAGTGGGCCACGATGGTATCCGTAGATCCCAGGCTGACAGCCGCCTGGATGGAAGTGGCTGAAGGGTTAAAGGCATGAGCACCGGAGGTCCACTGGGAGAACTGGTTTCCGCCCGTGGGCACTGCTTCCAGTTTCGTATCAATCCCACTGAAATACTGTCCTGTCCAGGGCAGGTTCTGCAGTGACAGCGAGTTGAGGTTTGCATATCCCGCTCCTTTCGGTGCCGCCTCAATGGTGACCTGGTGCAGGGCGCCCAGGTTGTAGCAGTTCTGCCAGCCGGGAATGAGGGTTGTGCAGCGCGCCACGATAAAGGCACGCAGGTCGGCTACATTCTGGACCCACTGGGCATAGGTGCCACCCCACCGGGTGCTGTGCCAGGTCATCTCCGGGTCTATTACGGCCACAGTACTGTCGAACTGCGCCAGCATGTTGTCGCACCTGAACGTGGTATTCCAAAGGTCTAGTTGTCGTGCAATGTAGAACTGGTTGAAATCCGGGTTTTGCCTGAGCGCCAGCAACACGCCGATATGGTCATCGGGATCCGAATTGCCATTGAGGGTTTCCGGATCGCACGGGCTTGCCGTGGGTGTCGTGTTCGGGATACCCGTGTAGTTGATGTAGTGGCCCCAGGTGGCATCGTTATCCCAGAGCTGGTAGCCCCATTTCAGGTGGGTACCGGTACTGTCGAGCCCGCGCCACCAGCAGACATTCCAGTTCAGCCAGTCGGAACAAACGGAGAACATATTGGCAAGCACATAGTCTGTGAGGCTTGCCACGTCCAGACGGTCGTAAACGTATTGGTAGCTTGCAGGGTTCGCCATGCTGTTACCCATGATGTAGTTGTACAGGTTCAGCCAGTCTGTATTGGCTGCCGCCCCGCCATACTCGGACCATTTGTTGCCCCATCGCTTGAGCATGTACAAATTGTACTTGTCCTGCCCGTAATAAAACTTGGTGAGGTCATGGTTATCGGGGTTGTCGCGAATATCGTACACCCCCCAGTAGATGTTGTTCAGGTATACGATGGCCTTTGAGCCTCTCCGGACTTCCATGTTCATTCCGCCGGAAAGCACCAGGTTATGCAGGTAGGCATCCCGGACATGCGCGCTCCCGCTGTTGGCGGGCTTGAAGTCGGCCGGGAAGTTGTCGTCACCGGCCGCGCGAAGCATCACCCGCTGGAAGTTATCCATGGTGGTGGTACTGAAGAGCGGGTGTTCGACCGAATGGTTGTACCCCATCTCGTCCCTCGAGATGAAGTCGAGGCTGCGCTGGCTCAGGGCCCAGGAATCCTGCCCGTGACGGTTGAACTCACCGTATGTATTGGACTTACGTACCCCGGAGGTATCAAACAGTTCGAATGTCCCGTGCGGCTCCAGGTTGCCGTTACCGTTGGCAAGCGCATCCAGACTGTTGCCTGCGATCGAAACCACCGGCAGGGTATGTGTCTGCCCAATGAAATAGGTATGGAACTCGATCCTGCTGGGAAGGATGGATGGGTCGGACGAATAGGTGATGGCTTTTAATACGGTAGTGTTCGCAATGGAAAGAGGGCCGGTATATAAAGGGGAGGTGATGGTAGGCCGTGTGCCATCTATGGTATAGCGAATATCGGACGCCGGCTCTGTGTTGGTGATGATCACGGTGATGCCCGTGGGATAGAACCCGGCTACCATGCTGTAGTCGGGCCTGTCTGCATACCCGGCATAAGGGGTACCGGTATCATTGGTGGCCCCGAAGGTGGGACTTACGAAAATGGCCCATGTGGGCGAACCGTCTTTCACACGACCCCGGGAGTGGCCCAGGTGGGTGTTGGGCGACATGTAGGTGTAATCAATAATATTCATGGAGGCGTCTGACAGCATCACGTATTCACCGTTGTTCTTGGTCTGTGTCAGATTAAAGTTGGTATGGTAATGGCCGCCCGCCACTTCGTTTCGGCCATCGCACCATACGATAAGGTACCCTCCTGCGGGGATGGTCGTGCCGGCGGGAAACTGCCAGCGTGTCAGGTTGAGCGAATCGTCGCTCAGGTAATACCCGCCGATGTTGGCCCCCGTGGCGCCCATGTTGTGAAGTTCCACCCAGTCGCCGAAGTCACTGTGGTTATCCACGAACTGGTCGAGGTTGGAACATGAGTACTCGTTGATGACGACCTGCGCCCGCGCGCCGGCCCATATGCTCATACATACTAAAAAAAGGATCGTTTTCCTGGAAATCATTTTCATGGTAGTTGGAAATTAGGGTTTGCCGGTTACAAATAGATCACATACCGTTCATGCAAAGTAAACATAAAAAAACAATGCAACCGTAAAGCACGGTCAACCATAAGAGGCTGATGATCAGTCTCAAAGACAGGCAAGCTTCCCCGGGAAACGCTTCCGGCTAACGCCCCTTATTGTCGTTCGTAGGCTCCCAGGTCGGGATCTGAGGTACGGTCCCTGCCCAGGAAATCCTCCATTGTTTCCGGGACCAGCCATGCCGGATCGGCAATATCGAGCGCCGGCGAACCGGCATTCAGGCGGAAATCGTTGTCTCCCGTTGCCTTGAAAAGCGGGTCGCTGTTCGTGAGGATATCCTCGAAATGGTTGATATCAGTGACCGGTGTGGTACCATCCACTTTCACCAGGCAATCGTAAAAGTTATGTGCAGATGCGGCAGATGCTTCAAAGTCCAGTTCAAGTTCGTTGTCGGCCGTTCCGTAGATAATGCAATTCCGGAACGTGGCCTTAACGAGGTCGTTGCCCATGGTACCGGTAGTGCTGTTGTAAAAGTTGTTGATGTACACAACCGGTGCGCTGCGCTGGGCCGGGAAGTAATTGGCAAACGTACATTGGTTAAACTCGTACGAACCGCCGATTGTCAGTGCCATGTTATTGGATCCGCAGTTGCCGACAACCATGTTGTATCCCGTAACTGTATAGTCACGTGCCAGCATTCCTATGCCACTGGCATTTTTCACGATCGTATTCCTGATCTCGAGGGTCGCCTGGTTTTGGCCGTAGGGAGAAAGGAAGTTCTCGGGCTGGAGCCCGATGAATGAATTTTTAATTACGGCATTCCGGATGAGGTGCTGGTTGCCTACCCCCCCTTCGTTGATCCATATCCGGTCCCATTGCCCGGGAACGTTGTCATAAGCTGGTTCCAGCCGCGTACCCTGGAACGTAACGGGATGCTCCACGCTGCCCAGGACCTCCAGCGTGCCATACCGGTATACCCAAAGCCCGGCGCCCTGGAAGAAGTGGATCCGCGTGCCTTCATGGATCCGGAGTGTATAGCAGGAGTCGACCACCGCATAACCATATACCACGTGCGGCAGGATACTGTCCCACTCTATCACGCTGCACGGCGGCAGGGTGTCGCCGTCTATCACGGAATACGGCAGGCCGCCGAAACTGCGGTCCGGGATATGAAAGATGGCATTCTGCCCGAATGCCAGCAGGTCCACATCCTGGACCGATCCTTCGCTTTCAAATAGGATGGAGTCTGTCACCAGGAATGGCGTGGCGGCGTTATTGGGATCGATGGTCACCTCGATAAAAATCCACAGGCTGTCTTTCGGGCCTATCACCACGTCGTGAACCGTGTGTCCGGGTACGCCATCCACGTTCATCCTGTACGAAGATGCAGCGCCACGTGCCAGCCGGATGGTGGAGATCCTGACCGCTGAACCCTGGTTGTTGTATACCAGGAGGAATTCCGTGGTGGATCCCAGGGTGGTGAATACGGTATCAAACAGGATCGTATCCTCAGAAAACTCCAGGTTGACCGCATTCCCGGTAAGCACATCATCCTCCTTTTTACAGGAGCCGGCGAGCAATGCCAGGGCGAAGGCTGCGGGTATCCACTTTCTCATGAACGGGCAAAGATAGAAACTGCAATTCCCCGGATTTAGTATCAATGCAGATCGCGCGGTTACCCCTGGGAAGGCCGTGCGCGTTCTTTTCCTGATACTTCAAAACCAGGCTTTTCCGCAATTTTCTTTTTTTATTACGGGGTTTGGTCGTGTCGCATGATTCTCTATATTTGCAGTACAGATTTATGAAAGAAGGCATTCATCCCAAGAGTTACCGTCCGGTCGTTTTCAAGGACATTTCTTGTGATTACACATTCCTCAGCCGCTCCTGCGCGGAAACCAAGGATACGATCAAGTGGACTGACGGAAAAGAATATCCGCTTATAAAGCTGGAGATTTCTTCAGCTTCTCACCCGTATTATACCGGCAAAATGAAGCTGGTCGATACAGCAGGCCGTGTGGACAAGTTCCGCACCCGCTATGGCAAGAAAAAGCCTGCTGATAAAAAATAACGTTTTCATGGCTATTAGTTTTTAAAGGTTAGCCCGCCTCCGGCGGGCTTTCTTTATTAATGAGACCGGCCATTCACAAGCCCGCAGGGTGCGGTGAATGGCCATGGTCGAATTAAAGCATAGCTGGTAAGAACAACACATACCGCAATCGCGTCACTTTAAATTACGAAGCCCGGAAAACCCTATTTTCGTGAACCCCATGAATTACATTCTCTGCGATATCGATCGCGAGCACTTTTTCCCGTTCACCATCACGAAACCGGTCGCCGATTTGCGGGTGGGTATCCTCACCATCCGGGAAAAATGGGAATGCTTCCTCGGGGAACGGCTTTCCACGGTCACTGAGCCGTACCTCATACCGAAGTTTCCTTCGCGGAAAGCAGCTCAAAATACCTGTATCAATGCATCTGTTTTGCCGGACACGCATCTCGTCGAAGCGATCCGGTCCCTGCACAACGGCGAATCGCTCTGGCGCGGAAAGTTGTTCATCGCCGCATGTGGCGGAAAGGATATGATCGCCTTCCCTCCCGTTGAAATGCTCCGTGCCGGTAAAAAGAAAAGCTATCGCCGTAAGGCCGGTCACCTGCAACGCATCTGGGACCTGTTCCTGCATAACGACGCGCAGATCCGGGCCGATTTCGACTTGCTTACCGCTGGACGTAAATCCGCTGCCATCCCGAAAAGCGTCAGCGTACGCAACAAAAGCCAGGTATTCATTGAACCGGGCGCCGTGGTTACCGATTCCGTACTGAATGCCGGTACCGGGCCCATTTATATCGGCGCCGACGCCGAGGTCATGGAAGGATGTACGGTCCGGGGGCCATTCGCCCTTTGTTCGCATGGGGTCCTGAAGATGGGTGCCCGTATTTACGGGGCCACTACCCTGGGGCCCTGGTGCAAGGCGGGCGGGGAGATCAACAACAGCATCATGTCCGGGTACTCCAACAAGGCGCACGAGGGTTTCCTGGGAAATTCCGTCATCGGCGAATGGTGTAACCTGGGTGCCGGCACCAACAACTCCAACCTGAAAAACAATTACAGTGATGTGTCCGTTTGGAATTTCAGGAGCGGGGGAATGAAAACTTCCGGGCTCCGGTTTTGCGGCCTGTTTATGGGAGACTATTCCAGGTCCGGCATCGATACCATGTTCAATACCGGTACGGTCACCGGGGTCAGCGCCAATATTTTCGGTGGCGGCTTTCCACCAAAGTTTATCCCGTCGTTTTCATGGGGTGGCGCTGAAGGATTTGAGCGGTACAGGCCCGCCAAGGCCATGGAAGCCGTGGCAGCCATGTACAAACGTCGCGGTAAGAGATTCGGAAAAAAGGACAGTGATCTTTTCAGGGTACTTTATAAACGCAGGGACATCTGATTCATGGCAGCCCGGCTGCATCAAGTGCTATTACCGCACGAAGGTGGCACAGCTATTGAAATAGGGGGCTTTTGCCCAATTGAGACGTATAGTTTGACAAATTGACACAGAGATATTTACATGTTTGAAGATCAAAAAAAGGCCCAACAGCTTGTTATTGGAGGGATTGCGGATGATGACGGGGACCTGATTCCGCTTTTGACCCCGGGTGACGAGGAATCCATTAATGCTGAAAAAATACCCGATGTACTGTCAATATTGCCGCTTAAAAATACAGTGCTTTTTCCAGGGGTGGTGATTCCCATTACCGTGGGCCGTGACAAGTCCATCAGCCTTATCAAGGATGCATACAAGGGAAGCAAGATCATCGGAGTTGTGTCGCAGAAGGACGCCTCTATTGAAGATCCTGAATTCAAAGACCTGAACAAGGTAGGGTCAGTGGCATTCATCCTGAAGATGCTGCGCATGCCTGACGGCAACACCACGGTTATCATTCAGGGCAAAAGGAGATTCGAAACCACAGAGGAGGTGCAGACGGATCCGTATATGAAGGCGAGAATCAACCCGCTGCCTGACACCAAGCCGCCAAAAGGAGAAAAGGAGTTCCTGGCGCTCGTGGATTCCCTCAAGGACATCTCGAACCAGATCATCCAGCAGTCCCCCAATATCCCCTCGGAAGCCGGATTTGCACTCAGGAACATCGAAAGCCCCGGGTTCCTGATCAACTTCATATCATCAAACATGAACGCCGATGTGTCCCAGAAGCAGGAACTGCTGGAACTCGTCGATGTGAAGGCACGGGCCACCCGCCTGCTGGAACTCCTGACCAAGGAATTGCAGATGCTGGAACTCAAAAACCAGATTCAATCCAAGGTCAAGGGAGACATCGACAAACAGCAACGCGAATATTTCCTGAATCAGCAGCTGCGGACCATACAGGAGGAACTCGGCGGCACACCCGTGGACAAGGAGCTGAACGAACTGAAGGAACGGGCCTCCAAGAAAAAGTGGAGCAAGGAGGTGGCCGAGGTATTTCAAAAGGAGGTGGAACGGCTGGGCCGCATCAACCCTGCCGCTGCCGAATATTCCGTCACGCTGAATTACCTGGACCTGCTGCTGGACCTGCCCTGGAATGAATTTTCAAAGGACAATTTCGACCTGAAACACGCACAGAAGGTCCTGGACAAGGACCATTACGGGCTCGAAAAGATAAAAGCACGCATCATGGAGTACCTGGCCGTGCTGAAGCTGAAAGGCAATATGAAATCGCCTATCATGTGCCTGGTGGGCCCTCCCGGGGTGGGCAAGACTTCGCTTGGCAAGAGCATCGCCGCCGCGCTGGGCCGTAAGTATGTGCGCATGTCGCTCGGTGGCTTGCGGGACGAAGCGGAAATACGGGGACACCGCAAGACCTATATCGGTGCCATGCCCGGGCGCATCATCCAGAATATCAAGAAAGCCAAATCCAGCAATCCTGTATTCGTGCTGGACGAGGTGGACAAGCTTACAAGCGACTTCCACGGTGATCCGTCATCCGCGTTGCTCGAGGTGCTCGACCCGGAACAGAACAACGCTTTTTACGACAATTTCGTCGAGATCGAATACGATCTTTCAAACGTGCTGTTCATCGCTACAGCCAATACGCTGAGCACGATCCAGCCCGCCCTGCGTGACCGGATGGAGATCGTCCAGCTGGACGGCTACACGGTGGAGGAGAAAGTCCAGATTGCACTCAGGCACCTGGTACCGAAACAGCTGAGGGCGCATGGCGTGAAGAAAAAGCAGGTGCAGTTCAATGGCGCTGTTATCGAATCAATCATTGACAAGTATACGAGTGAATCCGGTGTACGAAGCCTGGAACGGAATATCGCTTCGGTAATCAGATTCCTGGCCAAGTCCATTGCGATGAACGAAGCATATGAATCCAGGGTAAGCATAGACCGGCTGGGTGATATCCTGGGACCCCCAAGGTTTATCAAGGACCGGTGGCTGGACAATACGCATGCCGGGGTGGTGACCGGGCTGGCGTGGACGCCTAACGGCGGTGATATCCTTTTTATCGAAACAAGCCTTAATCCCGGCAAGGGAAAGCTGGCGCTCACCGGCAACCTCGGGGATGTGATGAAAGAATCGGCCGCGATAGCGCTGGCATATGTCAAGGCGCATGCGGGCGACCTGGGCCTGGAGCCGGGTGTATTCGATTCCAATGACATCCATCTGCATGTGCCGGAGGGTGCCACGCCCAAGGATGGCCCTTCGGCGGGCATTACCATGCTTACCTCCCTGGCCTCCGCCTTCACCCAGCGCAAGGTCAAGAAGAAGATGGCCATGACAGGTGAGATCACCCTCCGCGGCCGGGTGCTTCCCGTGGGCGGGATCAAGGAGAAGATTCTGGCAGCCAAACGGGCCGGAATCAGCACGATTGTCCTGAGTGCCGATAACAGGAAGGACGTGGATGACATCAAGGAAGATTACCTTAAAGGCCTGAAATTCCACTATGTAGAGGAGATGATCGAGGTTCTCGATTTCGCCCTGCTGCGGGAAAAGGTCAGGGACGCCAGGATGCCGGCCGTGGGCCCTGCCAGGCCCGGAAACGGCATAAAATAATTCAAAAGGACAGCAATATTCCCAGGGGCATGCCGTTATAAGGCCATGAACTCACCAAATTATACATATGGGAAAAACGTCTACCACGAATGATCTGATTCTTTACCTCTACAACGAAACACCACTTACCGAAACGGTCCTGATCCAAAAGGACATCGACACAGATCCCGCCACAGAAGCGGAATTCGAAAGCCTGAAAAAGGCACAGCATTTACTGGATTGTATGTTGGAACGGCCGGCAAACAGTTGCCTGAGAAGCATCATGCGCTATTCCGGTCGCACGAGCCGGGGCCGGAAATCCCGTGCGGTGACGCATTGATCCGGACCTGTTGTTTTCGTTAAATTGGCGGTCCTTCAACCGCCGGATTCCATTGCGTAAAGCTGATCGCTACAGGTATATCCTTTCCTGGTTCGAACATCACGCGCCCGCTCCCGAAACGGAGCTGATGTACGAAAATCCATACCAGTTGCTCGTGGCAGTAATCCTGTCGGCGCAATGCACTGACAAGCGCGTGAACATGACCACGCCTGATTTTTTCAGGGCTTTTCCGGATGTCGAGACCCTTGCCGCGCACAGTGACCGGGAGATATACCCGTTAATCAGGAGCATCAGCTACCCCAATAACAAGGCACGGCACCTCGCGGGCATGGCACGCATGCTTCGTGACCAATTCACTTCCGAGGTTCCTTCCACGGTGGAGGAACTGCAGCAGCTGCCCGGGGTCGGCAGGAAAACTGCCAATGTAATTGCATCTGTCGTTTTTGAAAAAGCAGCCATGGCCGTTGACACGCATGTATTCAGGGTATCGGCCCGAACAGGGCTTACCACCAATGCACGTACCCCACTTGCGGCTGAGCGGCAGCTGGTACGACATATCCCGGAAGAGAAGGTTCGTCTCGCCCACCACTGGCTGATCCTTCACGGCCGGTATGTCTGCAAGGCACGCCGGCCGCAGTGCGAATCCTGCGGCATTCGGAGCTGGTGCAAGTATTATGAGGCCCTCGTCAAACGAACCGGCATTAAAGGGCGTGCGGTGAAACGGGCTTCCCCAAAAAAACAAGTCAAGTGAAAACCTTCCTGATAACCACGCTGCTCATTTCCCTATCTTGCAGTTTACTGAGGGCGCAGTCCGCCACAGGCCGCCCGCAAACCGAAGAAAAGGTGAACTATAAACGAGTTGTTATCAAATCGGAACAGGCCCCGGAGCCTATTGGCGCGTACAGCCAGGCGGTTCGGGCTGGAAACCTGCTTTATGTATCAGGGCAAATTGCGATCGACCCTGTAACAGGTGAATTGATCAAAGCCAATATCAGTGTCGAAACCAGGCAGGTGATGCGCAACATCAAAGCTATTCTGGAAGAAGCAGGAAGCGGGATGCACCAGGTTATCAAATCAACCATCTTTCTCAGGGACCTGGAACAGTTCGGAGTGGTAAACGAGGTTTACGAAAGCTATTTCGAGGACACCTATCCCGCCCGCGAGACCGTGCAGGTAGCCCGGTTGCCCAAAGACGTAAGCCTGGAAATTTCAGTCATTGCCTGGGTCGACTGAAACGGTTTCAGGTTAAGGCGAAAAGATCACCTATGCCAATGCGGCGTTCAGCGTTAAAACCCTCAGCATATGGCACCCCTATCATCCGGCCCCACTCGAGCGCGCGGAATTCGAGCGCGTCCAGAAACTGCCTGCTCGAAATGGGGGTTTCCGGTTCCCTGGATTTTTCATCATAGAACTGTGACTTGAATGCCATGATGGCACTCATGCGCTTATCCACGAATCCGCTAATATCGACAAGCAGGTCAGGCTTCGGCATCCGGTCCTGGATATAATGCAGCACGATACGCGGACGGAAAGCCACCTGGTGCTTGCCTTTATATGTCGTCTTAACCTTGGGCAGACCTGCCAGGAAACAGGCATCCGCCACCAGGCGCGCGCCAACGGCATGATCGGGATGGCGGTCCTCCAGTGCATTGGCAAGCACGATATGCGGCCTTGCGGCACGAATCTTCCGTACCACGGCCATGCGGCTTGGCTTGTCGTTAACCAGGAAACCATCCTTCATGCCCAGGTTCTCCCTGAATGAAACCCCCAAAACCTTCGCAGCTGCTTTCGCTTCTTTTAACCGGGTGGCGGCGTTGCCCCGTGTTCCCAGTTCTCCATTGGTCAGGTCAACAATGCCGGTTTTACGCCCTTCCGCCACGTGCCGGGCAATGGTACCGCTGCAACACAGGTCCACGTCGTCCGGATGGGCGCCAAAGGCAAGAATGTCTACTTTCATGTCTTCCGTTTGTGCAAAAATGTTTTTTTTAATTTACTTAGCAAAAGCGGCACAATGGCCGCTCCCGGGGCATGCGCAATATCTTCACACTGGTCGGAAAGGAAATCACGCTTGAATGGCGGAATAAATATGCGCTGAGCGGGGTCTTCATATATGTGATCTCGACCATTTTCATCTGCTACAATGCCTTCCGGCAGATGATCGACCCGCAGGCCTGGAATGCACTGTTCTGGATAATCCTTCTTTTCGCCGCCGTAAATGCCGTGGCCAAAAGCTTCATGCAGGAGACCAGGGGGCTTCAGCTATTCTATTATTCCTTCCTCGACCCCCAGCAGGTCATCCTGGCACGCATCGTTTACAATAGCGTTTTGATGACCGTGATCTCCCTGGCCAGTTTCGGTTTTTACACGGTATTTCTCGGCAACCTCGTTGCCGATGTACCGATGTTTCTACTCGGGCTGCTGCTTGGTTCAACGGGATTTGCCGCCGTGCTTACCCTGGTTAGCGCCATCGCATCCCGCGCGGGCAACAGCGCCTCATTGATGGCGGTGCTCAGCTTCCCCATCCTGCTGCCGTTGCTGATCACGGTGATCCGGTTCTCGCGCAACGCCATGGAAGGCTTCAGCTGGTCGGTCAACAACCCGCACCTGCTCGTATTGCTGTCCTTAAACGCCCTGGTGATCGCACTTGCCTATTTATTATTTCCCTATATTTGGAAGGCTTGAGGCAGGGCCGATTTTTACCAGTAAATCATTGAATTTCAGCTATTTTGATACGTCTAACTACGGCGTTTTTGATGCGTGAACTATCCCCGCCGCAAGGGGCCGGGAGACCTGCCAGCCGCGGATGATGAGATACGTTTGGAAAATAGCGGCCGCCCTTTTGGTTTATTATTCCCTGGTTGCCGGGCTGACCGGAGAGGTTCCGCGTATGGCCATCCTGAACGAAACGATCCGTAACATTTATTTTCATGTGCCCATGTGGTTCACCATGATGGCGTTGTTCCTGGTTTCGCTGATCTATTCCCTGAAATATCTTTCCGGCTCCTCCCCGGATCACGACCTGGTGGCCGCCGAGGCCGCACGTGTGGCCATGGTCTTCGGTATTGCCGGCCTGCTGACCGGAATGCTATGGGCCCGGTTTACCTGGGGCGCCTGGTGGGTCAACGATACGAAGCTGAACGGATCAGCTGCCACCATGCTGGTCTATGCCGCGTATTTCATCCTGCGGAATTCGGTTCCGGAAAAACAAAAACGTGCCAGGCTGTCGGCCGTCTATGCGATCTTTTCGTTCAGCCTGATGATCGTTTTCATCATGGTGCTCCCCAGGCTGACGGACTCGCTGCATCCCGGTAACGGCGGGAATCCGGCATTCGGTTCATACGATCTCGACAGCAGGATGAGGGCAGTGTTCTATCCCGCGGTTGCGGGCTGGATCCTGGTAGGTCTCTGGATCCTTCAAATCAGGATACGAACCCGCAAACTGGAAAATACGGTGAGCATATGAAGAAATTTCAACTGATACTGGCCTTATGCATGACATGCCTGCCGGCCTTCGCCCAGCAGGGTGTTGATATGGCCGATACCATGCGGTCCGAAGGCAAGATCTACGTGGTGGTGGGCGTTATGGCCATCGTATTCACGGTGGTACTCGTTTACCTGGTCCTGCTCGACAGGAAGATCGGCCGGCTTGAACGCAAAATCCGGAACAGAGCCGGAACTTAACCTGCAAGTTATTTAACACATGAAAAAATCATATATTATAGGTATCGTTGTGATCGCGGCCGCATTCGCCATCATCGTAAGTACGGTCAGCAAGTCGTCCACGTACGCTGATTTCGGTACGGCGGCGGACCATCCGGGCAAAGTGTATCACGTGGTAGGCACACTCAACCTGGACCGGCCTTTTGAATACGACCCGGAGGTGAATGCGAATATTTTCGGATTTTTCATGAAAGACAACAACGGTGTTGAGTACAAGGTCCTTTACAACGGTACAAAGCCGCAGGATTTTGAAAAGTCCGAACAGATTGTCATTATCGGAAAGATGAAAGACGAGGTTTTTGTGGCTTCGGATATCCTGATGAAGTGCCCGTCGAAATACGCGGGGAATGAAATGCAGCAACAAAACCTGCCAAATCCATGAGTTCGCATGCCCCGGATTGACACCCGGTTCGTACGTCAGCAGAAATTAGATGGAATACCTGGGTGAACAGCTTATATATGGCAGGATCGGCAACCTGTTGATTGCCGTTTCATTTGCCGCTGCCCTGCTGGCGGTATGTGCCTACCTTTTCAATATGAAGCGGCCGGAGGACGCCGCCTGGCGCCGGGTGGGCCGCATCTCCTTTGGGCTCCACGCGGTTTCCGTGATCAGCATCTTCGGTGTTCTTTACTACCTCATCGTCAACCACCGTTTTGAATACTATTATGTCTGGCAGCATTCAAGCACCATATTGCCGTTGCGTTACATTATGTCATGCTTCTGGGAAGGCCAGGAAGGCAGTTTCCTGCTCTGGACCTTCTGGCATGTCGTCCTGGCCGTGTTCATCCTTCGGCGCGGGGGCACCTGGGAGCCCCCGGTGATGGCCGTGATCATGATGGTACAGGTGTTCCTCTGCTCCATGGTGCTGGGTGTTTACCTGGGTGATTTCCGGATTGGCAGTAACCCGTTTGTCCTGTTGCGGGAACACCCTGAAATGGCGAACCTCCCATTCGCCAGTATGCCGGATTACCTTGACCGCATCGAGGATGGCCGCGGGTTGAATCCGCTCCTTCAGAATTACTGGATGGTGATTCACCCGCCCGTGTTGTTTCTTGGTTTTGCCGCCACCCTGATGCCATTCGCGTTCGCGGTGGGTGGTCTTTTGTCAGGCCGCGTGACCGAATGGATCCGACCCGCCCTGGGATGGGCATATTTCGGGGTCATGGCGCTGGGAATGGGCATCCTCATGGGCGCGGCATGGGCTTACGAAGCGCTCAGCTTCGGTGGTTTCTGGGCCTGGGATCCCGTGGAGAACGCATCACTCGTTCCCTGGCTTACGCTGGTAGGGGCCGCACATGTGATGATCATCCAGAAACGCAACCAGGAATCCCTGCTGAGCAGCTACCTGTTATGCGTCATCACGTTCATCCTCGTGCTCTACTCCACCTTCCTGACGCGGAGCGGCATCCTGGGCGACACCTCCGTGCATGCCTTTACAGATCTTGGTATGTCAGGACAGCTGCTTGTCTACATGGGTTTCTTCGTATTGCTGGCCGTCGTGTTGCTGATCCGCCACCGCAAATCCGTCATCCGGCGCAATCCCGAGGAGCATGCCACGTCGCGGGAGTTCTGGATGTTCGTGGGCATGCTGGTGCTGGCCATTTCCGCGACCCAGATCACCTTTACCACCTCCCTGCCCGTAATCAACAAGATTTTCGGTACCAACATGGCACCGCCGGCAGAACCGGTTGAATTTTATAATTCCATCCAGGTTCCGGTGGCCGTAATCATTTGCATGCTGGTGGGAATCGGTCAGTTTTTCAAATACAAACGCTCCGATGTCCGCAAGGTCATGCAAAGCCTTGTCGTGTCGGCCGCCGCCTCCGTTATCATTACAGTTGCGGTGGCATGGGCCATGGGTTTCACGCGCATCCACTATATCGCATTGCTGTTCGCTTCCATTTTCTCAGTGACGGCCAATGCCGATTACCTGTTCCGGGTACTCCGGGGACGGCTCCGGCACAGCGGCGCATCCATCGCACATGTGGGCATTGGCCTTATCCTCCTGGGCACACTTGTGTCCAATGCCCGTAGCAATATTATATCCAACAACGTGCTGAATATCGACCTGGGTGAGGATTTTCCCAATAATGAAAACATCATGCTGGTCCGGAATGACACACTCCGGATGGCGGACTACTATGTGACTTACAGGGAAAAGCGCCGCGAGGGCGTAAACATCTTTTACACCATCGACTACCTGGAGCGCAGGGAAGACGGAACGTATGAAAAGGCCTTTACGCTCGAACCCAGGGTGCAGCTGAATGCCCGCATGGGGAACGTGGCGGAACCTGATACCCGGCACTTTCCGGACAGGGATATTTACACCCATGTCACCTACGCTGACCTTGAAACAGGGGGGCTGGATGATGACAGGGCCTACCAGGAACCCCGGGAATGGACAGTCCGGCTGGGTGACACCATCATCAATTCGAACAGCGTGATGGTGCTCAGGTCACTGAATAAAAGCCCGGATACAACACGGTGGACGGTCTCCGGCAGCGATATCGCCGTATCCGCCCTGTTGCAGGTCTCCGATGTCAACATGAAGGGATATACTGCCGAACCCGTTTTTGTCATTCGCAACAATATAGCATTCACGATCGAGGATGTACTGGATGAACTCGGGCTGAAAATCGGGTTTACGCGCATTGACCCGGGAACGGAGCAGTTTACCATCACCGTCGCGGAGAAAAAGGGAAATAAAAAGGACTTCATTATCATGAAGGCAATCGTTTTCCCGTACATCAACATCCTGTGGACAGGCTGCATATTCATGATCATCGGTACGGCCATGGCGGCCCGGCGGCGTTTCAGGCAGGCGAGGCAGGACTGAGCACCGCTAGCCTTCGTTTTTATACCTTCGCTCAGGTGTACGCGCCTTCCTACAACAAATCGGGAAACCACGCCGAGATCATACGTTTTATCCGTGCACATGAGTTTGCCACGCTGGTCACGCATGACGGCAGGGTCCCGCTTGCCTCCCACCTCCTTTTCATGGTTGAAAAGGAGGACCCGCTTACCCTTACCGGGCATATGGCAAGAGCTAACAGGCAATGGCAGACTTTCGGCCAGCAGGAATCGATGGTCATCTTCCAGGGCCCGCATGCATACATTTCTCCATCTGATTACCGGGACGCTGATCCCATTCCCACGTGGAATTACGTGGCGGTGCATGCATACGGCCATATTGATGTCATCGAAAATCCTGATGATATGACCCGCCTCATGCACCGGCTGGTCCGCCATCATGACCCCGGGTTTTATGAAAAGACTTTCACCAGTGTCCCTGATGATTTTATTTCTGAAAAGCTTAAGCGCGTGGTCGCGTTTACGATCAGGGTTACACGCGTGGAGGAACGATTCAAGCTTAGCCAGGACAAATCAGACCAGGACCGCGCTTCTATTGTGACCGGCCTGGGCCGTTCCGGCGCCGGCGGCCAGGCGGTAGCCGAAGAAATGTCCCGATTCGGGAAGGAAAAGGGGAAAACGAACCATGACAACGAAGCCGGCAAATAACCGGGTAACGCATCCCCTGGATGTCGTGATTGCCGGTACCGGCAATGTCGCATGGCACATGGCCTATCTCCTGCAGCACGCGGGACACACGCTGAAACAGGTATACGGACGCCGTGCGGCGGCGGCCCGCCGGTTCGGCAGGGAGTTTCAATGTTCCGGCACCACCCGGCCGGAAAAAATCAGGCCTGACGCCGACCTGGTAATCATCGCCGTTGCCGACACCGCTATTTCCGGCCTGGCCGCCGGGATTCCCGTTTCTGAATACCTGGTGGTGCATACCTCTGGCAGCGAACCCCTTTCATCGCTCAAGCGGTTTACCCGGCATGGCGTCCTCTACCCGCTCCAGAGCCTGGTACGGGGCCGGAAGGTCAGCCCGGACGATATTCCGTTGTGCGTGGAAGCGGGGGACACCGTAACGATGCGATTGCTATCCGGTCTCGCACGCACGCTGGGCGGAAAGGTATGGAAGATGGACAGCGAACAACGGTTTACCGCGCACCTGGCGGCCGTATTTGCTGGAAACTTTTCGAACTACATGTACACGGCCGCCGGGGAGTTGCTCGACCGCGACAGGCTGCCCATGGAATTGCTGTGGCCGCTGATCCGCGAAACGGCTGACCGGCTGCATGCCGGAAAACCGCATGATGCGCAGACAGGACCGGCACGCCGGGGCGACGACCAGGTAATCAAAAGGCACCTGCAGGCGCTCAGGGATCAGCCCGGATCCCGCAGGATATACAAACTGGTCTCGGACGAAATCATGAAGCGATATTCGACCCGGGAAAAAACGGTTTCAACGAGAAATGGAAAACTTTAAACAGAAGCTCAGGCATATTTCGTGCTTTGCCCTGGACATGGACGGCGTCCTGACAAACGGCCTGCTCACCATTATGCCCGACGGGCAACTGCTGCGGACCATGAACATCAAGGACGGTTTCGCCATGCAGCATGCCGTGAAAAACGGTTACCATGTGGTCATTATCTCCGGGGGCACCCCGCCGGGCGCCGTGGAACGCCTGCACAAGCTGGGTGTGCGGGAGGTATACACGGCCGTGACGGATAAGCTCGGCAAATTAACGGAAGTGATGGATCGCCTTAAACTCAAAACCGAAAATGTCCTTTTCATGGGGGATGACGTTCCTGATGTGGAGGTGATGAAGCATGCAGGCATTGCGGCGGCACCGCGGGACGCCATGGCCGAGGTCCGGGAAATAAGTCATTATGTTTCGGAATACCGCGGGGGCGAAGGATGTGTGCGTGACGTCATTGAACAGGCCATGCGCCTCCATGAAAAATGGCATCAAAACTGAAATGACCCTGGCAAAAAGGCTGCGGACCGGCAACCTGGCCATGATCGCCATTGCCCAGGCCCTCCTCTACTATACAGTCGTAACGCCCATGCTCGGTGCAGCCGGCCTCGCAACCGCGCTGGGGCCGTTCGAATTCTGGCTGCTGGTGGTATCCGTGCTTTGCATTGCCGCGGGTGGCTATCTCGTAAACGATCTCCAGGATACACAGGAAGATGGGGTCAACAAGGCCGGTAATCCGCCGGGCAGGTCGGTAAGAATCGCCTATGTCGTCACCACCCTTGCGGGCCTGGCCATTGGGTTTTACCTGTCCTGGTTCCGGCACGTGCCGCTTGTCCTGCAGGTCCACCTGCTGGCTTCCTTTCTGCTGCTGGCCTATTCCGGTTTTCTGCGCCAATGGAAGTTCCTGGGAAACCTTGTAGTGGCTGCACTGGTGGCTATGGCATTGTTGATCGTGCCCATGTCCGACCAGCTGGCACGCGCGGATCCCGGCATCAGGAATATTGCCTTCGGATACGCATTTTTTGCATTCATGCTTTCCTGGATCCGTGAAATCATCAAGGACCTCGAGGACCTGGAAGGCGACCGCAGGTTCGGAAAAAAAACGATTGCCGTACTTGCCGGCCCGGCGGCAGCACGTTTGGTGGCTTTAATGCTCACGGGTGCGGTAGTGCTGTCACTGGCCTGGCTGCAATACAGCGAGCGGCAATGGGAAGCCCTGCTGCCATTTCTCTACATCGTCGCACTGGTACAGGTACCGTTGATGGTGCTTGCGGCCGGCCTCGTGCGGTCGCATTCGTCAATAGGCTATGGCAGGCTCAGCACGCTGGCCAAGGGCATCATGGCTGCCGGGATCATGTCCATGTACGTATTTTATTTACTTTACTGAACTCCCATGGATTCCTTTTACAATGCCATCGACCGGTTTGACATCATCCTCGGGTCAGGCTCGCCGCGCAGGCACCAGCTGCTTGGTGCCCTGGGTATCCGGCACCGGGTGGTGGTCCGCCCCGTGGATGAGTCCTTTCCGGACAACCTGCAGCAGGAAGCCATCGCCATGCACCTCGCAAAAAAGAAAGCTGCTGCTTTTGACGACCTGCTGCTCACGGAAAAATCGCTTGTCATCACGGCGGACACGATTGTTTGCCTGGATGACACGCTCCTGGGTAAACCAACAGACCGTGATGACGCGCACCGAATCCTGTCATCCCTTTCCGGACGGAAGCACGAAGTGTTCACGGGGGTGTGTATTACCTCGGGTGAAAAGCAGGAGTTGTTTTACGATTCATCATCCGTATTTTTCAAGGAACTCAGCGACCAGGAGATCGGTTATTACATCGATAAATACGAGCCATTTGATAAAGCAGGTGCGTATGGGGTGCAGGACTGGTTCGGACTCACGGCCATCGAGCGCATCGAGGGATCCTACCACAATGTCATGGGACTCCCCGTAAAGAAACTTTACGAGCGGCTCCCTGTATTTTTCTGAATCCCGGATGAAAAGAGCCTACCTGCTGATGCACCTCGCTATTTTCCTGTGGGGGTTTACGGGTATTTTCGGAAAAGCCATTGCCATGAACGAAGGCATGATCGTCTGGTACCGGATGTGCATCAGCGCCGCGGCCCTGCTGGTATATATGCGCTGGAGGGGCAAGGCACTCAGGACGTCGCCCCGCATGCTTTGGCGCATGTGCGCCATCGGCGCCATCGTGGCCGTTCACTGGCTTACTTTCTATGCATCCATTAAGGCTTCTAACGTTTCGGTAGCGCTCGCCTGCTTTTCCTCCATCGCGTTGTTTACTTCCGTACTGGAGCCGTTTTTCTTTCGCGTACGGCATCATTTTTCCGAACTCATGCTTGGCATCGGGGTGATCGGGGGCCTGTACCTGATCTTCGCATTCCAGCAGGCCCATATATACGGAATGGCCCTGGCGCTTTTCAGCGCCCTGCTGGCTTCCATATTCACGATCCTTAACAAGAAAATGGTTGCAGGAGAACAGCACGAAAAAGTTACATTCTACGAACTCGCTTCCGGGTTTGTCTTTCTCACGCTGTTGCTGCCATTGTATTACCGGTTTGCCGGGGGTACGTTTGAGGTTCCCGGCGGTCAGGACCTCCTGTACCTGGTTTTACTGAGTGTGATCTGCACCACCTTTGCCTTCACCATTTCGATGGAAGCCCTGAAAAAGGTAAAGGCTTTTACCATGAACCTTTCAGTTAACCTGGAACCCATTTACAGCATCATACTGGCCATGATCTTTTTTAACGAACAGCGGTTCCTGACCGCCGGCTTCTTCTGGGGCGCAGTTGTCATCATCGGGTCCGTGGCGGTGCATGGACTGTATACAGCCCGCAAGACCGGAAGCATATAAAAAAGCGAAGCAGGCCAGGGGCCTGCTTCGCTGTCAGAAAAGGGTTCGTCTTTTAGTTTGTTTTGGCAACCTTCATAGTCTGCCGCAGCGTGGGACCCTGCGTGAATTCGACCATGTAGACTCCGGGAATCAGGTCATCTCCGAACCGGAACTGATCGTTCGAAGGATCTACTTCATGAGACTGGATCATACGGCCGGTCATATCATACACGTTGATCCCTACGAGTTCCGTCTGGTTGGTAAAAAGGCTGACCGTAAAGATGTCATTGCTCGGGTTCGGGTTTATGCCGAAGTTGAGGCCATCACGCACCTGGATGACTTCACCGCTTTCGTCGATGATCGTGCGCAGGGTATAGTTACCTGCAGGCGGCATGGCACTGGAAATACCAATCTGGCATACGTTCCCGTAGCACATGCCCACCCCGTCAATAACCGCGCGGGTACGTACATCGTAGAAGCTGCCCACCTGGAGCGCAGGCTGTACATCGCTGAGCTTAACCCACCGTGAGGCGGAAGTGTGCGTGGATACATTACCCGGATTGGAAGCATCCGTGAAC